>NZ_BAAAHG010000012.1:0-146320 GCF_039525155.1 Streptomyces thermoalcalitolerans | reverse complement strand
CCTGCCCGCGGCCCCTGCGGACGCCGCGCCCTCGGCGGCGTCCCGGCCGCCCGGTGTCCCCCGGCCGGCCGCGGGCGGCGTCTGCGCGGACCGGGCCGGGCTCTTTCCTCCGCTTCCTCCGCTTTCTCCGCTTCCTCCGTTTCCCTCGCTTCTCCCGCCGTCCGCGGTCATCTCCCGGCCGGCCGCCGACGGGCCGTCCGGGAGGCGGGACGGGGGCGGGAGGCGGAAGTCCGGGAAGCGGGGACGGGTGACGCCGGTGCGGAGCAACGGGATGGTGGCGTCGCGTCCCGTGCCCCAGGGGTCCGCCGCCGGTGTGCCGTGGGGCGGCGCATTCCGCTCGGCGCCCCTTTCAGGGGTCTCGGCGGTGCCGCCGTCGACGCCGTCCCCCGCAGGCCGCGCCGACCGTGGGGGGACGGGGGTGTGCCGCGCTTCCGTGCTCATGCACCCCCCGCTTTCCTCATGCCCGGGCCTTTCCGGGCGCGGCCGTCTCGTTGCCCCGCCCGGCGCGGACTCGTCGTCACCGGGCACGCATACCCGTACGGGCGAACCGTCATCCCGGCTCAACTCCGCGACCAAGATCACTGGACGTTTCCGCCGTACGTGCGCGTCACTCTACGGGGTGCTTTCCCCTGAGGGGGAATCAGTCCACGAGCTCGGGGGATCTGCCCGGAACATCCCCCTACCCTGCGGTAATCCGGTCTGGCAGGCTGCGGGCATGACTGCGCGCGCCGCCGATCGGGCCCGTTACGACCGGGCCACCGCCCATCTGGACGCTCCCCTCGCGATCGTGGACCTGGACGCCTTCGACGCCAACGCGGACGACCTCGTCCGCCGGGCCGGCGGCAAGCCGGTCCGGGTCGCCAGCAAGTCCGTGCGCTGCCGTGCCCTGCTGGAACGCGTCCTCGCGAAGGAGGGCTTCGCGGGCGTCATGTCCTTCACCCTCGCCGAGTCCCTGTGGCTGGCCCGCTCCGGCTTCGACGACATCCTGCTCGCCTATCCCTCCACCGACCGCTCCGGCTATGCCGAGCTCACCGCCGATCCCAAGCTCGCCCGTGCCGTCACGGTGACGATCGACGACCCGGCACAGCTCGACCTCATCGACGCCTCGCGCGAGGGAGGGCGCGAAGTCGTCCGGGTGTGCCTGGAGTTGGACACCTCGCTGAAGCTGCTCGGCGGGCGCGTGCGCATCGGCGCCCGCCGCTCCCCGCTGCACTCCCCCGCCCAGATCGCCGATCTGGCCCGTGCGGTGGCCCGGCGGCCGGGGTTCGCACTGGTGGGGGTCATGGCGTACGAGGGTCATGTCGCGGGCGTGGGCGACGCGGTCGCCGGGCGGCCCCTGCGTTCGCGCGCGATCCGGCTGATGCAGGCCGCCGCGCGCCGGGAGCTGGCCGAGCGGCGGGCCGCGGCGGTGCGCGCGGTACGGGCCGTGGCACCGGAGCTGGAGTTCGTCAACGGCGGCGGCACGGGCAGCGTGCAGTACACCGCGGCGGAGGACGCGGTCACCGAGGTCGCCGCGGGCTCCGGCCTGTACGTCCCGCGGCTCTTCGACCACTACACGTCCTTCCGCGGCCGTCCGGCGGCCCTGTTCGCCCAGCCCGTCGTGCGGCGCCCCGGCGTCGGGGTCGTGACGGTCCTCGGCGGCGGCTACCCGGCCTCCGGCCCGGCCGGCCGGGACCGGCTGCCGGTGCCGTATCTGCCCCAGGGGCTGCGCTACGACCCCCAGGAGGGCCCCGGTGAGGTGCAGACCCCGCTGATCGGTCCGCCCGCCGACGACCTGCTGATCGGCGACAAGGTGTGGTTCCGGCACGCGAAGGCCGGGGAGCTGTGCGAGCGGTTCGACGTCCTGCACCTGGTCGAGGGCGACCGGGTGACGGCGACCGTACCGACGTACCGGGGCGAGGGACGCACCTTTCTGTAGACCGCCTCCGCGGACCGCCCCGGCGGCCCGCCGGACGGCTCAGCCCGGCGGGCCGATGCTGCTGCCCACCCCGCCTCCGGTCGCGGCGTCGCCGAGGGGCCGTATGCCCCTGATGATCCTGTCCATGTCGGACAGGGGCGGGCCGTCCGGACCGGCGTCGAAGACGAGGCGCACGACGACCGGCGCCTCGGTGCCGGTGCTGGACGGGAAGGCCACGGACTGGACGTAACCCCCGGGGCCCTTCGCGGTGTCGACCCGCCAGCGCACGAAGTAGCCCGCGCGTCCCGCGACCGCGATCTGGCCGGAGGCCACGGTCCGGTGGGAGGTGATCCCGCCGTAGAGACGCTGGCCGGCCGCGTTCTCGTCGTACGCCTGCTCGGCCGCCTCCTCGATGTCGCGCCGGGCCAGGGCCTCCGGGGACGTCCCCTCGGCCACGGCCGGGGTGCGCGTGATGACCAGGCCGTGCCGGCACAGGCCCGTCCCGGCGGGGCAGTCGTAGGTGCCCCGGGTGGTCAGGACGACGTCGTCCTGAGCGGCGTACGGCGGTTTCTCCCAGCCGTCGAGGACCGGCAGGGTGATGCCGTTCAGCTGGTCGACGACGACGGACGGGTCGTCGGAGGCGGAGGCGGCCGGGGACGGCGTGTCCGTGGAGGGACCGGTGCTCACAGACGGGGCGGAAGGGGCGGTGGGCGCGGTCCTCGCCTTGCCGCCGCTGCCGTCGTCGCGGCCCAGCACCACCACGCCCGTCACGACCGCGGCGACCAGGACGGCCCCGGCGGCGACGAGGGCGACGGCCTTCGCGCGGGCCGGGCCCCTGCCGGAAGGCGGCGGGGCGGCGGGCGGCCCGGACGGCTCTCCGGGGGCGCTGCGGTGCTCGGTCCAGGCCGTGCCGTCCCACCAGCGCCACTGGTGGGGGGCCGTCGGATCGGGATACCAGCCGGGCGGAGGGGTCGTACTCACCCCGGCACTGTAGGACGCGGCCGTGGATCTTGTCGCAAGGATTCCGGAGGATTCCTGGCCAGGACTCCCGAGGATGCCGGAGGATGCCGGGGAGCAGTGCAAGACGCCTCGAGAACGGTGAAGGGCGGCCGGGAGCGGTGAGGAAGATCGAAGGACGGCAAAGGGCGGGACGTGCGGGCCGTCGCCCGCTGGGGAGGGCCGTGTGACGGGACGACCGCTCATCGGGATCAGTACGTATCTGGAGCCGGGGACGCGCTGGGGCGTGTGGGAGATGGAGACCGCGCTGCTGCCGGTGGGCTATCCGCGGCTGGTGCAGCGGGCGGGCGGGATCGCCGTGATGCTGCCGCCGGACGAGCCGGAGCGGGCGGCGGCGGCCGTGGCCCGGCTCGACGGGCTGGTGATCACGGGCGGCCCGGACGTCGAGCCGGTGCGCTACGGCGCCGAGCCCGACCCGCGGACGGGGCCGCCGTGCCGTGTCCGGGACGCCTGGGAGCTGGCCCTGATCGAGGCCGCCCTGGCCGCGCGCCTTCCGCTGCTCGGCATCTGCCGCGGCATGCAGCTGCTGAACGTCGCCCTGGGCGGCACCCTGGTCCAGCACATCGACGGCCATGCCGAGGTGACCGGTGTCTTCGGCGCTCACACGGTCAAGCCGGTCCCCGGCACCCGCTGTGCCGAGGCCGTACCGGAGGAGACGACCGTCCCGACCTATCACCACCAGGCCGTCGACCGCCTCGGTGAGGGGCTGATCGCGTCGGCGTACGCGGCGGACGGCACGGTGGAGGCCGTGGAACTCCCCGGGCACTGGGTGCTGGGCGTGCAGTGGCATCCGGAGATGGGCGAGGACGTACGGGTCATGCGGGAGCTGGTACGGGCGGCCGGCTCCTTCGGTGCGGCCGGTGCTTCCGGTGCTTCCGGTGCATAGGCCCTTGTCCCGGACGGGTTCCGGCCTCAGCTCTTTCCCGACCGTGTCAGGGACGGCGGCTCACGGGCCGGTCCCACCGGGCGGTGGCCCGCCGGGCGGACCGCCCGCAGATCGTGTCCGAGGGCGACGCCGTCCACCGGGACGGTCACGAGCCGGCGCGGGGACAGTTCCTCGCCGACCGCGAGTCCGCTGAGCACCGCCGGTCCGGCGCCGCTGACCGCGGCGGCCTTCACCGCCGTCGTGGCGGACCCGCGCCCCGCGGACGGGACGCGGGGAAGCCCGATGACGCGGTCGCTGCGGCCCGCGGGGTGCGCACGCGTGGGCCGGTTCAGCGGCCTGCCGCTCGCAGCGCCTCGCCCAGCACGCGCGGAGCCTGCGCCAGCGACGGCCCGTACCACGTCAGATGCCGTCCGTCGACCAGGGCGCAGGGCAGTCCGGGGAAGGCCTCGGGGCCGTCGTCGGCGGTGAAGCGGTACGGCTCGTCCGGCAGGACGACCACGTCCGGGGCCGCCGCCCGCAGCTCTTCCAGCGGGATGCGCGGATAGCGCTCGCGGTGGTGGGCGTAGAGGTGGTCGACGCCCAGGCGGGCCAGGAGGTCGCCGGCGAAGGTGTCCCGGCCCAGCACCATCCAGGGCCGCCGCCAGACCGGCACCACGGCGGTCGTACGGCGCCGGGGCACGGGCAGGGCCGCCCAGGCCGCCTCGGCCTCGTCCAGCCACCGGGGGCGGCGCACCGCGCCGCAGGCGTGCAGCACCCGCGCCAGTTCCCCGAAGGCCTGCGGCAGGGTCCGGACCTCGGTCACCAGCACCTCGAGGCCGGCCGCGCGCAGGGCGTCGAGGTCGGGGGCGCGGTTCTCCTCCTCGTTGGCGATCACCAGGTCGGGAGCGAGCGCGACGATCCGGTCGATCTTGGGGTTCTTGGTGCCGCCGACACGGGTGACGTCGAGGTCCGCCGGGTGGCTGCACCAGTCGGTGGCGCCGGCCAGCACTCCGGGCAGGGACACCGCCACCGCCTCGGTGAGCGAGGGCACCAGGGAGACGACCCGCATCAGCGCGCCCGGTCCTGCACGGCCTCGATGTGCTCCGCGACCGCGACCACGATCAGCCGTGTCTCCGGCACGGTTGCCCGCCAGCGGTGGCGGACCCCTCCGGTGAGGTACATGGTGTCGCCGCGCACCAGCCGGTAGGCGCGGCCCTCGGCCTCGACCTCCACCGCTCCGTCGGCGACGTACATCAGCTCGTCGTTGCGGTGCTGGAACTCCCGGCCGGTGTCGTGGTCACCGGTGTACTCCGAGGCGTGCAGCTGGTGGTGGCCGCGCACCAGGGAGCGCATCCGGGGCTCGGGGCCCAGCTCGGTGGTGTCGGCGCGGACGACGTCGACGCTGCACGCCGGGTCGGCCGCCGCGAGCAGTTCCACGGCGGTGGTGCGCAGCGCGTCGGCGACCTTCTCCAGGGAGCTGGTGCTGGGGCGGGCCCGGTCGTTCTCGATCTGGCTCAGGAACGGCACCGACAGGCCACTGCGGTCGGCCACGACGGCGAGGGTGAGACCCAGCGCGCGGCGCCGACGCCGTACGGCCGCGCCCACTCGAAGGGGCTGCTCTTTGTGGTCGCCCATCGCTCCGGCTCCCTCCTTCGCTCGTCGGTCCACTGCTTCCGGGGCCGCTGCCCGTGGGCCCGGCCGCGGGTGCACTCCTTCTGAGGAGTTCTCTGCACCCTACGCATGTTCGGCAAACAGTTTCATCCGGCCGCTGCATCCCTGTCAGGATCGCGCGGGCCCCGAAGGGGCGGGAACGGCTCCCCGTGGTTGGCCTGATTCCGCCCGTGACCACGGGTGAGGGGCGGGCTCCGTCCCCCTGGGCCGGGGAGGGCCCGCCCCTCGGGCGGTGTCCGGTGCCGGGTCACCTCACGGCCGTCCACCGGCGGACGACGGCCGGGTACCCGTCCCGTTCCGGCGCTACTCCATGTGCGCGGCGCTGTGGTCGCCGGCCCCCTTGGCGGAGGAGCCGGCCGGTATCGGGGCCAGCTTGTCGACGACCTCCGGGTTCTCCTTCAGCCAGGTGCGCACGGCGTCCTGCTGCCGGCCCTTGCCCGCCTTGTTGATCTCGGACTCGAGGCTGGTGAGCTGCTTCTCGCTCATCCTGAAGTTCTTCAGCCAGCCGCTGACGACCGGGGCGTCGTCGCTGAAGCCCTTGCGGGCCAGCGTGTGCACACCGTCACCGGTGCCCCAGGAGCCCTTGGGGTCCTTCAGCTTCTTCAGCTCGTAGTCGCTGTACGCCCAGTGCGGCGACCAGAGCGTGACGACGACGGGTTCCTTCTTGTTGTAGGCGCGCTTGAGCTCGGCCAGCATCGCGGGCGTGGAGCTGTCGACGACCTTGTACTCCTTGTCCAGGCCGTAGTCCTTGAGGACCTTGTCCTTGAGCAGGCCCATCATGCCGGCGCTGGACTCGATGCCGGTGATCCTCCCGCCGAAGAGGGACGCCTTGCCCTTGAGGTCCTCCAGCGAGTCGACGTCCTTCAGGTACGCGGGGACGGTCAGCTCCAGGGAGGTCGGGCCGTACCAGGAGCCGAGGTCCTCGAGCTTCCTGCCGTACTTCTTCCAGTACTGCTCATGGGTGACCGGCAGCCAGGCGTCGGTCTGGACGTCGACGCTGCCCTGGGCGAGCGCGGTGTAGAGGGGCCCCGCCTCGAACTGCTGGACCTTGACCTCGTAGCCGCGCCGCTCGAGGATCTCCTTCCACAGGAAGGTGGAGGCGACGCCCTCGTCCCACGGGATGTACCCGATGGTGATCTTCTTGCCCTTGCCGACATCGCCGTCGGAGGCGGTGGTCGCGCTGTCGCCGTTGCCGCCGAGGATGCCCAGGCCGCCCGACACGAGGGCGAGGATCACCACGCCGATGACGGCGATCTGCGGCTGCGGCCGGTAGGACCAGGTCCTCAGGCCCTTGGCCGCCGCCCGTGCCTTGGCGGCGGCGCGCCGGCCGAGCGGGGAGACCTCGGTGCCCAGGGCGCTGGTCATGCGGTCCAGGTAGATCGCGAGGATCACGATGGCGACACCGGACTCGGCGCCGAGGCCCACGTTGAGCTGGCCGATGGCCTCGTTGACGTCGCCGCCGAGGCCGCCGGTGCCGACCATGCCGGCGATCGCGGCCATGGACAGGCCGAGCATGATCACCTGGTTGACGCCGGCCATGACGGTGGGCAGGGCCAGCGGCAGCTGGACGCGCAGCAGCGTGTTGCGGGGCGTGGTGCCGAACGCCTCGGCCGCCTCCACCAGCTCCTTGTCGACCTGGCGGATGCCCAGCTCGGTCATGCGCACGCCGGGCGCGAGGGCGAAGATCAGGGTGGCGACGATGCCCGCGGGGGCGCCCGTGCCGAAGAACAGGATGGCCGGGATGAGGTAGACCATCGCCGGCAGCGTCTGCATGAAGTCCAGGACCGGCCGGACGAAGGAGCTGACCCGGTCGGAGCGGGCCGCCCAGATGCCGACCGGCACCGAGATCACCAGGGCGGTGATCGTGGCGACCAGGACCAGCGCCAGGGTCACCATCGCGTTGGACCACAGCCCCATGGAGTCGATGAAGGCGAATCCCGCGAAGGCGAGCAGACCGGCCAGGGTGCCGCGCAGCCACCAGGCGAGCACGGCGAGGATGCCGGCGAGCAGCAGCGGCTGCGGAGCCTGGAGGACGGCGTTGATCCCGCCGTAGAAGCCGGTGAGGACGGCCTTGCAGAAATCGAAGAGCCAGGCCATGTGGTCGAGCAGCCAGTCGACCGTGGAGTTGACCCAGTCGCCGAGCGGAATCCTAGGCACGGGCCACCTCCTTCTCGCCGCCCTTGTCCCGCGGTGCGTCGCAGCTCACCGGGGTGGTCTCCCCGTCGCCGAGGAAGCCGACGAGCCGCCTGCGCCGGACGACGCCGACGAGTTCCCGGTCCTCGTTCAGCACGGCGACGGGATGGGGGACGCGGGCGCTGATCGCGCACAGCTCGGTGAACGGGGTCTGCGGGGTGGCGGTGTCGCAGCCGCAGTCGGCCTCGTCGCCGCGCACCCCGCGGTCCATGACCGCCTCCGCGGTCAGCACCCGGGAGCGGTCCACGTCCTGGGTGAAGGAGGCGACGTAGTCGTCGGCGGGGCGCAGCAGGATGTCCTCCGCGGTCCCGATCTGCACGATGCGGCCGGCGCGCATGACGGCGATCCGGTCGCCCAGGCGCATGGCCTCGTTGAGGTCGTGGGTGATGAAGACGATGGTCTTCTTCAGGGTCTTCTGCAGCTGGAGCAGCTGGTCCTGCATGTCGCGGCGGATCAGCGGGTCCAGGGCGCTGAAGGACTCGTCCATCAGCAGCAGGTCGGCGTCGGTGGCCAGGGCGCGGGCCAGGCCCACACGCTGCTGCATACCGCCGGAGAGCTCGTCGGGCCAGGACTTCTCCCAGCCGGCCAGGCCGCACAGGGCGAGCGCCTCGTCGGCGCGACGCTCGCGCTCGGCGCGGGGCACGCCCTGCACTTCCAGTCCGTAGGCGGCGTTCTCACGGACGCTGCGGTGCGGAAAGAGCGCGAAGCGCTGGAAGACCATGCTGATCTTCTTGGAACGGACCTCGCGCAGCTCACGGTCGCTGAGCGCGGTCAGATCCTGGCCGTCGAAGCTGACGGTGCCGGCGGTCGGCTCGAGCAGTCCGTTCAGCATGCGCAGAAGCGTGGACTTGCCGGATCCGGACAGACCCATGACGACGAAGATCTGGCCGGGTTCCACGGTGAAGGAGGCGTCGATCACGGCGGCGGTGGTTCCCTCCGCCCGCAGGTCCTCGCGGTCGGCGCCCCGCCGTAGTCTCTCCACTGCCTCGTCCGGTCGTCGGCCGAACACCTTGAACAGGTGCCGGGCCTCAAGTCGGGAAGACACACTCATCCTCTTGTCTCGGGGCCAAGAACGGGATGCGGAGAGGTGCCGACCGTCACGGAAAGCGACCTCCCCGCCATCCGGGCCGCGCCTTCCCAGACCTTTTTGACTCAAACCAAACGTGATCCGGTTCACAGATCCCCGCATCTCCCACCCGGAGCGCCCGCTGTGTCCTGTTTGACGACGACGCGTGCCCTGTCGGCGCCGTGCGGCATGATGCGTGCCGTGACCGGACAACTGATGCTTCTCGACACCGCCTCGCCGGCCTGAACGTCGTCACCGCCGTCCACGCCCGCGTCGGCTTCGGCTTCCTCCACCCGGAGACCAACGCCAAGGTCGGTGCAGCACTCACCTGACGAAACGATCCCCCGCCCCCTCCGCCTCCACAGGCGGGCGGTGTCCGTCGACCAGGAAGGAGCTCACCGCCAGCTCACCGCACCCGGCGGGCGGAAGGCGGCCTGGGACGCCGCATGGCTCGCCGCCCGCCGGAACGTCATCGGCGCCTGATCCGCATCGGCCCTCGTGCCCTGATGCAGCCGACCATGACGCGAGGGCCGTTTCCGTGTCCCAGCGGGACGTCAGTCGTAGGCCCGGAGCGCGGCGACGAGTTCCCGTGCTTCCTTCGCGCCGCGTCGCATGAGGACGGCGGCCACGGTGTGCAGTTCGTTCCATGAGTGGGGGCGTCCGATGTCGGCGGCGTCGGGTACCGCCGCCAGTGCGACGGAGGCGGCCTGCGCTGCCTCGCCGGCCTCGGCCAGGGCATGTGCCAGACAAGCCCGGTACCACGTCTTGTCACGGCGATAGTCGTCGGACAGCGCGGCCAGGCCGACGGTGAGACGGGTGATGGCCACCTTCCAGTCGCGCAGATGCAGCGCGGCCATGCCTCGCTGCAAGGTGAACCATGTCTCGCCGTAGAAGTACATCCACGGCGGTTCATCCTCCGGGTGCTGCGCCGCGCGGCCGATGAGTTCCTGCGCTTCGTCCAACAGCCGCTCGGCGTCGTCGGCGTCGCCGTTGAGCGCGTGCCCTCGGGCGGCCATCTGCGCGGCCATGCCCTGAACCCCGAGCGACGTTCCCGGTGCCGACCAGCGGGCAGCCTCCGCCAGTCGCACACATCGGTCTCCGCGACCGCCGGACCACGCCATGTGCGCCTTCATGCTGAGCGTCGTCGCCGCCATGTTGGTGTCACCGGCTTCCAACGCCCACTCGTGGCTGCGGTCGTACCAGGCGAGAGCAGCGGCAGTCTGCCCTTGGTCCTGCGCCATCCACGCCAGGAACTGCGCGTGCTCGGACGCCAGACGCACCACCCGATCCGCCAACGGGCCTCGTGCACCGCCATACAGGTCCACCACTGTCCGGAGCTGCTGCCGTATCAAGCCCACCAGCGGCCGTGACCCGATCTCGTCCTCGGCGCGGCGATGTTCCGCCAGCAGCCGGTCGAACCAGTCGAGCGTGACGGCGTCCACCCGGTGCTCGCCGTCCACCACGCTCGTCACACGCGCCAGCAGATCATCGTCCGGCCCTGGACCGGGTACGGCGAGCGCGGGCACCGGCGAGCCGGCGCGGGGCCGGTCAGTCGCCAGTAAGTGCTCCGGGATGCGAAGCCCGTCCACGATGCGTTGCCGTACCTCGACCGAGGTGACGCGACGTCGACCGCGCTCGATGGTGGACACCTCGGGCTGTATGAGGCCGACGCGTTCACCGAGCTTCGTCTGGCTGAGTCCGGTGAGCTGTCGGTAGGTGCGGAAGACCGCACCCCAGTCCTCGGTGGCGACCGCCGAGACCAGCTTCGGATGGGACCACAAGTCCGCCCGGGTTTCCCCCATACGTCAAATATAGGGCGCATCTATAGGGCCTTGACATGGTCTTGAGCGGGAATGGACGCGAGGGTCTTCGTGAAAGGACCCCGCGACCGTGCGACCGGCCCGGGGCATGGCCACCAATCCGGCGTGGAAGTTGACGACATGTTCCCCATTGCAGCGCGGCTGCTTCATCCGCTGTTGCGGTTACTGCTTCACCTGACGGACCGCCGTCGGACAACGGAATCGGCCCCGTCCCCTGCAACGCTCCCGGCTCGCTGCCGCCCGCGTGTGCCTGCGCTGGGCGGTGGCGAAGCCATCGGACTCGTCCAGCCGTACGTCATCGCCCGCGAGCGCAGCGCAGAACGCGAACGGAAACGCCGGCGCGCCGGTCTCGTGATGGCGCCGCAGGGTATCCGCCTGCCGAAGGGAGTCGCGTGAGGACCCGCCCCCGCCTGCTGCCATGGTCCGAGAACGGCAAGCCAGCCTACCTGCACACCAACGACCCGACGAGCGTCCTGTCGCGACTGGCCGACCAGATGGAGGAGGGCCAGCTCGCCATTGGGGACAACGTGCTGACCACCTCGATGACGGTGCTCGAAGTCCCGGAGGCCACGACCACGGAGCTGCGGTTCGCGGCGGTTCGGCTGCGCGAGTGTCTGGTCGATGCGCTGCGGGTCGCGCGGCGCCCGGCTGCCCTACGTCGGCCTAGACGACGAGGACGGCGAAGACGACGAGTGACCCACTCGGTCGTGCAGTTCGTCAACCGCACGATCCGCCACGCCCTGGAGGGCGGCGTCACGTTCGAGGCGTTCTGCGCATCCGGCTGTGACGAGGCATCCGGCCCGCAGGACGACCAGAACACCACCCAGGACCGGTGCCCGCGCCACACCGTTCGGCACCGGGCACGACTGACGCCGACGCGCTGAGGACACCGAGTTCCAGCAGACCGGACGTCGACGCTCCCGACCGGACAGGCCCGGAGAGGCACACGCGCCACTCCCGTCCGAACCGCCCCTTCGCCGGGGTGCCGCTGCCCGTGCAGTGGTGAGGGCGCCGCCACCGCCCACTCGTGCCCTGCCCCGTGGGGCACGGGCGGGGCTGCTCAGACGACCTTCCGACACCCGTAAGGAGACACGGGATGACCCTTGCCGAAAACCCCCTCAAGTTCGCCTGGCTGGAGGTCACCGGCTTGTGCAACGAGCTGTGCGATCACTGCTATGCGGACTCCTCCCCCAAAGGAACGCACGGCACGATGACCGTCCGGGACTGGTTGCGCGTCATCTCGGAACTCGCCGACATGGGCGCGCTCGACGTTCAGTTCATCGGCGGGGAGCCGACCCTGTACCCCTCCCTCCCGGCGCTCATCAGGCACGCCCGGACGGTCGGCCTGGGAGTCGAGGTCTTCTCCAACATGACTCACATCCGAGCCGAGCTGTGGGACGTCTTCCGTGAATGCGAGGTCAAGCTCGCCACGTCGTACTACTCCGACAACGCGGAGGACCACGACGCCGTGACCAAGCTGCGCGGCTCCCACAAGCGGACACGCGCCAACATCGAAAAGGCGCTGAGCCTCGGCATCCCGCTGCGGGGCGGAGTCGTCGCCGTCCGGCCGGGACAGCGCGTCCACGAAGCAGCGCAGGACCTGCTGGCCCTCGGTGTGGAACAGGTCGGCGAGGACCGTACGCGGGCGTTCGGCCGGGGCAGCCGGGGAGCGGCGCCGACCATCGCCGATCTGTGCGGGCACTGCGCACACGAGAAGTGCGCCATCGGCCCGACCGGTGATGTGTGGCCGTGCGTGCTGGGCCGCTTCCTGAAGATCGGAAACGTCCAGGAATCCCCGATGCCCGACATCTGGGGCGGGCTGCGCATGGGGGAAGTGCTGGCCGATATCCGCGCGGTCCTCGGCGACGGCGCGCAGTTTTGCACGCCGCCGCAATTCCTGCCCATGTGCGGCCCCTGCTCGCCGTGCGTTCCCTCGGTCGGGCACTGCGACCCCCGGGAGGCGGACGGCGCCGCTACGATCGCCGCAACGGCTTGACCCGCCGAGATCACCGGGGAGCACACATGGACGATCACGGGGACGACTTCGGCCCTTGGGGCTGGGAGACCACGGCGACGGCCGTTCAGCGGACCGAGGAGGAATGGGCGACGATCGCCCGCTACATCCGGCACGCGGCGAACAAGCTCGGTCCGCAGCTCCCGCTGTGTCTTCCCGGGGAACCGCAGGAGTGCGGTCGCCCCGCTCAGCAGCACGTGCTGGCCTGGTCCGCGCATCTCAAGGCCGTGGCTCACCACCTGATCGAGCAGTCCACCCCGAGTGAGGCCAGGGGCGCCCACGCGGCCGGACCGCTGTACCAGCGGCGGCTGGCCGAGCTGCGCGCCCGGTCCGCCCAGGTGCACACTCCGCGCTGACCGGCGGTCCGTTCTTCGAACGCCCCATCCGCTTTCCGTACCCCATGACGAGCGGGCGGGGCCCACGCCGCTCCGTGGGCGTTGTCGCACGAGAGGCAACCTCGTCAGTGGCATGCTGGGCGCATGTCGACGCGCCCCGAAAAATATCTTTTGCTTGACACTCCGTCCTTGTATTTCCGTGCCTACTTCGGCGTCCCCGAGTCGCTCAGGGCTCCGGACGGCACGCCGGTGAACGCCGTGCGCGGGCTGCTCGACTTCATCGACCGGCTGGTCGGGGACCACCGGCCCGACCATCTGGTGGCCTGCATGGACGCCGACTGGCGGCCGGCGTGGCGGGTGGAGCTGATCCCCTCCTACAAGGCGCACCGGGTCGCCGAGGAGCACGAGGGCGGTCCGGACGAGGAGGAAGTGCCCGACACCCTCTCCCCTCAGGTCCCGGTGATCGAGTCCGTGCTGGACGCCATCGGCATCGCGCGCGTGGGCGTCGCGGGGTACGAGGCGGACGATGTGATCGGCACCTTCACGGCACGGGCGAAGGGCCCGGTCGACATCGTCACCGGGGACCGGGACCTGTACCAGCTGGTGGACGACGCGCGCGGGGTGCGTGTGCTGTATCCGGTCAAGGGCGTGGGCACGCTGCGGATCACCGACGAGGCGGTGCTGCGGGAGAAGTATGGGGTCGACGGCCGCGGGTACGCGGATCTGGCGCTGCTGCGCGGCGACCCGAGCGACGGGCTGCCGGGGGTGCCCGGCATCGGGGAGAAGACGGCGGCCAGGCTGCTCGCCGAGTTCGGCGACCTGGCCGGGATCATGGCGGCCGTCGACGACCCGGCGTCCAGGCTCACGCCGTCGCAGCGGAAGCGGCTCGACGCGGCGAGGCCGTATCTCGCGGTGGCGCCGAAGGTCGTGCGCGTGGCCACCGATGTCCCGCTGCCGGACGTCGACACGGCGCTGCCGCGCACCCCGCGCGATCCGGCGGCGGTCGAGGAGCTGGGCGCCCGCTGGGGGCTGGGAGGCTCCCTGCGGCGGCTGCTCGCCACCCTGGAAGCGTGAGGACTGCCATAATAGGTTAGGCAAACCTAAGCAACAAGGCAGGGAGGCCGCCATGGCAGTTCGCCCGGCGCGCACGTCGTACAGGACCCACACCGCGCAGGTCGTCCGCACCGAACGGCTGACCCCGCGCATGCAGCGTGTGGTGCTCGGCGGCGACGGCCTGGCGGACTTCTCGGCCGGCACCTGCACGGACCACTATGTGAAGCTGCTGTTCCCGGTCGAGGGGGTCGCCTGTCCCGAGCCCTTCGACATGCGGCGGATCCGTGAGGAGCTCCCGCGCGAGCAGTGGCCGAGGATGCGGACGTACACCGTGCGGGCCTGGGATCCCGAGCACCGCGAGCTGACCCTGGACTTCGTGGTCCACGGCGACGAGGGTCTGGCCGGTCCCTGGGCGCTGCGCGCGCGTCCGGGCGACACCCTGCGCTTCCTGGGCCCCGGCGGCGCCTACGCCCCCGACGTGAGCGCCGACTGGCATCTGTTCGCCGGTGACGAGAGCGCCCTGCCGGCGATCGCCCGCTCCCTGGAGGCCCTGCCCGAGGGTGTCACGGCCCACGCCTTCGTCGAGGTCGCCGGTCCCGAGGAGGAGCAGAAGATCGACTCCGATGTGGAGGTGGTCTGGCTGCACCGCGGACGGCGGCCGGTCGGCCGGGCGCTGGTGGAGGCCGTCCGCGCGCTGGACTTCCCCGAGGGCCGTGTGCACGCGTTCGTGCACGGCGAGGCCGGCTTCGTCAAGGAACTGCGCCGCCTGCTGCGCGTCGAGCACGCCGTGCCCCGCGAGGACCTGTCCGTCTCCGGCTACTGGCGCCTCGGCCACGACGAGGACGGCTGGCGGGCCTCCAAGGCCGAGTGGAAGGCCCGCATCGAGGCCGAACAGGAGGGCGCGGCCCGGGCCGCGTGAGCCACGGCGGGGCAAAGGGCGCCAGGGGCGTCCCGCGGGACGGCGGGCCGGCGGTTTTCCGGAGGAGTACGGCGCCTCGTAGGCTTCGGGCGATGAGACGCCGCAAGCCCCCTGCCCCGCCCGCTCCCCTGCCCCAGCGTCACGGGGTGGACCCGGTGCGGGTGCGGCTGCCCGGCGACGGGGCGTGGGCCACGGTGCGGGAGTACCTGGTGCAGCGGCTGTCGGGGGCGGGGCCCGGGGTGATCGAGGCGATGCTGGAGGCCGGACGGATCGTGGGCGCCGACGGACGGCCGGTGGCGCCCGACGCGCCGTACGAGCCGGGGATGTACGTGTGGTTCCACCGGGAGCTGCCCGACGAGGTGCCGGTGCCGTTCCCGCTGGAGATCGTCCACCGCGACGAGCATCTCGTCGTCGTGGACAAGCCGCACTTCCTCGCCACCACTCCGCGTGGCTCGCACATCGCCGAGACCGCGCTGGCCCGGCTGCGACGGGAACTGGGCATTCCGGAGCTCACCGCGGCGCACCGCCTCGACCGGCTCACCGCCGGGCTGGTGCTGTTCACGGTGCGGCCCGAGGAGCGCGGCGCGTACCAGACGCTGTTCCGCGACCGCCGGGTGCACAAGGAGTACGAGGCCGTGGCGCCGTACGACCCGTCGCTCGCCCTGCCGCTGACCGTGCGCAGCCGGATCGTGAAGGAACGCGGGGTGCAGGCCGCCCGGGAGGTGGCGGGCGAGCCGAACGCGGTCACACGGGTGGAGCTGATCGAGCACCGCGCGGACGGACTCGCCCGCTACCGGCTGGTGCCCCGCACCGGGCAGACGCACCAGCTGCGGGTGCACATGAGCGCGTTGGGCGTGCCGATCCTCGGGGATCCGCTCTACCCGGTGGTGACCGGCCCCGTACCGGCCGACGACTTCCGGCGACCGCTGCAACTGCTCGCGCGGACGCTGGAGTTCACCGACCCGGTCACGGGGGCCGAGCGCCGCTTCACCAGCGGGCGGACGCTTCAGGCGTGGTCGTCCCCCGCACGGTGGGCCGCCGGTCAGTAGCCGCGCCACCAGTGCAGAAGGCGCCGCCACGCCCCTCGCGGACGGCCCGCCTCACCGGCCGGTGCGGTGCTCGCGGCGACCAGGGGCTCGGGCGGGGGCGGCGCGGGTTTCGGCGCAGCCGCCTTGGTGCTGATCTCCCAGGCCGGACGCGCCTGCGGAAACGGACGCGGGGTGGGGCTCGGCCGGGCCGTCACGTCCTGCTGCGGCTGCGGGCTGAACCGCACCGGCAGCTCCACCAGGTGCTGCGAGGCGATCGACTCCGTCCAGCGCAGGTCCTCCTCGGCGCAGTCGAGCTGAAGGTCCGGCAGCCGCAGCAGCAGCGACTCGACGCCGACGTCGGCGATGGCGCGTCCGATGTCCTGGCCGGGGCATTCGTGGGGGCCGCCGCTGAAGGCGAGATGGGAGCGGTTGCCCTGCATGTCGGCCGTCGGATCGGGCCGCACCCGCGGGTCGACATTGGCCGGTGCGATGCCGAGCAGCAGCCCGTCGCCCCGGCGGATGCGCCGGCCGCCGAGCTCCGTGTCCTGTTTGGCGAAGTAGCCGAGGATGGTGCTGAACGGCGGCTCGTCCCACAGGGACTGCTCGACCGCCTGAGGAACCGTCATCTGACCGCCGTTCAGCTGGGCGCGGAAACCGGGGTCGGTGAGCACCCGGCGGATGGTGTTGGCCAGCAGGTTGGCGGTGGCCTCGTAGGCGGCGATGAGCACCACCCGCAGATGCTGGCTGACCTCCTCGTCGTTCAGGCCGGCCGGGTGGTTGATGAGGTGGCTGGTGAAGTCCTCCTCGGGCCGGGCCCGGCGGCGTGCGGTGAGCCGCCGCAGGCAGTCCATGATGTACTCGTTGCTGGCGATCGCGGTCTCGGTGCCCTTGAGCATGTCGCGGGCGGCCTGCACGATCCGGTCGTTGTACTCCTCGGGCATGCCGAGGACCTGGCACATCACCGCCATCGGCAGATGTTCGGCGAACTGGCTGACGAGTTCGGCACGGCCCGACTCGCAGAACTGGTTGACCAGCCGCTGGGTGGCACGGCCGATGTGACGGCGCAGACCGCGCCCGTCGACGGTCGCCACGGCACTGGCGACCGCGCTGCGCAGCCGCTTGTGCTCCTCGCCCTCGGCGTAGGAGCAGACCGGCTGCCAGGCGATGTGCGGCATGAGCGGGTGGTCGGGTTTGACGGTGCCGTCCCTCAGCGGGGTCCAGATACGGCTGTCCCGGGTGAACTGCGAGGGGGTGCGCACCATGTGCAGGTTCTCGGCGTGGCCGAGGACCACCCAGATCGGTACGTCGTCGTGCAGCAGCACGGGTGCCACCGGGCCGTACTCCTCGCGGAGATGCCGGTACAGCGCGCGCAGGTCGGGCGCCTCGTGAAGCCGGTGCAGTCCCCCGGGCCCGATGCCGTGCGCGGGGCAGCCGGGGGGCGGGGCGGGGGCGAAGTCGTCCGTGCCGGTCGGGAAGTGGGATTCAGGCGTCACGGCAGTCGCTTTCGGGAGAGAAAGGACATGGAAGGGGACATGGAAGAGGACATGGAAAAGGACGCGGAAAAGGACAGGGAAAGGACAGGGAAGTCGTCACGGGGGTGAGGAGGGGTGAGGGTCCGGTTCAGCGCGCCGAGCCCATCACGGCCAGGGAGTGCAGGAAGCGCATGAGGGTCATCAGCACGTCCCGGCTGGAGGCACGGCGGCGCGCGTCGCACTCGACGATCGGGACCTCCTCGGGCAGGTCGAGCGCCGCGCGCAGCTCGCTGATCGGGTAACGGGGGGCGTCCGGGAAGGAGTTGACGGCGACGACAAAGGGCACGCCGCGCTCCTCCAGACGCCCCATGACGTCGAAGCTGACCTCCAGTCGGCGGGTGTCGACCAGCACCACCGCGCCGAGGGCTCCTTCGAACAGCCCGTTCCACAGGAACCAGAAGCGCTCCTGTCCGGGGGTGCCGAAGAGGTAGAGCACCAGTTGGTCGGTGATGCTGATGCGGCCGAAGTCCATCGCCACGGTGGTCGCCGTCTTGGACTCGGAACCGTAGTTGTCGTCGATGCCGATGCCGGCCTGGGTCATGGTCTCCTCGGTGGTCAGCGGTTTGATCTCGCTGACCGAGCCGACCATGGTGGTCTTGCCGACCCCGAAACCACCGACGATCACGATCTTCACCGCGGCCTGGGCCGTGTGCGGCAGATGGTCCTCGGTGCGCGGGCCGGGGAGGGTGTCAGAGCCTTTGAAGTCCATGCATCACCGCTTCGAGAAGGGAGCGGTCGGGGACCGCCTGACGGACGATCGGCGCGCGGGCCTGCACCAGTTCGGCTGTGAGCAGTTCGGTGATCAGGACCGTCACCGCGCTGAACGGCAGATTGAGGTAGGCCGACAGTTCGGCCACGGACAGGGGCGCGGTGCACAGCCGCAGCAGCGCCGCCTGCTCCGGGGTGGCGGACGGCGGCGGCTCGGCGCGTGCCACGATCAGCGTGACCAGGTCGAGGGCGGCCCGGGAGCCGTCCTCGTCCGCACCGGCGACCACGTACAGGCGCTCGGGGTTCTTCTCCTCGCTCCGCCTGCCGGGTGCGGGGGGCGGCGGCTCCTGCTGGGGGTAGCGCCTCTGGCGCCGCGGAGGAGTCATACGGTCCGCCCGGCACGTCGGGGCGGACTGGTCAGATGGGCGCCGATGCGGACCACCAGGTCGCGCATCCGGGCGCTCATCAGGCCGGGCTCGGTGCGGATGTCGGCGAGCACCGCGAGATAGGCGTTGGCCCCGGCGGACATCAGATAGAAGTAGCCGCCGTCGATCTCGATGATGACCAGCTTCATCCGGCCGTCGCTGTCGGGGATCTCGACGGCGACGGCGGTGGCGAGGCTCTGCAGTCCGGCGCAGGCGGCGGCGACCCGGTCGGCGGCGTCGGGATCGCCGCCGTAGCGGGCGATGCGCAGGCCGTCGGCCGAGAGCACGACGATCATCTCGATGCCCGGTACTCCGTCGTAGAGCTCCTTGAGCATCCAGTCGAAGTTGGCGCGCTGCTGGATCACTTGAGGTCCCCCTCGTCGTCGGCCTGGGTGTCGGCCTCGGCACGGGCCGGCTTCTCGATCAAGTGCAGATAGGCGGTCGGGTCCTGGGTGAACGCGGTCGGATCCGGTCCGGGGTTGTCCTTCTTCAGTCCGTCCCAGAAGGCCTCGACCCACAGGCCCGGTTCGGGATCGTTCTTCCGGGGAGCGGGCTTGGGCGTGCCCCACGCGGAGCCGCCGCTCTCCTGTGCGGCGCATTCGGCGGCGGCCTGTTCGGCGATGCGCTGGCTGAGCGGGGTCTTGACCCGGCTGCGGCGCTGCGGCAGGCCGGTCGCGGTCCACTCGGTGACCTCGGGAACGTCGTCCTCCATGGGCACCGCGGCGGGGATGCGCGGGCTGGTGGGGCGGCGCTTCTTGGGGGCGCGCTTGGGTCCTTCCACCGCGTCCTCACCGGGGTGGGGGATGGAGGTGGCACCGATGCCGTGGGCCAGTCCGGGGGCGGGCTCGGTGGTCAGCATGTTGCTCGGCACGACGAGGATGGCGCGGACGCCTCCGTAGGCCGAGGCCCGCAGCGAGACCTGCATGTTGTACGCCGAGCACAGACGTCCCACGACCGCGAGGCCCAGGCGCGGGGTGTCGCCGAGCTCCTGCGGGTCGACACCGGCCTTGGCCGCCTCCAGCAGCCTCTCGATCCGGGCGCGGGCCTCCTCGCTGAAGCTGACCCCGCCGTCCTCGATCTCGATGGCGACGCCGGTCTGCACCTCCACGGCGGTGACGTGCACCTTGGTGTTCGGCGGGGAGTAGCGGGTGGCGTTGTCGAGGAGTTCGGCCGCGGCGTGGATGACCGGCTCGACGTCGGTGCCCTTGACATTGACCTTGGCGATGGAGTGCAGCTCGACGCGCCGGTACTCCAGGATCCGGGACATGGCGCCGCGCAGCACGCTGTAGAGGGTGACGGGGTTCGGCCACTGACGGCCGGGGCGGCCGCCGCCGATGACGGAGATGGAGTCGGCCAGGCGGCCGATCAGCGCGGTGCCGTGGTCGATGCGCAGCAGGTCGTCGAAGACCTCGGGGGTGCGGCCGTGGTCCTCCTCCATCTCCCGGAGTTCCCTGGCCTGCTGGTGCACGATCGCCTGAACGCGCCGGGCGATGCTGACCAGGGCGCGCTGGGTGGAGTCGCGCTTGTTCTCCTCCTCGTCCACGATCTTGAGGACCATGCGGACGATCTCGCGCTGCGACTCGGAGATCCGGCACCACTCGGGGTGGTCGTCGATGACGTCGCGCATCACCTCGCGGGGCGTGTTGTTGCCGCGCAGGTAGCCGATGGCGGCGGGGAGGATCTCCGTTCCGAGGCGGGCGACCTCCTGGTCGTGGGCGGCCAGGCGCCGCTCCAGGTACGCGGTCTGCCGTGCGTGCTCCGTCCGCTGGCGGTGGATGACGCGGCCGCGGCGCGCCGCCTCGGCCCCCACGGCGAGGACCAGGAGGGTGGCGACGGCGCCGCAGCAGACGACGGCGAGGCGGGCCGGTTCGGCCACCAGGGCGACGGCAGCCCCGGTGGCCGCCGCCATGACTATGGCCGGCAGCAGCAGCACACGTGCGGAGGGAAGTTCACGGCCGCCGGGGGGCGATTGAACACTCACCATGTAAGCCCTTTGAGAGGAGTCGGCTGGAGTTCGGGGCAGCTTCCGGTGGGGTAGGTCATGGAATTGTCGGAATCTTCGGCATGTCTGCGGACGCTTGGAACAAGCGCACGAATACACCTCAACTCGGTGCGCCGCGGGCGAGCCTAGTCCGACCGGATCATCGCCGTGTCATGTTCAGCAAGCGCCTGAAAAGGCGCGGAGGACAGGAGTACGCTCGGGTCGTTTACACCCACGGAGCATGATCGAACACAGAACGTCACGGGGCACGGGTGAGCGAACCCGGCTCACTGTGACGGGTGAGAAAACGCCGCAGGGCAGGGACGGTCCGTCACCGGACCCGTGTTCCTGCCCTGGATGTCGATGTGTGTCGGTGTGTCGCTGGACGCCGGCGTGAGGGGCGTGCTCAGCCGACCGACGAGTAGGCCACGACGCCCCGCAGCAGTCCGTCCACCGCCTTGCGCGCGTTCCTGGCCACCGTCGAGCCCTCCTCCTCGGGGGCCGCCGCCGCGATCTGGCCCAGGACGTCGATCACCTGCTTGCACCAGCGCACGAAGTCGCCCGCCGGCATCTCCGCCTCGCGCAGCACCTCGTCCAGTCCCTTGCCGGAGGCCCACATGTAGGCGGCCCAGGCGAAGCCGAGGTCGGGCTCGCGCTGGCCCACGCCCTCGGTCTGCTTGATGCGGAACTCCTCCTCCAGGGCGTCCAGCCGGCCCCAGATCCGCACCATCTCGCCGAGCGCGGCCTTCGCCCTGCCCGAGGGCAGCCGGGGCGGCAGGGCGTCGTCGCCGACCCGGGCCTCGTAGACCAGCGCCGAGACGCAGGCGGCCAGTTCGGCCGGGCCCAGCCCCTCCCAGACGCGCTCGCGCAGGCATTCGCTGGCGAGCAGGTCGAGTTCGCCGTAGAGCCGGGCGAGCCGCTTGCCGTGCTCGGTCACCTCGTCGCCCCGCAGATAGTCGAGCTCGGTGAGCAGCGCCACGATGCGGTCGAAGGTGCGCGCGATGGTGTTCGTACGGCCCTCGATGCGCCGCTCCAGCTGCTTGGTGTCGCGCAGCAGCCGGTAGTAGCGCTCGGCCCAGCGGGCGTGGTCCTCGCGCTCGTCGCACCCGTGGCAGGGGTGGGCGCGCAGCGCGGCGCGCAGCCGGGAGATCTCGCGGTCGTCGGCCGCCGGGGAGCGCCGCCTGCGGTGCCGCTCCGGCGGGATGTGCCCGGCCCTGGTGCGCAGCGCGGAGGCGAGGTCCCGGCGGGACTGCGGGGAGCGGGGGTTGAAGGACTTCGGGATCCGCATCCGCTCCAGCGGCTCCACGGGCACCGGGAAGTCGGCGGACGCCAGCCGCTTGACCTGCCGCCCGGCGGTCAGCACGAGCGGGCGCGGGCCGTCGTGGTGCTCCAGGCCGCGATGGCCGTTGGACCGGCCCGCCGACAGGCCCGGGTCCAGCACCAGCGCCAGACCGGCGTGCCGGCCGGTGGGCACGTGGATGATGTCGCCCGGCCTGAGCTTCTCCAGGGACATGGCGGCCTCGGCACGCCGCTGGGCCGCGCCCTGCCGGGCCAGCTCGGTCTCGCGGTCCTTCAGTTCGCGGCGCAGCCGCGCGTACTCCTCGAAGTCGCCGAGGTGGCAGGTCATCGCGGCCTTGTAGCCCTGGAGGCCCTCCTCGTTGCGCTGCACCTGCCGGGAGATGCCGACGACCGACTTGTCGGCCTGGAACTGGGCGAAGGAGCTTTCGAGCAGCTCGCGCGAGCGGTGCCGGCCGAACTGCTCGACCAGGTTGACCGCCATGTTGTACGACGGCTTGAAGCTGGACCGCAGCGGATAGGTACGGGTGCCGGCCAGGCCCGCCAGGTGCTCGGGGTTCATGCCCCGCTGCCACAGCACCACCGCGTGGCCCTCGACGTCGATGCCCCGGCGGCCGGCGCGGCCGGTCAGCTGCGTGTACTCGCCGGGGGTGATGTCGACGTGCTGCTCGCCGTTCCACTTGACGAGCTTCTCCAGCACCACCGAGCGGGCGGGCATGTTGATGCCGAGCGCCAGGGTCTCGGTGGCGAAGACCGCCTTGACCAGACCGCGGACGAACAGCTCCTCGACGATCTCCTTGAAGGTCGGCAGCATGCCCGCGTGGTGGGCGGCGATACCGCGCTCCAGGCCCTCCAGCCACTCGTAGTAGCCGAGGACGTGCAGATCCTCCGACGGGATGGAGGCGGTGCGCTCCTCGACCAGGGCGCGGACCTCCTCCCGGGCCTGCTCGTCGTTGAGCCTGAGCCCGGCGTACAGGCACTGCTGGACGGCGGCCTCGCAGGCGGCGCGGCTGAAGATGAAGGTGATGGCCGGGAGCAGGCCCTCGGCGTCCAGCCGTTCGATGACCTCCGGCCGGCTCGGGGTCCAGATCCGGGAGCGCTGTCTGCGCTCCCGCTCACGGTCGGCCTCGCGCAGGGCGCGGCCGCGCCGGCGGTCCAGGAAGGAGGGGCGGCTGGCCTCCAGGCGGGCCATGCGCACCAGGTCGGGGTTGACGCTCCTGCGGCGGCCCTCGCCCTCCTCGAACAGGTCGTACATCCGGCGTCCGGCCAGGACGTGCTGGAACAGGGGCACGGGCCGGTGCTCGGAGACGATCACCTGGGTGTCGCCGCGGACGGTGTCCAGCCAGTCGCCGAACTCCTCGGCGTTGGACACGGTCGCCGACAGGGACACCAGGGTCACCGACGCGGGCAGGTGGATGATCACTTCCTCCCAGACGGCACCACGGAAGCGGTCGGAGAGGTAGTGCACCTCGTCCATGACCACATAGCCCAGGCCGAGGAGGGCCGGGGAGCCGGCGTACAGCATGTTCCGCAGCACCTCGGTGGTCATCACGACCACCGGGGCGTCGGGGTTGAGGCTGTTGTCGCCGGTGAGCAGGCCGACCTTGCCGCTGCCGTAGCGGCGGCACAGGTCGGAGTACTTCTGGTTGGACAGCGCCTTGATGGGCGTCGTGTAGAAGCACTTCTTGCCCTGCTGGAGGGCGAGGTGGACGGCGAACTCGCCCACGATCGTCTTGCCGGAGCCCGTGGGCGCGGCGACCAGCACGCCCTTGCCCGCCTCGAGCGCCCGGCAGGCCTCGACCTGGAACGGGTCGAGGTCGAAGTCGTACATCTCGCGGAAGCCCGCGAGCGCGGTGGCCTGCTCGGCAGCCCGCCTGCGCGCTGCCGCGTACCGCTCGGCCGGTGAGAGGTCCTCTGTCATCGTGCTCTCGAGCGTACCGGGCCGCACCGACAACGTGACGATCATTATCCGGGCCGTCCGCCGGTGGTGCCGGCGGTCAGGTCGCGTCGTCGTACCCGTTGACCCGCTCCGTGTCGGTCCGGTCGGTCAGGGCGCGGGGGGCGGCGACGGGTTCGGCCTCGCCGATGTCCTCGGGGGTGAGGTCCAGCTCGGAGGCCTCGTCGTCGGCGGGTCCCGCGGCCTCCCGCAGACGCCTGCGCCTGTCGTTGAGCAGGGCGAGGCCGGTGGCCAGGAAGTACAGCAGGACGATCGGGACCGCGAGCGCCAGCATTGAGACCGGGTCGACCGTGGGCGTGGCGAACGCCGTGAAGATCGTGACGCCCAGGACCATGGCCCGCCACCAGCCGAGCATCCGGCGCCCGGTGACCACTCCGGTGAGGTTCAGCATCACCAGCAGCAGCGGCAGCTCGAAGGAGAGGCCGAAGACGATCACCATGCGGGTGACGAGGTTCAGCAGATCGCCCAGCGGCAGCAGGTTGACCGCGCCGTCGGGGGTGAACTCGATCAGGACGCTGGCCGCCGCGGGAAGCACGTGGTAGGAGAAGTACGCGCCCGCCAGGAACAGGGGGAAGCCCGCCCCGACGAACGCCAGCGAGTAGCGCTTCTCGTGCTTGTGCAGGCCGGGCGCGACAAAGGCCCAGAGCTGGTAGAGCCAGACGGGACAGGCGAGGACGACACCGGCGGTCAGCGCCACCTTGATCATCAGTGTGAAGGGACCCAGAAGGCCCTCGACGGTGATGTTGCCGCAGGCCCCTTCCTTCTGCTCGGCCAGCTCCGTGAACGACTTGGAGCATCCCACCGAGCGCTGGATGGGTTCGGTGAGGAGATTGACGATGTCCCGGTAGAAAAAGGCGGCCACGATTCCGCCGACGACGATGGCCAGGACGGCCTTCGCGAGCCGGTTGCGGAGCTCACGGAGATGCTCCGCGAGGGGCATCCTCCCCTCGGGGTCCTTCACCTTTTTTCGGGCAGGCTTGAGCAACCCACGTCCTCATCTCGTACAAAGGCCGGAGCGGTCCGGCCGTGCGTCAGCGCTTGGTGGTGTCCGTCGGCTCGCTGACCGGGCGTGAGCTGGTCACGTCGCCGGGGGCCGCCTGGATGACGCGCGGAGCGGGGGGCTGCTCCTCGGCGGGCGCCGGGGTGGAGGTACGGCTCTCCTCCTTCATCGCCTTGGCCTCGCTCTTGAGAATGCGGGCGGACTTGCCGAGCGAGCGCGCCATGTCCGGAAGCTTCTTCGCGCCGAACAGCAGCACGATGACGACGAGGATGAGAATGATCTCGGGGGCTCCGAGCCTTCCGAACATAAGTCTTTACCTTCTCACCGAGGCGGCTGGGTGGGTGCTGTCCGACCGGCCGGACCCAGGTCCGACCCATCGCTCTGGCAGCGATCGTAACGCTCGGAGGTGAACGGAGGGCAATCCCCCGTGCGTACGCCCGCCCGCGACCGGGGCCTCGTTCTCCGGTCCGCGACCAGCAGCGTACCCGCCGGACACGACGGGACGACAGGGCGCCGACTCACAGCGCGTCCACGGACCGGGCGACGCCCGTGGCCGCCCGCTCCAGGTCCTCGGCCGCCCTGTTGATACGACGCGCCGACTCCGCGACCTGCCGCCCGAGACGCTGCGCCTCCACGAAGACCCGGAGGGCGAACACCCCCAGGACGGCCAGGCCCAGGAAACCGGCGGCCACCGCGAACATCGCCCAGAACATGACACCGAGCCTAGACGGTGGAGTGCAGACGCAGCGTTCTGACCCCGCCGCCGGTGAGCAGGGCGACGATCCGCTCGCCGGCCGGCTTGCGGACCGCGGCGCCGCAGCCGGGACAGGTGAAGGTGTAGAAGGTGGTGCGGCTGCTGGCGCCGATGGCCAGCCGCAGCGCGCTCGCGGCGAGCTCGAAACGGCCCCGGCAGTCCGGGCAGCCCGCCCGGAACACCACCGGAGCCACGCTCCGCATCCCGGCGAACGCCGTCGCCACCGACATTCCGCGCTTTCCCGGCTTTCCTGACCTTCCCGGCCTTCCCGCCGCTGCCGATCCGCTCACAGCCCCTGCTCCTGCCTGTCGTACCGCCCGTCGTGCACCGTGTGGTCCTCGCCGTCCCCGGCGGTGGTCCCGGTGGTCCCGCTGTCGTCGTGGACCGTCTCGTACGCCGCCAGGGCCTCGCGGGCCGCCTGCCTGGCGCTGTCGGCCAGTTCGCGGGGGGAGACGATACGGCCGTCGCCGCCCAGGCGGAGCGCCAGCCGCCTGAGGGAGGCCGGATCGGGGGTGCGCAAGGTGATGCGCAGGCCGCCGTCGGGCAGTTCGTCGGCGCTGTCGTGCGGGTAGTACTCGGCGACCCAGCGGCCGCCCGGACCGACCTCGACGACGACCTCCGGGTCCTCCGCGGCCGGCTGGACCAGGGCCTCGGACAGGTCGCGCAGCTCCACCTCGGGCGGCGCGGACGGCTCGTCCAGGATCTTGATCTCGGCGACCCGGTCGAGCCGGAAGGTGCGGCGCGCCTCGGAGCGGCGGCACCAGGCCTCCACATAGGTGTGCCCGACGCTGACCAGACGGATGGGGTCGATCTCGCGCTCGGTGACCTCGTCGCGGGCCGGCGAGTAGTAGCGGATCCACAGCCGGCGACGCTCGGTGATCGCCCGGTCGACGTCGGCGAAGACGTCGCCCTCGGACTCGAAGGTCACCGACAGACGCGAGCTGGCACCGGCGGCCTCGCCGGCCGCGGCCTCCACCTTGGCCGTCGCCCGCAGCAGCGCCTGCCGGTCGCTCTCGCGCAGGCCCGGCAGGGTGGCCACCGCGCGGGCGGCGACCAGCAGCGCGGTCGCCTCGTCGGAGGCCAGCCGCAGCGGCTCGGCCGCCTCCGCGGCGAGCGCGGCCGGGTTGTGCCACCAGATGCGCTCGCCGTCGGTGTCGATGTCCAGCAGATCGCCGCCACGGAAGCTGGTGCCGCACATGGGCAGCACATCGAGGTCGGAGACCAGCTCCTCCTCGGTGATGCCGAAGGCACGCGCCACGTCCTCCACCCGGGCGCCGGGCCGCTCCCGGAGGTAGGTCACCAGGGACAGCATCCGCCGGGTCTGGTCGATGGCGTTCGTGGACCTGATCGGTTTGCCTGCCACGGTGTCGCTCGCTCCCCCTCAGCCCTTGGCCACGGCACGCAGCCGGTCCACCACGTCCGCCCGCAGCTCGTCCGGCTCCAGGACCACCACGTCCGGCCCGAACTCCACCAGCCAGGCGTCCAGCCCGTGCCCGTACGGGATCTCCAACTCGTCCCAGTCGCCGTCGAGTTCCCGTACGGCGACGGCCCTCGCCCGAAGGGGGTATCCGGCGCCCTTGCGCAGCCGGATCCGCGCCGTGCGGTCGGCGGTCTCGCCCGCCCAGCTCGCCACGGTCTCGCGCACGGTGACGACGTCGGGGACCGGGGCGGTGAAGCCGGTGCCGCGGGTGCGGACCTTGCCGGTGATCCTGGACAGCCGGAAGACCCGCTCGGCGCCGCGGTCGCGGTCGAAGCCGGCCAGGTACCAGTGGCCGCGCCAGCACTCCAGCGCCCAGGGCTCGACATGCCGGGTCTCGGGGCGGGCGGCGGTGGCCTTGCGGTACTCGAAGACCACCGGGCGGCGGTCGCGGCAGGCCAGCATCAGCGGTTCGAAGGCGGCCTCGTGCACCGGGATGCGCGGCTCCAGGGCGCCATGGGTCTCGTACGGGTCGACGTCCTCGGGCAGTCCCGCCGCGCGCAGCTTCTGCAGGGCTCCGCTGGCCGCCGCGGCCAGGCGTGCCTGCTGCCACACCTTGGCGGCCAGGCCCAGGGCGGCGGCCTCCTCGGCGTCCAGGGTGATGGGCGGCAGCCGGTTGCTGTCCCGGCGGGCCATGTAGCCGACCTCGCCGTCCAGGTTCTCGACGGTCTCGATGACCAGCCCGAGCTCGCGCAGGTCGTCCTTGTCCCGCTCGAACATGCGGTTGAAGGAGTCGTCGGACCCCGCCTGAAGGTAGGCCTCGATGGACTCGCGCAGCTCCCGCTTGCTGAGCGGCCGCCGGGTCCCGAGCAGACACAGCGCCAGGTTCATCAGCCGCTCGGCCTTGGCAATGGCCATCGACGCCCTTCGTCTTCCCTGTTGATTCCCTGTGGTCCTTACGACGGACGACCGTACCGTCCCGGTGTGCTGTGACAAAAGCCGAGGCCCATGCCCGGCCAGGCATGGGCCCCGGACGATCGGATCCGTACGGATCCGGCACGGGCCGATCAGACCGCGACCAGGTCGCAGACGAAGATCAGCGTCTCACCGGGCTTGATCCGGGAACCCGCGCCGCGGTCGCCGTAGGCCAGGTGCGGCGGAATGATCAGCTGGCGGCGCCCGCCGACCCTCATGCCCTGCACGCCCCGGTCCCAGCCGGCGATGACCTGGCCGACGCCCAGCCGGAACCGCAGCGGCGTGCCGCGGTTCCAGGACGCGTCGAACTCCTCACCGGTGGAGAAGGCCACACCCACGTAGTGGACGGAGACGGTGTCGCCCGCCTTGGCCTGCGGCCCGTCGCCCTCCCAGATGTCCTTGATCTCGAGATCCGCCGGGGGCTCGCCGCCAGGGAAGTCGATCTCGGGCTTCTCGATGCTCACGTCCTGTGCTCCTGCTCGTTCGTTGCAAGAAAAAGTGCCAGAAAGGGTGCAAGAAAAGATGCAAGAAAACGCGCCGAACCATGCCGGCAAAACCCGCACAGTCTCGCATCCCGCCGGATGCGTGCCCGAGGCGGGAGGGGCATGGCGTGGTGCCGCCCCGCCCTACATCGCCGCCAGGATGTCCACCGAGAAGACGAGCGTGGAGTCCTTCTTGATGCCGCTGTCGGGCGGCGGGTTGTCGCCGTAGCCCAGGGAGGGCGGGACGACGACCAGGACCCGGCTGCCGACCTTCTTGCCGGTCAGGCCCTGGGACCAGCCCTTGACGACCTGCTGCAGGGAGAAGGAGGTCAGGGCGTTCCTCTGGTACGTCGAGTCGAACTCCTTGCCATCGTCCCACAGTACGCCCTTGTACTGGACGAGCACGGTGTTCTCGGCCTTGACCACGGGACCGTCGCCCTCGATGACGTACTCGGCCACGAGGTCCTTGGGCGCGGCGGCCTTGGGGACGGTGATGGACGGGGCCGCGCCGTCGGTGTTGGTGCCCACCGTGGGCAGGTCGGCGTCGTTCTGCGGGACCGCCTTGCCCTGGGCCGAGCTCCTGGAGTTGAAGGTGTTCAGCAGGTCCACGACGAACACCAGCGTGTCGGTGCCCTTGATGCCCGCCTGGGCGTTGCCCTGCGTGCCGTAGCCCCAGGTGGGCGGCACGGAGAGCATGACGCGGCTGCCGGCCTTCCTGCCCGCGAGGGCATAGCGCCAGCCGTCGATGATCGTGCCCTGGGACAGCTGGATGACCAGCGGGGTCTTGCGGTCGTAGGAGTTGTCGAAGACCTTCCCCGTGTCCCAGATCTGGCCCAGGTAGTGGGCCTGGACGTAGTCGTTCTCCGCGACGGTGCGGCCGCTGCCCGCGATCACCGTCCTGACGGCGATGTCCTTCGACGGAGCGCCCGTGCCCTTGGCCACGGTCGGCTTCTCGCCGAACTTCGTGCCCGCGGTGATCGCCGGAAGCGGCCCGGAGACGATCTTCGGCGACGGTGCGGCGGACGGCTCCGAGGCGGGGGGCGACGGGCTCTTGCCGGCCTTGCTCGAACCGGACTCGTCATTGCCGCAGGCGGCCAGCGTGACAAGTCCCGCGGGTACGGACAGAAGAAGTGAGCGTCGGCGCACGATGAAGGCCTCGTAATCGGTCGGTCTCATGATGGCGTGCGCGCAACTCTACGTCGTGACACGGGCGCCGTACTCGAAACGTACGGCGCCCGTGTGGCGTTCCGGCCTTTCGTGCGGAACTCGCACCCCGGTCCGCCCGGCTCACATCCCGGCGATCAGCTTCTCCACCCGCTCGTCCACCGAGCGGAACGGGTCCTTGCACAACACCGTCCGCTGTGCCTGGTCGTTGAGCTTCAGATGCACCCAGTCGACGGTGAAGTCCCTGCGCTGCTCCTGCGCCCGCCGGATGAAGTCGCCGCGCAGCCGGGCCCGAGTGGTCTGCGGGGGGACCGACTTGGCCTCGAAGATCTTCAAGTCGTTGCAGATCCGGGCGGCCTGACCCCTTTTCTCCATCAGGTAGTACAGGCCACGACGACGGTGGATGTCGTGGTAGGCGAGGTCTATCTGGGCGACCCGCGGATGCGACATGGTCATGTTGTGCTTGGCCCGGTACCGCTCGATGAGCTTGTACTTCATCACCCAGTCGATCTCGGTGCCGATCCGGTCGAGGTCCTCGGTCTCGATCGCGTCCAGCGTACGGCCCCACAGCTCCAGTACCCGCTCCACCGTACCGGTGCGGATGCCGCGCCGCTCGCAGAAGTCCACCGCCTTCTCGTAGTACTCCCGCTGCACCTCCAGCGCCGAGGCCTCCCGGCCACTGGCCAGGCGCACCTTGCGGCGGCCCGTGATGTCGTGGCTGACCTCGCGGATCGCCCGGATGGGGTTCTCCAGGGTCAGGTCGCGCATCACCGTGCCCGCCTCGATCATGCGCAGCACCAGGTCGGTCGCGCCGACCTTCAGCAGCATCGTCGTCTCGGACATGTTGGAGTCGCCCACGATGACGTGCAGCCGGCGGTAGCGCTCGGCGTCCGCGTGCGGCTCGTCGCGCGTGTTGATGATGGGCCGCGAACGGGTGGTCGCCGAGGACACCCCCTCCCAGATGTGCTCGGCCCGCTGGCTCACGCAGTACACGGCCCCGCGCGGCGTCTGCAGGACTTTCCCGGCCCCGCAGAGCAATTGCCTGGTGACCAGGAACGGAATGAGGATGTCCGCGAGCCGTGAGAACTCCCCGTGCCGTGCCACCAGATAGTTCTCGTGGCAGCCGTAGGAGTTGCCCGCCGAGTCGGTGTTGTTCTTGAAGAGGTAGACGTCGCCCGCGATTCCCTCCTCGTGCAGGCGTCGCTCCGCGTCCACCAGGAGGCCTTCCAGAATGCGCTCCCCGGCCTTGTCGTGGGTGACCAGTTCGATCACGTCGTCACATTCGGGTGTCGCGTATTCCGGATGTGACCCCACGTCGAGATAGAGCCGGGCGCCATTGCGCAGAAAGACATTGCTGCTTCTGCCCCATGACACGACACGGCGGAAAAGGTACCGCGCCACCTCGTCAGGAGACAGGCGCCGCTGTCCCCTGAACGTGCACGTGACGCCGTACTCGTTCTCCAGCCCGAAAATGCGGCGGTCCATGCATGAACCTTACGCCCGTTCCTCCGGGCTCAAACGGGGTTCGCCGGCCCGATTGGGATCGTTTTCCGATGAAGCCGCAACCACCGCCCGTGCCGCGGGAGCTGAAAGGAGCCGCCCGGCGGCCATCAGCACCAGCGACGACACGGCCCCCGCGGCGCCCGGAACCGCGAAGCCCCACAGCGCGCCGCCCGCCTGGACCACCGGTCCCGCGACCCCCGTTCCGAGCGACGACCCCACGGTGAACGTGGTCACCAGCCAGGAGAACGCCTCCGTCACCGTCCCGGCCGGAGCGTGCCGGTCCACGATGACGAAAGCGCAGGCGACGCACGGTGCGAGGAACACCCCGGACAGCACCGCCAGCAGCACCATGGCCGCCACGCCCGGCCTGAGCATCAGCGGCAGGTAACACACCGCCAGAAGAGCCACCAGCACCCGCAGGCGCCGTTCGGGTGCACCGCTCCACTGCCGCGCCCCGTAGACGGCGCCGCCCACCAGCGCGCCCAGGCCCAGCCCGGCCATCAGCCGGCCGTACACCGTGTCGCCGCCGTGCGTGTCGGCGTACGACGCCGCCGCCACCGTGATCGAGCCCAGCGCGACCCCCACGAAGAGGAACACCCCCAGCAGCGCCAGCAGCCCCGGGGAGCGCAGCGCGCCCAGCCAGTGCGCCTCCCGCGGTGCCGAACGCCATGCGCGCGAGGGCGGCGAGCAGACCACCGACAGCGCCCCCAGCACCCCGAGGAGGTTCAGCACCATCAGCGCCGCCCGCGCCGACCACAGCGACGCGCACAGCGTCACCAGCAGCGGGCCGAGGGTGAACATGACCTCCTGGGCCACGGCGTCCATGGCGTACGCCGTGTGCACCTGGTCCTGGCGGCGCAGCACAAAGGGCCACAGGGCGCGCAGACCGCCCTCCAGGGGCGGGGTGAAGAGCCCGGAGGCCGCCACGAGGGCGGCGGCGAGAACGGGCGTCTTGATGCCGGTCAGGGCGAAGACGGCCATCGCCAGGGCCGCCGCGAGCGCGGCCGGCAGCTGGACGCGGGGCTGCCCGTACCGGTCCACCAGCCGCCCGAGCACCGGCTGGCCCACCGCGTTGGCCACGCCGTACACCGCCGCCAGCGTCCCCGCCAGGCTGTACGTGCCTCCCTCCGCACGCACGAACAGCACGATCATGATCGACGCGACGGCGTTGGGCAGCCGCCCCACGAGTGTGCCGGTCAGCAGCCGGGCGGCGTGCCGCGCCCGGAGGACCTCCAGGTATCCCGCGATTCCCGCGGCCATCGTCCCGCCTTCCCGCCGGCTCACCCGAGGTGCTGGAGCAACCTACGGTGTTACGTATAACGTCCTCGGTCATACGTACCATGTGCGCTGTTCGCCGGTCCAGACGAAGGAGCAGCTCCGTGGTGGCACGAGAGAGCACGCGCCCCACCAGCCGTGACGTCGCCCGGGCCGCGGGGGTCTCCCAGGCCGCCGTCTCGCTCGTCCTCGGCGACAAGTGGCGCGGCCGGGTGTCCGAGGCGACCGCCGAACGGGTGAGGCAGGCCGCCCGCGCCCTCGGCTACCGGCCCAACCTGGCCGCCCGCAATCTGCGCCTGGGCCGCACCCGGACCGTGCTCCTCGTCGTCCCGGCGCTGACCACCGAGTTCTTCGCCGGGGTCTACACCGGGGCCGCCCGCGTCGCCGCCGAGCACGGCTTCGGTGTCGTCCTCTACCCCTCCCCCGAGGGCATCGGCCCGGCCCGGAATCCCTTCGCCTCCGCCCAGGCCGCCCTGGACGGCGTGATCGCCTCCTCCATGGCCGCCGACGCCCTCACCGCGATCCGCGGCGACGAGCTGCCCCTGGTCATGCTGGACAGCGACCCCGAGGGCAGCCCGGGCGCCGCGACCGTCAACCTGGACATCGCGGACGGCGTACGCCGGATCGCCGACCACCTGCTGGGCCTGGGGCACCGCAGCTTCCTGCACCTCGCGGCGGACGTGGCCTCCTGGACCTTCGAGGTGCGGGCCCGGCAGCTCGCGGCGCGGGTGGGCGCCGTGCCCGGCACCTCGGTGCGCACCGTCCGCTCCGCCCTCTCCTTCGAGGACGCCCGGGCCGCCGTCGAGACCGCGCTCGGCGCCCCCGGCCCCCGGCCCACCGCCCTGGTGTGCGACGACGACATGCTGGCCGTCGGCGCCTACAAGGGGCTGCGCCGCCTCGGACTGCGCGTGCCCGACGACATCTCCGTCACCGGCCTGGACGATCTCGCCCTCGCCACCGCCGTCGACCCCGAGCTGACCACCGTACGGCTGGACGCGGAGCTCTTCGGCGAACGGGGCATGCACGCCCTCCTCGCCCTTCTGGAGGGCCGTGCGCCCGAGGGCGGCGACATTCCCGTGGACCTGGTCGTACGGGGCTCCACGGCGCCGCCGGGCGCCTTCTGAGACGCCGGTGCCCCGGCCGACGGCACGGCCGGGGCACCCGGAGCGAGGGGATGGCCAGGAGAGGGCGGCAAGGATGCGGGGCAGGCGGGTCGTGCCTGCGGGGCCGGGCTACTTCTCCCCGGAGCCCTCCTCGGAGCTCTCCGCCTCCGTCACGGCACCGTCGGCCTGCAGCAGCCGCTGGAGCTGCCGGCCCACGATCCGCTTGAACTTGCGCTTCTGCGGGCGCGTACGGTCCAGCACGGCCACCTCCAGGCGCTCGGCCGGGATCTCCCGCTCGCTGCCGTTGGTGTCGCGGGACAGGGCCTGCACCGCCAGCTTCAAGGCCTCGGCCAGGGACATGCCGTCCCGGTGGCGCTGATCCAGGTAGCTGCTGATCTGCTCGGCGTTGCCGCCGACCGCGACCGAGCCGTGCTCGTCCACGATCGACCCGTCGTGCGGCAGCCGGTAGATCTGGTCGCCCTCCGGGGTCTCCCCCACCTCGGCGACCACCAGCTCCACCTCGTACGGCTTCTCCCCGGCACTGGAGAAGATCGTGCCCAGCGTCTGGGCGTAGACGTTCGCCAGACCGCGGGCCGTCACGTCGTTCCGGTCGTAGGTGTAGCCGCGCAGGTCGGCGTAGCGGACACCGCCGATGCGCAGGTTCTCGTACTCGTTGTACTTCCCGGCGGCCGCGAACCCGATCCGGTCGTAGATCTCGCTGAACTTGTGCAGCGCGCGGGACGGATTCTCACCGACGAACACGATTCCGTCGGCGTACTGCATCACGACCAGGCTGCGACCGCGGGCGATGCCCTTGCGGGCGTACTCCGCCCGGTCGGCCATGGCCTGCTGAGGTGAGACATAGAACGGCGTCGACACCGGTTTATCCGTCCCTTTCTGTCGAAGTCACTGGATCACCCTGAACACAAACCGGCCGGCCGTCGGCTACCGCAGCGCGGCCCGCGGACCGTCGGGCTGCTCCATCCGCTGCTGCAGGACCGAGCGGGCGATCTCGGAGGTCTCGTCCTCGGTGAGCCGGCGGAAGCCGTCCTCGGTGATCACGGTGACGATCGGATAGATCCGGCGGGCGACATCGGGACCACCGGTCGCCGAGTCGTCGTCTGCCGCGTCGTACAGGGCCTGCACCACCAGCGTGGTGGCGTCGGCCTCCGTCAGGTCCTCCCGGTAGAGCTTCTTCAGCGAGCCGCGCGCGAAGAGCGAGCCGGAACCGGTGGCGGCGTAGCCGTACTCCTCGGAGCGGCCACCGGTGACGTCGTAGGAGAAGATCCGGCCCTTCTCGCGGTCCAGGTCGTACCCTGCGAAGAGCGGGACCACGGCCAGGCCCTGCATGGCCATGCCCAGGTTGGAGCGGATCATGGTCGACAGCCGGTTCGCCTTGCCCTCCAGCGACAGCTGCGTCCCCTCGACCTTCTCGAAGTGCTCCAGCTCCAGCTGGAACAGCTTCACCATCTCCACGGCGATGCCCGCCGTGCCGGCGATGCCCACGGCCGAGTACTCGTCCGCCGGGAACACCTTCTCGACGTCCCGCTGCGCGATGACGTTCCCCATGGTCGCCCGCCGGTCACCGGCCAGCACGACGCCCCCCTGGAAGGTCACCGCCACGATCGTCGTCCCGTGCGGCGCCTCGATCGCCCCCTGGACGGGAGGCAGCTGCCGTCTGCCGGGCAGCAGCTCCGGCTGGTACTCGGCGAGAAAGTCCATGAAGGACGAGGACCCGGGCGTCAGGAAGGCAGCCGGCAGACGCCCGGTGCTACGAGGGTTGGGTTCCACGCGATTCCTTCCGCATAAGGCTGCGGCCCCGCCGGGAACGGCCGAGCCGATCATCAAATCCGTGCACGGACCATACCCGTACCGGCGCCGGTCATCCGTCCCGGTGCCGACCCGCTCGCCACGGGCCGGCACCGGGACGAACGCCGTGCGTCACTCGCCGCCCTTTTGAACGAAGCTTCGGACGAAGTCCTCCGCGTTGGACTCGAGCACGTCGTCGATCTCGTCGAGGACGTCGTCCACGTCCTCGCTCAGCTTCTCGTGGCGTTCCTTGAGGTCCTCCGCGGCCTGCGCGTCCTGGGCCTGCTCCTCGATGTCCTCGGTGGAGCGTGTGGCCCTCTGCTGGCCGCCGCCGGTGTCCTTCGTTGCCATAACCCTCACCCCGCTCTGTTCGCCCGACATGGTCGGCATTACGGCCGATCGGTGTTGATCAGACCCTACAAGGCAGGTCCGACATCGGCCCCGCAGTTCCTTCAACGCACGGGGGCCACCTCGATGATTCCCGGCCTACGGCGTTTCCACCCCGGACGTCCCGTCCGGTCCGGTGCCCCCCGGTGTCCTCTCAGCCTCCGGACAGGACCCTGACCAGGTCCTCCGCGGTGCGGCAGCGGTCCAGAAGCTCCTTGACGTGTTTACGCGTTCCGCGAAGCGGTTCCAGGGTGGGGACGCGCTGGAGCGAGTCCCGGCCCGGCAGGTCGAAGATGACCGAGTCCCAGGAGGCCGCGGCGACGTCGTCGGCGTACTGCTCCAGGCAGCGTCCGCGGAAGTACGCGCGGGTGTCCTCCGGCGGCTTCGTACGGGCCCGGTCCACCTCGGCCTCGTCCAGGAGCCGCTTCATGCGCCCCCGGGCCACCAGACGGTTGTACAGGCCCTTCTCGAGGCGTACGTCCGCGTACTGGAGGTCGATGAGGTGGAGCCGGGCGGCGTCCCAGTCGAGGCCGTCACGGCGCCGGTAGCCCTCCATGAGCTCCCGCTTGGCGACCCAGTCCAGCTCGCCGGACAGGCTCATGGGGTCGTTCTCCAGGCGGTTGAGGACGTCCTCCCAGCGGGCCAGGACGTCCTTGGTCTGGTCGTCGGCGTCCGTCCCGAACCGTTCCTCCACGTACTTGCGCGCCAGCTCGTAGTACTCCATCTGGAGCTGTACGGCGGTGAGCGTCCGGCCGCTGCGGAGCGTGATCAGATGCTTGAGCGACGGGTCGTGCGAGACCTGGTGGAGCGTGCGGACGGGCTGGTCGACGGCCAGGTCGACGGCGATGAAGCCGTCCTCGATCATGGACAGGACCAGGGCGGTCGTGCCCAGCTTCAGATAGGTCGAGATCTCGGAGAGGTTCGCGTCGCCGATGATCACATGCAGCCGGCGGTACTTCTCCGCGTCGGCGTGCGGCTCGTCGCGCGTGTTGATGATCGGCCGCTTCAGGGTCGTCTCCAGGCCGACCTCGACCTCGAAGTAGTCCGCGCGCTGGCTGATCTGGAAACCGTGCTCGTGGCCGTCCTGGCCGATGCCGACGCGCCCGGCGCCCGCGATGACCTGGCGGGAGACGAAGAAGGGCGTGAGGTGGCGCACGATGTCGGAGAACGGGGTCTCCCGCTTCATCAGGTAGTTCTCGTGCGTGCCGTAGCTGGCGCCCTTGTTGTCGGTGTTGTTCTTGTAGAGGTGGATCGGCTGGGCGCCCGGCAGCTGGGCGGCCCGCTCGGCGGCCTCGGCCATGATCCTCTCGCCGGCCTTGTCCCACAGGACGGCGTCGCGCGGGTTGGTCACCTCGGGCGCGCTGTACTCCGGATGGGCGTGGTCGACGTAGAGCCGGGCACCGTTGGTCAGGATGACGTTGGCCAGGCCGATGTCCTCGTCGGTGAGCTGGCTGGGGTCGGCGGCCTCACGGGCGAGATCGAAGCCGCGGGCGTCCCGCAGCGGGTTCTCCTCCTCGAAGTCCCACCGGGCCCGGCGGGCCCGGTGCATCGCTGCCGCGTAGGCGTTGACGATCTGGGACGAGGTGAGCATGGCATTGGCATTGGGATGACCGGGGACGGAGATCCCGTACTCCGTCTCGATGCCCATTACTCGCCGTACGGTCATGCGGCCCTCCTTGCCCGGCGACGCCCTCGGTCGTGGGCGCCGCACAAGTACCGCTGGTGCTCGGCTGTCCGTGCGGTGCCCGTCCCCGCACTGCGCGACCCGGCGGTACGAAAGAGCCTAGAACGCCTTTGCGCGGGTGGGGAGATCATTTGTGTCATTGCCTGCTCCATGCGGTGGCCCGGAAACAGCTGACTGCGGGTACCCCCGGAAGGGCACCCGCAGCCGCCCTGTTTTTACAGGTACTGACCGGTGTTCGCCACCGTGTCGATGGAGCGCCCGGTGTCCGCGCCCTGCTTTCCGGTGATGAGCGTGCGGATGTAGACGATCCGTTCGCCCTTCTTTCCGGAGATCCGGGCCCAGTCGTCCGGGTTGGTGGTGTTGGGCAGGTCCTCGTTCTCCTTGAACTCGTCCACACAGGCCTGGAGCAGATGGGAGACGCGAAGACCTTTCTGGTTCTTCTCGAGATAGTCCTTGATCGCCATTTTCTTGGCCCGGCCCACAATGTTCTCGATCATGGCGCCGGAGTTGAAGTCCTTGAAATAGAGAACTTCTTTGTCGCCGTTGGCGTAGGTGACCTCCAGGAAGCGGTTCTCCTCGGTTTCGGCGTACATGTGTTCCACCGCGGCCTGGATCATCGCCTGGACCGTGGCGGTCTTGTCCCCGCCGTGTTCCGCGAGGTCGTCCGCGTGCAGCGGGAGACGCTCGGTGAGGTACTTGCTGAAGATGTCCTTGGCCGCCTCGGCGTCCGGACGCTCGATCTTGATCTTCACATCGAGACGGCCGGGCCGCAGAATGGCCGGGTCGATCATGTCCTCGCGGTTGGAGGCGCCGATCACGACCACGTTCTGCAGGCCCTCCACACCGTCGATCTCGGCGAGCAGCTGCGGGACGATGGTGTTCTCCACGTCCGAGCTGACACCGGAGCCACGGGTGCGGAAGAGGGACTCCATCTCGTCGAAGAAGACGATGACGGGAGTGCCCTCGCTGGCCTTCTCCCGGGCGCGCTGGAAGACGAGGCGGATCTGCCGCTCGGTCTCGCCCACGTACTTGTTCAGCAGCTCGGGGCCCTTGACGTTGAGGAAGAAGCTCTTGCCGGTGGGCTGGCCGGTCACCTCGGCGACCTTCTTGGCCAGCGAGTTGGCGACGGCCTTGGCGATGAGCGTCTTGCCGCATCCGGGCGGCCCGTAGAGCAGGACGCCCTTCGGCGGACGCAGCTCGTGCTCCTTGAACAGATCCGGGTAGAGGTACGGCAGCTCCACGGCGTCGCGGATGGCCTCGATCTGGCTGCTGAGGCCACCGATCTGCTCGTAGCCGATGTCGGGCACCTCTTCGAGGACGAGCTCCTCGACCTCGCTCTTGGGCACGACCTCGTAGACGTAGCCCGACCTGGGCTCGAGCAGGAGGGCGTCGCCGGGGCGGATGGTGACGCCCAGCAGCGGTTCGGCGAGCCGCACCACCCGTTCCTCGTCGGTGTGCCCGAGTACCAGGGCGCGCTCGCCGTCCTCGAGGACCTCCTTGAGGGTGACGATCTCGCCGACGCGCTCGAAGTCCATGGCCTCGACCACGTTGAGCGCCTCGTTCAGCATCACTTCCTGGCCGCGCTTGAGCTCCTCGAGCTCGACGCTGGGGCTGACGTTCACCCGCAGCTTGCGGCCGCCGGTGAAGATGTCGGCGGTGCCGTCCTCGTTGGCCTGCAGAAAGACCCCGAAGCCGGCCGGTGGCTGAGCGAGCCGGTCGACCTCTTCCTTGAGGGCCACGATCTGGTCGCGGGCCTCACGGAGCGTGTTCGCCAGCCGCTCGTTCTGCGCGGACACGCCGGCCAGGTTGGTCTGCAGCTCGACGATCCGCTCCTCGAGAATCCTCGTGTGTCGCGGAGAGTCGGCGAGCTTGCGTCGCAGGACGGCGATCTCCTGCTCAAGGTAGGCAATGTGCCCGGCCGGGTCGTCGGACCCCTGTCCCGGGCGGATGCCGCGGTTCATGTCGTCGTCGTGGGCTGCCACGGTCCTCACCTCCTCCAAGGGGAGCTGGACGCTTCCAGACCCTACCTGGGTGGGTGCCGATTGAAACCCCTAGATCACAAAGACTGTCGAGGTGTGTCCGATCTTCACCCTTGCGCTCTCCCCCACGCCAGGGGAATACCCACCGAACACGAATGGAAAGCCGCCGGATGTAGGGTCGAGTCGTTCAACACCCGTCGGAGCTGGCCGGATTCCCGTGCGGCTCGGCGTGATACGGCAGGAGAGATGGGCGTACAGCAGCGGACCCCGGGCGACGGCGAGGAACTGGAGGTCTGGATCGACCAGGATCTGTGCACCGGTGACGGCATCTGCGCACAGTACGCGCCGGAGGTGTTCGAGCTGGACATCGACGGTCTGGCGTATGTGAAGAACGCCGACGACGAGCTCCTGCGGGACAAAGGGGCGGCAACCCCTGTGCCGCTGCCGCTTCTCACGGATGTGGTCGACTCGGCGAAGGAGTGCCCGGGCGCGTGCATCCATGTGCGTCGCGTTTCGGACAAGACCGAGGTGTACGGACCTGACGCGGAGTGATCACGTCCGCGCGATCCGTGATCATCGTCGGCGTGCCCCCGGCTCCGGGGCACGCGGTCAGACGCCGCGCGCCCCGGCGGGCGTGGAGCGGACGAACACGCCGTCGCGCCACTGCCACTTCACGCTCTCCTCGAGGTCGGGGCAGCAATTGGGCACGTCGGGCGAGGAGTAGCCGAGCAGGGTGGCGGTGACGGCCCCTTCACGGACGGCGAAGTCCGTGACCGTGTACCGGTCCTTGGTGTCGACGAGGGTGGCCACGACCCGGGGCGCGGCCTCGTCGGCGCCCCGGGTGATGACGTAGACGGCGTCGGGCGGAGTGCCCATGGAGGCGTCGCAGTGCACGACGGCGACGGTCTCCGGCCTGCCGTCCTTGTCGAGGTCTCCGGACGCCTCCTTCGCCACCACGGTCTTCACGGGTCCGCAGTCGAGCGGAAACGTCACGCCAGTGGTGCCGGGAGCAGCCACGGGGGTGGGCTTCGCACGGGGGCCGTCCGGCTGGGCGGCGGTGGCGGGCTGCACGACCGAGGAGAGGGCCACCACTGCGGAGACCGCGGTGGCGGTGGCCACCCAGTGGATGGGACGGGTCTGTGTGTGAGCCAGTTCCGGAACGGCGGATTGCTGCACGAGGAGCGTCTCCTGTGAGGGCTGTGCCGGGTGAGGGTGGCCAGCATCGTGCCACACGTCACAGTGCGGGGGAACGCCGGGGTGGGTCCTCGTACGGGCCGTGCGCGGCGGGCGTTGCGGTGCGGCGTTGCGGCGGTGCCGGGTCAATGCGAGGGCGCCGTGGCCGAGTTCCCGGTCGTCGTCGGTAACTCGGCCACGGCGCCCGTGCGTTGCCGGCCGGCAGGACTGGAAGGAGCCGTGTCAGCGGGCGGTGCCCCCGCCGGCGTTGGGGCCCTCGTAGTCCTCGCCGTAGGCGCCCTTGGCGGGGCGGCGGCGGCGCATGGGCGGCTCGACGCCGTCCGCGAGGCGGCGGGCGGTGAGCAGGAAGCCGGTGTGGCCGATCATGCGGTGGTCGGGGCGGACGGCCAGACCCTCGATGTGCCAGGTGCGGATCATCGTCTCCCAGGCGGTCGGCTCGTTGAAGCAGCCGGTCTCGCGGATGGACTCCACGGTCCTCGCGAGCTGGGTGGTGGTGGCGACGTAGCAGCACAGGATGCCGCCGGGGACGAGTGCCTTGGAGACGGCCTCCAGGCACTCCCAGGGGGCGAGCATGTCGAGGATGACCCGGTCGACGTCGGTGTCGGACAGGTTGTCCTGGAGGTCGCCCACGGTGAGCTGCCAGGCGGGGTGCGGACCGCCGAAGTAGCGCTCGACGTTGGCCCGGGCGATCTCGGCGAAATCGGCGCGGCGCTCGTAGCTGTGCAGCATGCCCTGGTCGCCGACGGCACGCAGCAGGAAGGTGCTGAGCGAGCCGGAGCCGACGCCGGCCTCCACGACGCGGGCGCCGGGGAAGATGTCGGCGAAGGCGAGGATCTGCCCCGCGTCCTTGGGGTAGACGACGGCTGCCCCGCGGGGCATGGACAGGACGTAGTCGGGGAGCAGGGGACGCAGCGCGAGGTAGGCGACATTGCCGCTGGTGCGGACAACGGTGCCCTCGGGTGCGCCGATCAGTTCGTCGTGCGGGAAGGACCCCTTGTGGGTGTGGAAGCTCTTCCCGGCCTCGAGCGTGAACGTGTAGTGGCGGCCCTTGGGGTCGGTCAGCTGTACCTGGTCCCCGACCTTGAAAGGCCCGCGGCGGCGGGCGGCACCGGTCGGTTCGGACATGCGACCAGCCTACCGGTCCTGAACCGGCCCCCCGACCACGCGGAGGCGGACGGGCGTCCTGCGGCCGGGCCCGGGCGTCGTCCGGATCCCGCCGCGGGCCGGGTGGCACCGCTCACCGGAGCCGGACCGACCCGAGGCCCCTTCCGGCACCCCTCTCAGGAGGAGGCCGAGGGACGGGCCATGGCCTTGACGAAGGCCTGCTCCACGTCGGCCGCGGAGAGCACGCCGTAGATCTCGCCGGTCTCCTCCACGACGAGGTATTCGGTGGCCGGGGTGGCGCGCAGGGCGTCCAGGAGCTCCTCCCCGGCGAGTTCGGCGGAGACGCGCATGCCGTCGGTGAGCTTCTGGGCGAGGTCGCTGGCGGTGACCCAGGGGCGGCGGTGCTCGGGTACGCCGGCGATGGCGGACTCACGGACCAGGGAGATGGGCTCGCCGTGGCCGTCGACGACGACCAGGGCACGGGCACCGGCGGCGTTGGCGCGGCGCAGGGCCTCGGCGAGGGAGGTGTCGGTCTCGATCGGGACGGCGCGGCGGGTGAGGGTGCGGGCGCGCAGTGCGGGGAGGTGCTCACGCAGCCGGGCCATGCGCAGGCTGTTGCCGGCGCCGGTCCAGATGATCGCGGCGAGGATGGCGGCGAGCAGGGCGTTGGTGAGGGTGCCGGCGGTGTCCTCGGTGGAGCCGACGCCGGGCTGGGTGACCAGGGGCAGGCCGATCAGGACGGCGACGGCGAGTGCGCGGCCGGCCCAGGCGGCGGCGACCGTGCCGCTCATGGGCCTGCCGGTGATCTTCCAGACGACGGCGCGGAGCATGCGGCCGCCGTCGAGAGGCAGACCGGGCAGCAGGTTGAAGGCGGCGACGATGAGGTTGGAGATCATCAGGCCGGCCAGCAGGACGCTGGGGACCGTGCCGGGTTCGGAGAGCCGCAGGGCGAGGTAGAAGACGCCGGAGAGGATCAGGGAGAGCAGCGGGCCGACGAAGGCGAGGACGAACTCGCGGCCGGGGGTCTCGGCCTCCTTCTCGATCTCCGAGACACCGCCGAAGAACTGCAGCTGAATGCGGCGGACCGGCAGCTTGAAGCGGAGGGCCGCGAGGGTGTGGGCGAGCTCGTGGACGAGGACGGAGGCGTAGAAGGCGACCGCGAAGAACAGGGACACCAGGTAGCGGGCGGCCCCGAGCTCGGGCAGGACGCGGTCGAGCTGGCCGCCGAACACCCAGGTGATCAGCGCGGCCACCAGGAACCAGCTGGGTGCCACGTACACGGGCACCCCGAAGGGCCGCCCCATGAGCAGACCGCCTCCGGGCTCCTTCGGCCGTGCGGGCGGGGGCGTCTGCCCGGAGCGCGCGCGGGCGCGGTCCGGGTGGGTGTCACCGACGGGCCGTGTGCGGTCGCCGGAGCCCCGCGCGGGCTCCCCGCCACCGGGGGCCCCGCCGGGGCTCTGCTCCTGACCGTCCCCGGCGCGCGGGGCCGCATCGGCGCCGCCCGGGCGGGTCTGCTCCGCCGGGGCCTCGGCCGGGCCGTCCTGGGACGTCGCGGGCGCGGGCTCCGGGTGCGGCGGGTGCTCGCCGGGGTCCTGCTTCCCTGCCTTCCCTGCGGTCTCGCCTGTCTTCCCTGCGGTCTCGGCGTTCCGGGGCGGGGTGGCACCGGGGTGCGGGGCGTCAGGGGGTGGCGCCCCCGGGCCGGTGCGGCGCTCGGCCGACTCGTCGTTGCCGGAACGCGGCTGCCCGCTCCCGCCGCTCACGTCCACGGTGTCCCCTCGTTCGAAGCACGTCTTCCGCACCTGTCGGCCGGAAGGTCTCGGATCGATGGTATGCGGCCGCGGCGGATGGTTCCGCCCGGCGTCCCAGTGTCTTCCCTGGCACACGGTGTTTTTCCTGCCGCTTTTCCCGGGCCCGTGGCCGGATGGCCGTCGGTGGCGGGCCGTAGGGTGTGCGGCATGGAGACGAGCATGGAGGGCGAGGCGGTCGCCCGCGACAGCGGCCCGGTGCCGGGGGAATCGGTGCAGGAGGCGCCGCCCTCGAGGGCGGCGACCGCGGCGGTGGCGGACACGGACCCGGGGACGGCTCCCCGTCCCGCCGCACCGCCCTCCTCCCTGTCCCCCTCCCGTGCCGGGGACTTCATGCAGTGCCCGTTGCTGTACCGGTTCCGGGTGATCGACCGGCTGCCCGAGAAGCCGAGCGAGGCGGCGACGAAGGGCACTCTGGTGCACGCCGTGCTCGAGCGGCTGTTCGACGCCCCGGCCGCCGAGCGGACCGCGCCGCGGGCGAAGGCGATGGTCCCGGGACAGTGGGAGCGGCTGCGGGAGGCCAGACCGGAGCTGGCGGAGCTGTTCGCCGACGACCCGGACGGCGAGCGGCTGGCCCGCTGGCTGGCGGAGGCGGAACAGCTCGTGGAGCGCTGGTTCACGCTGGAGGACCCGACACGGCTCGAGCCGGCCGAGCGGGAGCTGTTCGTGGAGGCGGAGCTGGACTCGGGGCTCAGGCTGCGCGGGATCATCGACCGGGTGGACGTGGCGCCCACGGGCGAGGTGCGGATCGTCGACTACAAGACGGGGAAGGCACCCCGCCCCGAGTACGCCGAGGACGCGCTGTTCCAGATGAAGTTCTACGCCCTGGTGGTGTGGCGGCTGAAGAGGATCGTGCCCCGGCGGTTGCAGCTCGTCTATCTCGGCAGCGGTGATGTGCTGACGTACGACCCGGTCCCCGCCGATCTGGAGCGGGTGGAGCGCAAGCTGCTGGCGCTGTGGGAGGCGATCCAGCGGGCCACCGAGACCGGTGACTGGCGGCCGCGTCCCACGAAGCTGTGCGGCTGGTGCGACCACCGGGCCCACTGCCCGGAGTTCGGCGGCACTCCCCCGCCCTACCCGTTGCCCCTGAGACGAATCCCGGCGCCGGAGCAGGGCAGAATGGGCGCGGACTAGCGAAGGAGACTCACGTGGCCATCCGCGTCCTACTGGTCGACGACCAGCCGCTGCTGCGCACCGGATTCCGGATGATCCTGGAGGCCGAGCAGGACATCGCGGTCGTGGGCGAGGCCGGAGACGGTCAGCAGGCTCTGGACCAGGTGCGGGCCCTGCAGCCCGACGTGGTGCTGATGGACATCCGCATGCCGCGGATGGACGGCGTGGAGGCGACCCGGCGGATCACCGGCTCGGATCGCAACGGTCCGGCGAAGGTGCTGGTGCTGACCACCTTCGACCTCGACGAGTACGTGGTGGAGGCGCTGCGCGCCGGCGCGAGCGGCTTTCTCCTCAAGGACGCGCCCGCGGACGAGCTGGTGCAGGCGATCCGGGTGGTCGCGGCCGGCGAGGCGATGCTGGCGCCGAGCGTCACACGCCGGCTGCTGGACAAGTACGCCACGCATCTGCCCTCCGGCGAGGAGTCGGTGCCGGAAAGCCTGCACACCCTCACCGACCGCGAGATCGAGGTGCTGAAGCTGGTGGCGCGCGGGCTGTCGAACGCGGAGATCGCCGCCGATCTGTTCGTCAGCGAGACGACCGTGAAGACCCATGTCGGGCATGTGCTGACCAAGCTGGGCCTGCGCGACCGCGTGCAGGCCGCGGTGTACGCGTACGAGAGCGGTCTGGTGCGCCCCGGCTCCCAGTAGTCCCAGTAGAGAAGTCGGGCGGCACGGGCCCGGCGAGGTCCCGCGCGGCACGAGAGCGCCCTCTCCCGGAGGACCGGTGAGAGGGCGCTTCTGATCCGGCTTCTGGTCCGGGGTGCGCGCGGCTGTGTGACGGAGGTTCGGCTCTTTCCCGCACCGCTGGGCGGGGCCGGTTTCCTCGGCGCGGGTGCCCTGCCCCGGGTCCGGCACCGGAGCGCCGTGTCCGGTGCCGGACCCGGCCCTGGGACACAGGGCCGGGAGAAGGGCCTCAGCTGTTGCCGCCTCCGGTACCGCGGCCGAGCTCCCACAGCTGGAGCGTCGCGGAGGAGTTGAGGGCGTACGCGGTGCCCGTGACGGTGTTGCGGGCGGCCACGTACTGCTTGCCCTGCCACAGCGGCAGCACCGGGACGTCGTCGGCGACGATGTCCTGAATCCGGGTCAGGCTGGAGGAGGCGGAGAGCCGGTCGGCCTGCCGGCGGGACTGCGGGATCAGGTTGTTGCGGATCTCGCTGTTGGCGTACGGGCTGCCGAGGGTGTTGCCCTTGTCGAGGAACGGGGCCAGGTAGTTGTCGGCGTCCGGGAAGTCCGGGAACCAGCCCATGCCGTAGACGTCGTACTTGCCCTTCTGCTCGGCCGGACGGTAGGTGGCCCAGGGGGTTCCCTTGATGTCGACGTCGAACAGACCGCTGGCGTTGAGCTGCTGCCGGAGGACCTCGAACTCCTTCTTGGTGGCCGGGCCGTAGTGGTCGGTCGTGTAGTGCAGCGTCAGCTTCACCGGGGTGGTGACGCCGGCCTTGGACAGCAGGTTGCGGGCCTTGTCCACGTTCGGATCGCCGTACTTGTTGAAGAAGGAGTTGGAGTGGCCGGTGATGGTGGCCGGGACGATCGAGTACAGCGGCTCGGCCTGATTGCCGTAGACCTCGGAGACGAGCTCGGTGCGGTTGATGATCTGGGCCATGGCCTCGCGCACGGCCGTGTTCTTCACCGACGCGGCATCGGTGTTGAAGCCCAGGAAGCGGATCTCCAGACCGGGCGTCTCGACGACCTCGATGTCGTCCTTGGAGTTGCCGGAGAGCTCGCGGATCTGCTCGGGCGACATGGTGCGGGTCATGACATCGATGTCGCCCTCGTTCAACGCCTTGCCCATGGACTCGGCGTCATGGAAGGTGCGCAGCTCCACCTTGTCGTTGTTGAGCTTCAACGTCCCCTGGTAGTGGGGGTTCTTGGTGAAGACGAGCTTGACCGCCTCGTTGTTCTGGACCTCGGCCTTCATGGTGTACGGGCCGGAGCCGTCCAGTTCGAAGCCCTCGCGCAGCTCGCCCTTCTCGTACTTCTTGGGGTTGACGATGCCCGCGACGGGGGTCGACAGCTTGTACGGGAAGGTGGCGTCGGAGGTGTTGAGGTGGAAGATGACCTCGCGGTCGCCCTGGGTCTCCACGGTGTCGATGGTGGACAGCAGGCCCGCCACACCGCTGTCGGCGTTGATGGCGCGGGCACGGTCGATGGAGAACTTCACGTCGGCCGCGGTGATGGGGTTGCCATCGGCGAACTTCAGGCCTTTGCGCAGGGTGCAGGCGTACCGCTCGTTGCCGGTGTCGGTGAAACCGCACTTCTCCGCCGCCTCGGGGACGGGGTCGCCGTCGCCCTTGGGCTGGATCATCAGGGTCTGCACGGTCTGACGCAGGATGTTCCAGGTGCCGACGTCGTAGGCGTACGCCGGATCGACGGGCGCGGGGGCATCCTTCGAGGCGGTGAACCGGTCCGTGGTGCCGACGACGATGGCGTCGCCGTTCTCACTGCCGCTGTCGGAACTGCCGCACGCGGCGAGTACCGGCGCAAGCAGACCGACCACGGCCGGCAGCACCAAAGTCTTGCGGTTCATGCTCGAGTTTCTCCAGAGCTGTCAAGTCCGTGTACCCGGCATGCAAGGGGTGTTGCTTCGGATCACGGGGTGGGGTTGATGTTCCGCAATGAGGTTAGTCGGCCTTCGCAGTGGGGTTCACAGCCGCACAGTTGAGTTCCCATCACACAGCGGAACCGGGCGCGGACGTTCCGAAAAACCCGCGACCACAAGGATTCGTGCAGTGTCTCACCAATCGGGACACATGGGCGCGCCCACAGCCCTCGAAAAGAGAGGAGCGTCACACTTCAAACCCCTTGTCGGCCCCCTGAGAGGTGGGGAACGTCACATGAACCACCGGGGGCGGCACCGTCGAAATCCGGCCGTCCCGCGGCACGGGAATTTCCTCGGATGCCCTTCGCAAGGCTTTTCCCAGGTGTTCCCAAGTGTTTTGCACGCTGGGTGAACGGGTCAGCGCATTTCTGTCATCAGACCGCGCAGAAATGACAGATCCACGTCTTCCAGGGAGGAAACGACGGTGCGCCGGGGGGCCGGTGCGATGGGGGCGATGGAGGGTACGGCGACCACCTGGCAGCCGGCGGCCTCCGCCGCGGCGACTCCGGTCGCGGTGTCCTCGATCGCCGCGCACCGGGCCGGATCCACACCCAGTCCGACGGCGGCCAGCAGGTAGGGGTCGGGGTGCGGCTTGGTGCGGGAGACCTCGTCGCCGGCCACGGACAGGGCGAAGTGATGGGAGCCGAGCGTGTCCAGAACGCGGTCGATGATGCGGCGGTGGGAGGCCGAGACCAGGGCGGTGGGGATCTTGTGCGCGGACAGTTCGGCCAGCAGCCGTGCGGCGCCGGGCATCAGCGGCAGCGAGCCGTCGATGCGGGCCTCGAAGGCCTCGTTCAGCAGGACGGTGACCTCCTCGAGGGTGACGGAGGCGCCGGTGGCCTCGATCAGGAAGCCCGCGCTGCGGGTCATGGGTCCGCCGACCACGACATGTCTCCAGGACTCGTCGAGTCTGTGTCCGAGCGCGGCGAAGACCTCCACCTCCACGTCCCACCAGAAGCCCTCGGTGTCCACCAGTGTGCCGTCCATGTCGAGGAGCACGGCCTGCAGTTCCGCTGCTTCGACGGCCGTGGGGGTCTTCCCCGTCCGGACGGGGCCGAGGGTCTGGGAAAGGGAGCCGAGTGCGGGGACGGTGCTGGTCATCCGACGTGCCTCCTTGAGGGACAAGCAGGCCGGTCCCCCGCGGGGAACCGGCCTGCAATGGACCGACCAGTGTACGACGCTCCCGGTCGAAATGCCTCGCAACGGACACCGCGACGGCCCGGACGGCCTGGTTCGCGCCCGTACGCCGGGAAGCCGGCGGCGCGGCGCCCGCGGCCGTGTCCCGGGCGGGCGTTCCCGCCCGGGACACGCCGGGACAGGGCCGGGACCGGTGGGAACGGGGCCGGGACCGGCGGGAACGCGCCGGACAAGGCCGGGAACGGACCGCGGACGGAGGCGTCAGCGGGCGTTGAAGTACTTGGCCTCCGGGTGGTGGATCACGATGGCGTCGGTGGACTGTTCGGGATGGAGCTGGAACTCCTCCGACAGGCGGACACCGATGCGCTCCGGCCGGAGCAGATCGGCGATCTTGGCGCGGTCCTCCAGGTCGGGGCAGGCGCCGTAGCCGAGGGAGAAGCGGGCACCGCGGTACTTCAGCTCGAACATGCCCTGGATCTCGTCCGGGTCCTCGTGCGCGAAGCCCAGTTCGGCGCGGACGCGTGCGTGCCAGTACTCGGCCAGGGCCTCGGTCAGCTGCACGGACAGGCCGTGCAGCTCCAGGTAGTCGCGGTAGGCGTCGGACGCGAACAGCCGGGCGGTCTCCTCGCCGATCCTCGAGCCGACGGTGACCACCTGGAGGCCCACCACGTCCGTCTCGCCCGACTCCTCCGGGCGGAAGAAGTCGGCCAGGCACAGCCGCCGGCCCCGGCGCTGGCGCGGGAAGGTGAACCGGGTGCGCTCGTTGCCCTCCTCGTCCAGGATGATCAGGTCGTCGTCCTTGGAGACGCAGGGGAAGTAGCCGTAGACCACCGCGGCCTCGAGCAGGTTGTCCGTCTGCAGCCGGTCCAGCAGGCCGCGCAGCCGGGGGCGGCCCTCGGTCTCGACCAGTTCCTCGTACGTCGGCCCGTCACCGGTGCGGGCCTGCTTCAGCCCCCACTGGCCCTTGAACAGCGCGTTCTCGTCCAGCCAGGACGCGTACTCCTTGAGCTGGATGCCCTTGATCACCCGGGTGCCCCAGAACGGCGGGGTCGGGACCGGGTTGTCCGTGGCGACGTCCGAGCGGACGTGCCCCTCCTCCGGGAGCCGGTCGGCCTCCACCGCCGACGCCCGTACCCGGCGTCGCCTGAGTTCCGGCAGCCTCGCTCCCGGCACGCCCCGCTTGACCCCGATCAGCGCGTCCATCAGCTTCAGGCCCTCGAAGGCGTCCCGGGCGTAGCGGACCTCGCCCTCGTACAGCTCGTACAGGTCCTGCTCGACGTAGGCCCTGGTCAGAGCCGCTCCGCCGAGGATCACCGGATAGGTCGTCGCCAGGCCGCGGGCGTTCAGCTCCTCCAGGTTCTCCTTCATGACCACCGTGGACTTCACCAGCAGTCCGGACATGCCGATCACATCGGCCTTGTGCTCCTCGGCGGCCTCCAGGATCGCCGAGACCGGCTGCTTGATGCCCAGGTTGATCACGTTGTAGCCGTTGTTGGACAGGATGATGTCGACGAGGTTCTTGCCGATGTCGTGCACGTCCCCGCGCACGGTGGCCAGCACGATCGTGCCCTTGCCGGCCTCGTCGGTCTTCTCCATGTGCGGCTCGAGATGGGCGACGGCCGCCTTCATCACCTCGGCGGACTGCAGCACGAACGGCAGCTGCATCTGCCCGGAGCCGAACAGGTCGCCGACCACCTTCATGCCGTCCAGCAGGGTGTCGTTGACGATGTCCAGGGCCTTGCGGGTCTTCAGGGCCTCGTCCAGGTCCTGCTCCAGGCCGTTGCGCTCGCCGTCGATGATCCGCCGCTTCAGCCGCTCCTCCAGCGGCAGCGCGGCCAGCTCCTCCGCCTTGCTCGCCTTCAGCGACTTCGCCGTGGTGCCCTCGAACAGCTGCATGAGCTTCTGCAGAGGGTCGTAGCCCTCGGACCTGCGGTCGTAGATCAGGTCCAGGGCCGTGCGCACCTGCTCCTCGTCGAAGCGGGAGATCGGCAGGATCTTGGCGGCGTGCACGATCGCCGAGTCCAGGCCCGCTTTGACGCACTCGTCCAGGAAGACGGAGTTCAGCAGGATCCGGGCGGCCGGGTTCAGGCCGAAGGAGATGTTGGACAGACCGAGGGTGGTCTGCACTCTCGGGTGCCGCCGCTTCAGTTCGCGGATGGCCTCGATGGTGGCCATGCCGTCCTTGCGGGACTCCTCCTGACCGGTGCAGATGGTGAAGGTCAGGCAGTCGATGAGGATGTCCTCCTCACGGATGCCCCAGGTGCCGGTCAGGTCGGCGATCAGCCGCTCGGCCACCTCCACCTTCCTCTCGGCGGTGCGGGCCTGGCCCTCCTCGTCGATGGTCAGCGCGATCAGCGCCGCACCGTGCTCGCGGGCCAGCGCGGTGATCCGCGCGAACCGCGACTCGGGGCCGTCGCCGTCCTCGTAGTTCACCGAGTTGATCACCGCACGGCCGCCCAGCTTCTCCAGGCCGGCCCGGATGACGTCGACCTCGGTGGAGTCCAGCACGATCGGCAGCGTCGACGCGGTGGCGAGACGGCCGGCCAGCTCCTGCATGTCCGCGACGCCGTCCCGGCCCACGTAGTCCACGCACAGGTCGAGCATGTGCGCGCCCTCGCGGATCTGCTCCCGTGCCATCTCCACGCAGTCGTCCCAGCGGCCCTCCAGCATGGCCTCGCGGAACTTCTTCGACCCGTTGGCGTTCGTCCGCTCGCCGATCGCCAGGTAGGAGGTGTCCTGCCGGAACGGGACGCTCTGGTACAGGGAGGCCGCACCCGGCTCGGGGCGCGGGTCGCGCCGTGCCGGCGTCAGGTCCCGTACCCGCTCCACCACCTGACGCAGATGCTCCGGCGTCGTGCCGCAGCAGCCGCCCACCAGGGACAGGCCGTAGTCACGGACGAAGTGCTCCTGGGCGTCCGCCAGCTCCGGCGCGGTCAGCGGGTAGTGCGCCCCGTCCTTGGTGAGGACGGGCAGCCCGGCGTTCGGCATGCAGGACAGCGGGACGCGCGCGTGCCGGGACAGGTAGCGCAGGTGCTCGCTCATCTCGGCCGGGCCGGTCGCGCAGTTGAGGCCGATCATGTCGATGCCCAGCGGCTCCAGCGCGGTGAGCGCCGCGCCGATCTCCGAGCCGAGCAGCATCGTCCCGGTCGTCTCCACGGTCACCGACACGATCAGCGGCACCTCGTACCCGGCGACCCCCATCGCGCGGCGGGCGGCGATCACCGCGGCCTTGGTCTGCAGCAGGTCCTGCGTGGTCTCCACCAGCAGGGCGTCCGCGCCGCCCGCGAGCAGGCCCTCGGCGCTCTGCTGGTAGGCGTCGCGGAGGGCGGTGAACGTGGTGTGCCCGAGGGTGGGCAGCTTGGTGCCGGGCCCCATCGAGCCGAGGACCCAGCGGGGCCGGCCGTCCCGGCCGGCGAACTCGTCCGCCGTCTCCCGGGCTATCCGGGCGCCCGCCTCGGACAGCTCGGCGATGCGGTCGGCGATGTCGTACTCGGCCAGGGCGGTGAGGTTGGCGCCGAAGGTGTTGGTCTCCACGCAGTCCACGCCCGCCTCCAGGTAGGCGGCGTGGACCGAGCGGACGATGTCCGGCCGGGTGAGGTTGAGGATCTCGTTGCAGCCCTCGAGGTTCTGGAAGTCCTCGAGCGTCGGCTCCTGGGCCTGGAGCATGGTGCCCATCGCTCCGTCGGCGACCACCACACGGGTGGCGAGCGCTTCGCGGAGAGCGGCCACACGGGCCTGGACGTCGGCGGAAGAGGTCAGCGGCAACGAGGCCATGAAGAGGCTCCCTCGGGTGCGACGGCTGTCGGCTTTGCGCCCTTCCCCCGGAGGCGGAGCGCCGGTTCCGAGGAACGGGGCGCACAGCTCCCCGAGGGGGCGCACGTCGCCAGCGTAGCCGGGACCGGACCCCGGCGAGCCGGGCGTCCACCAGGCGGACGAGGATGACCGGCGGGTCATCCTGAGGGCCGGGCCGTACAACAGGCACCGGCCACCCATTGGCAGCAAGTCGGCATGGACCGGTAGTGTTCGGCATTGCCGAACGGGCGGCGCGGGAGTCGTCCGCCGACGGTCGGAGGGACGGAGGCAGGACGGCGATGGCACGGAACATCCAGTCGCTCGAGCGGGCGGCCGCGATGCTGCGACTGCTGGCGGGCGGCGAGCGGCGGCTGGGCCTGTCGGACATCGCCTCCGCGCTGGGTCTGGCCAAGGGCACCGCCCACGGGATACTGCGCACCCTGCAGCAGGAGGGCTTCGTCGAGCAGGACGAGGCCTCCGGGCGCTATCAGCTGGGCGCGGAGCTGCTGCGTCTGGGCACCACCTATCTCGATGTGCACGAACTGCGGGCGCGTGCCCTGGTCTGGACGGACGACCTGGCCCGCTCCAGCGGAGAGAGCGTCTACCTGGGCGTACTGCACCACCACGGCGTGCTGATCGTGCACCACGTCTTCCGCCCCGACGACAGCCGGCAGGTGCTGGAGATCGGCGCGATGCAGCCGCTGCACTCCACGGCCCTGGGCAAGGTGCTCTCGGCCTACGACCCCGTGGCGCACAGCGAGGCGGTCGAGGCCGACCGCAAGGCGTTCACGGACCGCACCGTGTGCGACCTGGAGGGCTTCGAGCGCATCCTCGACCTCACGCGCGCGCGGGGCTACGCCTCCGACGTGGAGGAGACCTGGGAGGGCGTCGCCTCCATCGCCGCCCCCATCCACGACCGGCGGCGGATGCCGGTCGGCGCGGTCGGCATCACCGGCGCCGTGGAGCGGGTGTGCCCTCAGGGCGAACTGCGGCCCGAGCTCATCGCGGCGGTGCGGGACTGCGCCCGCGCGGTCTCGCGGGACCTGGGCGCCCGGCGGTTCTGAGCGCCCTCCCTCCCCGGCCGCCCCCCTGCCGGACCCCATCACCGGATCTCACATCACCGGATCACATCGCACAGGCCGGTACGCCCTGCCGTACCGGCCTTCCGCATGCCCGCGGCGGACCCCGTCGCCCACGCCTCATAACGATCACATTTTCGACAGCAGAACCCTTGACGCCCACCTGACGGCAGGGCGAGACTCCCGTCCATCGGTCGGCATTGTCGAACATCTTTTGGCAATACACGCTAGAGTGCGACAACGCCAGGGCCGGTTATCGCTCTCATCCCCCCAGGGGCGCCAGAGCCCATGGAATCCGGGGCCGACTCCCCCGGACGAAGGACGTGAAGGAGTCTCGGGTGTCCAGCTCCGACATCTTCATCGGCGAGACCATCGGTACCGCCGTACTCATCCTGCTCGGCGGCGGGGTCTGCGCCGCCGTGACCCTGAAGGCCTCCAAGGCCCGCAACGCCGGCTGGCTCGCCATCGCCTTCGGGTGGGGCTTTGCCGTGATGACGGCGGTGTACGTCTCGGGCCCGGTCTCCGGCGCCCACCTCAACCCGGCCGTGACGCTCGCCCTCGCCATCAAGAACGGCGCCTGGGCGGACGTGCCCGTCTACGTCGCCGGCCAGCTGCTCGGCGCCATGATCGGCGCGGCTCTGGTCTGGGTCGCCTACTACGGCCAGTTCCGGGCCCACCTCACCGACCGGGAGATCGTCGGCGGTCCGGGCGCCCAGGCCACCGCCGCCCAGGCGGTCGAGGCCCGGGAAAAGGGCGCCGGCCCGGTCCTCGGCATCTTCTCCACCGGTCCCGAGATCCGCAACGCGGTGCAGAACCTCGCCACCGAGATCGTCGGCACGGTCGTGCTGATCCTCGCGGTCCTCACCCAGGGCCTGAACGACCAGGGCAACGGCCTCGGCGTCCTCGGGGGCCTGATCACCGCGCTCGTCGTCGTCTCCATCGGCCTGTCCCTCGGCGGCCCCACGGGCTACGCGATCAACCCCGCCCGCGACCTCGGCCCCCGTATCGTCCACGCCCTGCTCCCCCTGCCCAACAAGGGCGGCTCCGACTGGAGCTACGCCTGGGTGCCGGTGGTCGGCCCGCTCGTCGGCGGCGCCGTCGCCGCGGGCCTCTACGACGTGGCCTTCGCCTGATGAGCCCGGCACTCCCCGTTCCTTCCTCCCCTCCCACCCACCCGGCGACTCCCCTCCCGCCCGCCCGGCGCACCGCACTCGCCCCGACCACCGCCCCATCGACCACGGACCCCAGGAGCACACAGTGACCGACGCCCGTCCCGCCGGCATCGCATCCCACGGCCAGGGGCCGTTCATCGCGGCCATCGACCAGGGCACCACCTCCTCCCGCTGCATCGTCTTCGACCGGGACGGCCGGATCGTCTCCGTCGACCAGAAGGAGCACGAGCAGATCTTCCCCAGGCCGGGCTGGGTCGAACACGACGCCACCGAGATCTGGACCAACGTCCAGGAGGTCGTCGCCGGAGCCATCCGGAAGGCCGGCATCACCCGCGACGACATCAAGGCCATCGGCATCACCAACCAGCGCGAGACCACCGTGCTGTGGGACAGGAACACCGGTGAGCCCGTCCACAACGCCATCGTCTGGCAGGACACCCGCACCGACGCCCTGTGCAAGGAACTCGGCCGCAATGTCGGCCAGGACCGCTTCCGCCGCGAGACCGGCCTTCCCCTCGCCTCCTACTTCGCCGGCCCCAAGGTCCGCTGGCTGCTCGACAACGTCGAGGGCCTGCGCGAGCGCGCCGAGGCGGGCGACCTGCTCTTCGGCACCATGGACACCTGGGTCGTCTGGAACCTGACGGGCGGCCCGAACGGCGGCAGACACGTCACCGACGTCACCAACGCCTCCCGCACCCTCCTGATGAACCTCCACACCATGGAGTGGGACCCGAGGATCTGCCAGTCGATCGGCGTGCCGCCGCAGATCCTGCCCGAGATCCGCTCCTCCGCCGAGGTCTACGGCGAGATCAAGGGCGGCAGGCTGGGCGAGCTGCTCGGCGGCATCCCGGTCGCCTCCGCCCTCGGCGACCAGCAGGCGGCCCTGTTCGGCCAGACCTGTTTCTCCGAGGGCGAGGCCAAGTCGACGTACGGCACCGGCACCTTCATGGTGATGAACACCGGTGACAGGATCATCAACTCCTACAGCGGACTGCTGACCACCGTCGGCTACCGGATCGGCGACGACAAGCCGGTCTACGCCCTGGAGGGCTCGATCGCCGTCACCGGCTCACTGGTGCAGTGGATGCGCGACCAGATGGGCCTGATCTCCACCGCCGCCGAGATCGAGACGCTGGCGCTCTCGGTCGAGGACAACGGCGGCGCCTACTTCGTGCCGGCCTTCTCCGGCCTGTTCGCCCCGTACTGGCGCTCCGACGCCCGCGGTGTGATCGCCGGCCTGACCCGGTACGTCACCAAGGCGCACCTCGCGCGCGCCGTCCTGGAGGCCACCGCCTGGCAGACGCGGGAGATCGCCGACGCCATGACCAAGGACTCCGGGGTGGAGCTCACCGCCCTCAAGGTCGACGGCGGCATGACCTCCAACAACCTGCTGATGCAGACCCTGGCGGACTTCCTGGACGCCCCCGTGGTGCGCCCGCTGGTCGCCGAGACCACCTGCCTCGGCGCCGCCTACGCCGCCGGTCTCGCCGTCGGCTTCTGGAACAGCACCGACGACCTGCGCGCCAACTGGCGCCGGGCCGCCGAATGGACCCCCCGTATGGACGCGGAGACCCGCGACCGCGAGTACAGGAACTGGCTCAAGGCCGTCGAACGGACCATGGGCTGGCTCGAGAACGAGGAGTAGAAACCGCGATGACCAGTCGGTCCACCCTGCAGACCGTGCCTGCCCTGGGGACGCGCCCGGCCTCCGGCCCGAATCCGAGCCGCGCCGAGACCCGGGAGCAGCTCTCCAAGGCGACGTACGACCTCCTCGTGATCGGCGGCGGCATCCTGGGCATCTCCACCGCCTGGCACGCCGCGCAGTCCGGTCTCAGGGTGGCTCTGGTCGACGCCGGCGACTTCGCCGGCGCCACCTCCTCCGCCTCCTCCAAGCTGCTCCACGGCGGTCTGCGCTATCTGCAGACCGGTGCGGTGAGGCTGGTGGCGGAGAACCACTTCGAGCGCCGTGCGGTCTCCCGCCAGGTGGCCCCCCACCTGACGAACCCGCTCACCTTCTACCTCCCCGTGTACAAGGGCGGGCCGCACGGCGCGGCGAAGCTCGGGGCCGGTGTGTTCGCCTACTCCGCGCTGTCCGCCTTCGGCGACGGCGTGGGCCGTCTGCTCAGCCCGGCGAGGGCCGTGCGGGACGTGCCCGAGCTGCGCACCGAGAACCTCAAGGCCGTGGCCGTCTACGGCGACGGCCAGATGAACGACGCGCGCCTGGCGCTGATGACGGTCCGCGCGGCCGTCGAGTCGGGCGCGGTCGTCCTCAACCACGCCGAGGTGACCGGGCTGCGCTTCACCCGGGGCCGGGTCACCGGCGCGGAGCTGAAGGACCGGCTGTCCGGCGACGAGTTCGGGGTGAACGCCCGGCTGGTGCTGAACGCGACCGGACCGTGGGTGGACCATCTGCGCAGGATGGAGGACCCGAACGCGGCGCCGTCCATCCGTCTGTCCAAGGGCGCGCACCTGGTCCTCAAGCGCACCTCGCCGTGGCGGGCGGCGCTGGCCACCCCGATCGACAAGTACCGCATCACCTTCGCCCTCCCCTGGGAGGACATGCTGCTGCTCGGCACGACCGACGAGGAGTACGAGGGGGACCCGGCCGAGGTCGCGGTCAACGACAAGGACATCACCCAGATACTCGACGAGGCCGCGTTCTCCCTGCGCGACCAGCAGCTCGACCGCGGCCTGATCACCTACGCCTTCGCCGGTCTGCGGGTGCTGCCGGGCGGGCCCGGCGACACCGCCAAGGCCAGGCGCGAGACGGTGGTGACCGAGGGCAGGGGCGGCATGCTGTCGGTGGCGGGCGGCAAGTGGACGACCTTCCGGCACATCGGCCGTACGGTGCTGAAGAAGCTCCAGACACTGCCGGGCGCCCCGCTGGGCGAGGACTTCGAGCCGGTCTCCTCGCTGCCGAAGAGGATGCCGCTGCCGGGCCTCTCCCACCCGCGCGCGGTCGCCCACCGGCTGCTGGTGGACCGTCCGGCGCCCGGTCCGCGCATGGCCGCCGACACCGCCCGGCACCTGGCCACCCACTACGGGTCGCTGGCCTTCGACATCGCCCGGCTGGCGAACGAGAACCCGGAGCTGGGCGAGCGGATCCACCCGGACGCCCCGGAGATCTGGGCGCAGGTCGTCTGGGCCCGCGACCACGAGTGGGCCGAGACCCCGGAGGACGTGCTGCGCCGGCGGACGACGCTGACCATCCGCGGTCTGGCCACGGACGAGATCCGGGCGAAGGTGCAGGAGCTGCTCGAGGCGAGGTGACCGCCGGCAGGGCGGCGGCCGGCTCCCTCCGCACGGGGACCGGCCGCCGCCCTGCCTCCGTTGCTCCCTGTCTCCGGTGTCTCCTGTGTCTCCGATATCCCCGTTGCCTCCATTGCCGTCATCGCCTTCATCGCCCGCGTTGTCTTTCTCGCGCGCCTCCATAATGTGCTCAGACATCCGATGTCTGAGCGACCGGGAGGCCCGGCATGGCGGTGACCGACGAGGCGATCGAGAAGATCAAGAGCATGATCGTCTCCGGCGCGCTGCGCCCCGGCGACCGGCTGCCCAAGGAGAGCGAACTCGCCGCGGAACTGGGCCTGTCGCGCAACTCCCTGCGGGAGGCGGTGCGCGCGCTGTCGCTGATCCGGATCCTGGACGTGCGGCAGGGAGACGGCACGTACGTCACCAGCCTGGACCCGCACCTGCTGCTGGAGGCAGTGGGTTTCGCCGTCGACGTCCACCGCGACGACACGGCGCCGGAGTTCCTGGCGGTGCGCCGCATCCTGGAACCGGCCGCGACCGCGATGGCGGCCACGCGCCTTGGCGAACAGCAACTGGACGCGCTCGAAGCCCTGCTGGACGCGCTCGGCGACACGCCCTCGGTGGAGGAACTGGTCACCTGCGACCTGGAGTTCCACCGGGGCATCGCACGGGGCTCGGGCAACTCGGTGCTCTGCTCCCTGCTCGACGGGCTGTCCGGGCCCGCCGCCCGGGCCCGGATCTGGCGCGCCCTGATCCAGGAGGGCGCGGTCGGCCGCGCCCTGCACGAGCACCGCGCGATCCTCGGGGCGCTGCGCGACCGGGACGCGGAGGCGGCACGGTCCTGGGCGACCGTGCACATCGCGAGCGCCGAGCGGTGGCTGCGCTCCGCTCTCCGCGCCGATGGCGCTCCTCTCCGCTCCGGTGCCGCTCCCGAGGTGTTCGATCATGGGGAACGGGGCAGTCATCCGTTCACTCCCCCGTGCAAGGGGGCTGCGAGCGTCCCCGCCGCACGCCGTAAGGTTGGTGGGTCAGGCGAGGGCACGTCGGAAGGAGGCACTGGGTGATCGAGCTCGAGGGGGTTCCCGAGCTGATCGACCCGGTCATGGTGGCCGCGTTCGAGGGCTGGAACGATGCCGGCGACGCCGCCTCCGCCGCGGTCGCGCATCTGAACAGGGAGTGGAAGGGCGAGGTGTTCGCGGCGCTGGACGCCGAGGACTACTACGACTTCCAGGTGAACCGCCCCACGGTGTTCATCGACAACGGCACACGCAAGATCACCTGGCCGACGACGAGACTGTCGGTGGTCCGGGCCGACGGGGAGAAGCCGCGTGACCTGGTGCTGGTCCACGGCATCGAACCGTCCATGCGCTGGCGCTCGTTCTGCAACGAGCTGCTCGGCTTCGCCCACGAGCTCGGTGTGGAGCTGGTGGTCCTCCTGGGAGCGCTGCTCGGCGACACTCCGCACACACGTCCGGTGCCGATCAGCGGGACCACGTCGGACCCGGACCTGGCCCGCCGGATGGACCTGGAGGAGAGCAAGTACGAGGGGCCGACGGGCATCGTGGGCGTGCTGCAGGAGGCCTGCACGCACGCCGGGGTCCCGGCGGTCTCGCTGTGGGCGGCGGTGCCGCACTACGTCGCGCAGCCGCCGAACCCGAAGGCCACGCTGGCCCTGCTCAACCGGCTGGAGGACCTGCTCGACCTGCGCATTCCGCTGGGCGAGCTGCCGGAGGACGCACGGGCCTGGCAGGTCGGGGTGGACCAGCTGGCCGCCGAGGACAGCGAGGTCGCGGAGTACGTGCAGACGCTGGAGGAGGCCCGGGACACCGCGGAGCTGCCCGAGGCGTCGGGCGAGGCGATCGCCCGCGAGTTCGAGCGGTATCTGCGGCGCCGGGACCGCAGCGGTACGTCGTCGGGCGGGTCCGCCGAGGCGGACGGCGCCGAGGGCGGCTCGTACCGGCGGGAGGGACCCGGGGGCCGTGCACGGCCGTCGGGTCCGGCGACGCCGGAGACCGGGGCCGCCGGCACCGCTGACGGCACGGATGCCGGGGGCGGCACAAAGGACGCCGACGGCACGGACGGCGAGGACTCGTCGGAGGAGTGAACAGTGCGGGGGCGGTGCGCGTGACGCGCACCGCCCCCGGTGTCCGATGCCCTGTCCGGCGCTCGGCGTCCGGTTTCGGCGTCCGGCTCAGAGAGCCACGCCCAGCAGGGCGTCCACGGCGCGCGAGACAAGGCCGGGAGCGCCGGTGTCGTCGCCTCCCTGCTCCTGCTGGAGGGCCACCCAGCGGTCGACCGCGGCGAGCGCCGCGGGGGCGTTCAGATCGTCGGCGAGGGCGTCGCGGATCTCCTCGAGCAGCGCGTCGGCGGACGGGCCGTCGGGCCGGGAGACGGCCGAGCGCCAGCGGCCCAGACGGGCCACGGCGTCCTGGAGGACCTGATCGGTCCACTCCCAGTCGGAGCGGTAGTGGTGGGCGAGGAGGGCGAGCCGGATGGCGGCCGGGTCCACGCCGTCGCGCCGCAGCTGCGACACAAAGACCAGATTGCCCTTGGACTTGGACATCTTCTCGCCGTCGAGGGCGACCATGCCGGCGTGCACATAGGCCTTGGCCATCGGGAACTCGCCGGTGAGCACCTGGGCGTGCGAGGCGCCCATCTCGTGGTGCGGGAAGGCGAGGTCGGAGCCGCCGCCCTGGATGTCGAAGCCCATGCCGAGGTGCTTCAGGGCGATCGCCACGCACTCGATGTGCCAGCCGGGCCGGCCCCGGCCGAGGGAGCCGCCGTCCCAGCTGGGCTCCCCGTCCCGGGCGGCCAGCCACAGGACCGGGTCGAGGGGGTTCTTCTTGCCGGGGCGGTCGGGGTCGCCGCCACGCTCGGCGGACAGCAGACGCATCGTTTCCGCGTCCAGGTGGGAGACCTCGCCGAAGTGGGGGTCGGACTCGACGGAGAAGTACACGTCCCCCTCGAGCTCGTACGCCGCGCCCAGGTCCCGCAGCCGTTCGACCAGCGGGACGATGCCGGGTATCGCCTCCACGGCGCCGACGTAGTGCCGGGGCGGCAGCATGCGCAGAGCGGTCATGTCCTCACGGAACAGGGCCGTCTCCCGCTCGGCCAGCCGCACCCAGTCGACGTTGTCGCGCTGGGCCCGCTCCAGCAGGGGATCGTCGACGTCGGTCACGTTCTGGACGTAGTGGACCTGCCGCTTGGTGTCGAGCCACACACGCTGCACGAGGTCGAACGCGTTGTAGGTCGCCGCGTGCCCCATGTGGGTCGCGTCGTACGGGGTGATGCCGCAGACGTAGATACGGGCGACGGGACCGGGCCGAAGGGTGACCAGGCCCCCGGTCGCGGTGTCATGGATCCTCAGGTCGCGGCCCCGGCCCGGCAGGGCGGGGACCTCGGAAGCGGGCCAGGCATGCATGTCATGAGCGTAACCGGACCGCGGTCCCGTACACGAACCGGACCGGGCCGGTTGACCGGAAAAGCGCTCTTGCGCGATTCCGCCGGATGTGCCGCCGCCCGCCTCCGACAGGGCGGCGGTCCCGCGCCTGCCGCCGCCCGGTGCGGCCGGGTGCGGCCGTCCGTCGCCCGACGGCCGCACCACGCCGACGACCGGCCTCCGCCGGCCCCTGCCAGCTGCCGGCCTATATCGGCGGCCAGGGGATCGCCGGCCAGTCCCCGGTGGGCTCCGGGTGGGTGCCGGTGGTGAGAAGGGTGCGCACGCGCGCGCGTGTGGCATCGAGTTCGGCCGGGGTGATCAGGGAGGCCAGACGGGTGGCGAGGGGGGCGTCGTCGGCGAGGGCCTCCTCGAGAAGGCCGAGGACCTCCAGGATCTCCGGTGGGAGGGGTTCACCCGCCCAGCCCCACAGCAAGGTACGCAGCTTGTTCTCGACGTTGAAGGTGACGCCGTGATCGATGCCGTACAGATTCCCGTCGGGGGTGGGCAGCAGATGGCCGCCCTTGCGGTCGGCATTGTTGATCACGGCGTCCAGGACGGCCAGGCGGCGCAGCCGTTCGTCGTCCGCGTGCACCAGCAGCGCGGTACGGCCCTGGCCGACCTCGGCGAACCCGATCGCCTTCCAGCCCGGTCCCGGCTCCTCGGCGTCCAGCAGCGCGAGCAGCCCGCCGTCGGCGGTCGCCTCGACCCACAGCTGCACCATGCCCTCGCCGTACGGGCCGTCGCGCAGCACGGTGGGCGGCACCAGGCCCCAGCCGGTCGCCTCGGAGACCTCGTACGCGGCCACTTCCCGCGCGGCGAGCGTGCCGTCGGGGAAGTCCCACAGCGGGCGCTCCCCCGCGACCGGCTTGTAGATGCAGGACGCCTCCTGGCCGTCGTACGCGACCGTGCACAGCAGCGCCGCGTTGGACGCCTCGCGGATCCGGCCGCGCACGGTCAGCTCGCCCCGGGCGAGCAGCTCGGTGGACGCCGCTTCGGGCGTCACACTCCGCGGCGGTATCCGTTCTGGCGCGGACATACATGTCCCTCCGGGTCGAGCGGGAGACTGCACAGCGGACACGGCGGCCGTCCGGCGTTGACGACGTCCATGGCACGCTTGGCGAACGCCCTCGCCTGCGCGCCGGTGAGCCGGACCCGCAGCACCGGGGGGCCGTTCTCCTCGTCCTGCAGCAGCCGCTCCTCGGCCTCGGCGAGATCCTCCTCCGACTCCACGTCGATCTCGACGAGCGCCTGCGCCTCGACGATCAGGCGCTGGTCCTCACCGTCCCAGGCAAGTGCCATGGTGCCGACCCGGAACTCCTCCTCGATGGGGGTCTCCAGCGGGTCGGTGTCGGTGATCTCGGCGGGCGCCACGGCGGGCACGGCGGCACTGCCGCCGCTGCGGCGCACCACCTCGTCGAGCAGTTCTTCCATGCGCTCGGCGAGCGCGGCGACCTGGGTCTTCTCCAGGACCACGCTGGTCACCCGTGAGCCGGCGGAGGCCTGGAGGAAGAACGTACGGCGCCCGGGCAGTCCGACCGTCCCGGCCACGAAGCGGTCCGGGGGGTCGTAGAGGAACACCTGACGGGACACGTCCTGTCTCCATGGGAATCGTGTGAATGGCGGAATCGGGAGAGCCGACGGGATCGGCGCATCGACCCGGCCGGCATGTCGGCGACCGCTTCACCCTACTGCGGCCGACGATCACGGTGCGCCCGCACCGCCTCCGACGGGTGCGTCGTCGTCCGCGGACTCCTCGCGCGGCACCAGGGACGCGAAGTCCCCGGTGTCCCCGAGCCTGACCAGAAAGGGCCGCAGCCGGGTGTAGCGGATCGCGGTGACGGAGCACGGTTCGACCGAGATCCTCTGGAAGAGGTCCAGGTGCAGGCCGAGCGCGTCCGCGACGAGGGACTTGATGATGTCGCCGTGCGAGCACATCAGGTAGACCGCGTCGGCTCCGTGGTCGCGCTCCACGCGCGCGTTCCACTCGCACACCGCCTCGACGGCACGTGCCTGCATCGCACGCAGGGACTCGCCGCCGGGGAACGCCGCCGCCGAGGGGTACGCCTGCACCACCTCCATCATCGGCTCGTCCTTGAGCTCGGCGAGCTTGCGGCCGGACCAGTCGCCGTAGTCGCACTCCCCGATGCGCTCGTCGATGTGCGCCGTCAGCTGCGGCCGGGCCTCCAGCAGCGGCCGTATCGTCTCCTGGCAGCGCTGCAGCGGGCTGGTGACGACCTCGGCGATCGGCAGCCCGTCGAGCCGCCCGGGCAGCGCCGCGGCCTGTGCGGCACCGCGTTCGTCCAGGGCGATCCCGGGAGTCCGGCCGGCCAGCAGTCCGGCGGTGTTCGCGGTGGAACGTCCGTGCCTGACAAGGATCAGCGTGGGCATGCGGCCAGCGTAGGCGTACGGACGGTCCGGGCGGTGTCCCGGGACGAAACCCGGGACGAAACCCGGGACGAAACCCGGGACAAAAGGAGAACACATTCTTCGACACCTCTCCCGGACGGCGCGGAGGACCTCTCCCGGACGGTGCGGAGGGTCGGAACCAGCCCGGTTTCCCCGAGGACTGGAGGCGGATGTGCGGGCCCGGTTCTCGCTCGGCGCGTCGTGCGCGCCCGGTTCCCGCCCCGTGCGGGACGCGGCTCGGCCGATCGGGCGTACGGTCCTCCCGCTCCGCCCCGGGGGCCGCGGCACGCCCGGAGGGGCCCGCTGATCGTCGACTGCGCCGTCCACCGCGACGGCCGCCGCACCCCGGGCCCCGGGACTTCTCCGGCGCGCCGGCCGAGGCGCGGGCCGCCGGGGGTTCGTCCGGGTGGAGCCGTACGAGCCGGACGAGCAGGAGTCCGGTCCGGTCGCCGAGGAGCTCGCACTGCCTCCGCCGGCGGTCGAGGACGCCCTGAAGGCCCATCAGCGGCCCAAGCCGAGGGAAAGCCTCTGTGCTTGCCGGGCGTGGTCGGCGTGGCCCCGTCGGACGTGCCCCGGTGACCCGCTGCTCTACGCCAGCCCCGCGCGCTCCAGGGCCTCGACACCGGCGCGGAGGGAGGCGAGCCGCTCCTCCAGGGTGAGGCCCGCGGGGGCGAGGGTCAGCGTGGTGACACCGGCCTCCGCGTACGCCTTCATGCGGTCCGCGATCCGGTCGACGGAGCCGAGCAGCGTGGTCTGGTCGATGAGTTCCTGCGGTACGGCGGCCGCGGCGCCCTGCTTGTCGCCCGAGAGGTACTTGTCCTGGATCTCGGCCGCCGCCTTCTCGTAGCCCATGCGGCAGGCCAGCCGGTTGTAGAAGTTCTGCTTGCGGCTGCCCATGCCGCCGACGTACAGCGCGGTGTAGGGACGGAAGGTGTCGGCGAGCCGGGCCACGTCCCTGTCGTCGCCGACGGCGAGCGGCAGGGTCGGGCAGACGTCGAAGCCCTCCATGGTCAGACCGGCCTTCTCGCGGCCCGCGCGCAGGTGCTTGATCGCCGTCTCCTCCAGATGGCCGGCGGAGGGGAAGATGAGCAGGGCGCCGTCGGCGATCTCGCCGGTCTGCTCCAGGTTCTTCGGGCCGATGGCGGCGATGTAGAGCGGGATGCGCTCGCGCTGCGGGTGCACGGTCAGCTTGAGCGGCTTGCCCGGGCCGCCGGGCAGCGGCAGCGTCCAGTGCTCGCCCTCGTACGTCAGCCGCTCACGGGACATCGCCTTGCGGACGATCTCGACGTACTCACGGGTGCGGGCCAGCGGCTTGTCGAACTTGACGCCGTACCAGCCCTCGGAGACCTGCGGACCGGAGACGCCGAGACCGAGCCGGAAGCGACCGCCGGACAGCGAGTCCAGGGTGGCGGCCGTCATCGCCGTCATCGCGGGCTGCCGGGCGGGGATCTGGAAGATGGCCGAACCGACGTCGATGCGCTCGGTCTGCGCGGCGACCCAGGCGAGCACGGTGGCCGCGTCGGAGCCGTAGGCCTCGGCCGCCCAGCACACGGCATAGCCGAGCCGGTCCGCCTCCCGTGCGACGGCCAGGTTGTCCGTGTCCATCCCGGCACCCCAGTAGCCGAGGTTGATCCCGAGCTGCATGCCGTTCCCCTTACCGGTCAGTAACGTCTCTTGTCCCGGGAACACTAGCGCGGGCCGGAGGGATTGTGGGTCCCCCACGGGTGACCCACGTCTCAACTCCGGCCAGTAATCTCGGCGTCCATGGAGCAGAGGTATCTCGGCCGTACGGGCCTGCGTGTGTCCCGCATCGGCCTCGGCACCCTGACCTGGGGCCGGGACACCGACGAGCACGACGCCGCGGACATGCTGAAGGTGTTCTGGGAGGCGGGCGGCACCCTCGTCGACACGGCCGACGTGTACGGCGACGGGGAGGCCGAGTACCTGCTCGGGCGGCTCATGGATGGCCTGGTGCCCCGCCGTGACCTGGTCATCTCGACCAAGGCGGGCAGTGTCCCGGACCCGGACCGCCGCTTCGACTGCTCCCGCGGCCATCTGCTGGCGGCGCTGGACGCCTCGCTCGCCCGTCTCGGCACGGACTACATCGACGTGTGGCACATCCACGCCTACGACCCCCACACACCGCTGGAGGAGACCCTTCAGGTGCTCGACCTGGCCGTGCGCAGCGGCCGGGTGCGCTACGCCGGGGTCTCGAACTTCTGCGGCTGGCAGCTGGCCAAGGCGGCGACCTGGCAGCTCGCGGCGCCGGACACCCGGACGCGGCTGGCGAGCGCGCAGATGGAGTATTCGCTGCTGCAGCGGGGCATCGAGCGCGAGGTGCTGCCGGCCGCCCTCGACCTGGGCATCGGCCTGCTGCCCTCCTCGCCGCTGGGCCGCGGTGTGCTGACCGGCAAGTACCGCAACGGAACGCCGCCGGACTCGCGGGGCGCCTCGGAGCACCTGGCGCCCTTCGTCGAGCCGTACCTCGACGACACCGCACGCCGCATCGTGGACGCGGTGTCCACGGCGGCGGACGGGCTGGCGGTGACCCCGCTCCAGATCGCCCTCGCCTGGGTCCGCGACCGCCCCGGCGTGACCGCGCCGATCGTCGGCGCCCGCACCGCACAGCAGCTCACGGCGGCATTGTCAGCGGAGGCACTTAGTCTTCCTGACGAGATCTGCCGGGCGCTCGACGACGTGTCGGCGCCCGTGCACCGCTATCCCGATCACGACTGGAGCACGCTGTGAGCGAGCCGGAGAGCACCCCACACTCCGGACCTGACACCCCGGAGCCCGGCCCGGGAGCCGGCCCCTGGGACACCGGCACCGCGACGACGGAGAGCGACGAGCGGGACGACGCCGCGGAGCACGACGGTGCGGCTCCGGCAGCCGACTCGGACACGGGGGTCGGCTCGGATGCGGAGACGGGTGCGGACACGGGGGCCGATACGGACGCGGGAGCGGATGCGGACGCTCCGGCCGGCGCGGACCCGGCGGACGGTGCCGGCGCGGCCGGGCTGTCCGAGGCCGAGGCGGAGCTCGCGGCCCAGCGGATCGAGCGGGAGCGGATCGAGCGGCGCAAGGCGGCGAAGAAGGGGCCGATCGACAGCGGCAGGAAGCTGAGCGGCAAGGCGGCCGCTCTGCTGGCGGCGGTGCGGGCCGTGGAGAGCGGGAAGACCCCTCCGGCCGACCTCTTCGCCGAGCCGCGGACCGCGCCCCGGCAGACCGCCTCCGAGTCGGCACGGCGGCCCGGGTCCGTCTCCGTCGAAGCGGCCCCCGCGCCCATGGCCCCCATGCCCGCGGTCCCCGCGCCCGAGGTCGTCCAAAGGGTGCGCCGCGTGCTGAGCGAGGGGGGCGCCCCGGAGACGCTCGCGCCTCGGGTGGCCGCGGCCCTCGGGGAGGGCGCGGAGGAGCGGCTGCGCGCCGACCCCTGGCAGCTGCTGCGTGTGCAGGGCGTACGGCCGGAGCAGGCCGACGGGTTCGCGCGTGCCCTGCTCGGCGCGGAGTGCGGCCCAGGCGACGAACGGCGCGGCCGGGCCTTCACCGTGTGGCTGCTGGAGCAGGCGGCCCTCGCCGGGCACACGGCGCTGGACGCCCCGGCGCTGACCGCCGCCCTGGCCCAGCGGGCGGTGCCCGACCCCGACGCGGCCCTGCAGAGCACCCTCGCGGAGGGCGAGGCCCTGGCCTTCCAGGACGCCCCGGCCGCGGGTGAGGAGGGCGAGCGCCCGGTGCGCGTCCTCGTGGGCCTGGAGCGGTACGCACTCGCCGAGGAGAGTCTCGCCGACGGACTGGCCCGGCTGCTCAACTCCGCACCGAAGGAAGGCGGTTCGTCCGAGGACTGGGAGCGGGCCGCCGCCTCCGCCCAGGGTTCCGCCGCCGAGCTGCTCCGCGCGGTCGCGGGCCACAGCCTCGTCCTGCACACCGGAGGCGAGGCCTCCCGCACGGAGCCCGCCCGGCTGCTGGACGAGGCGCGGCGGCTCGGGCTGCGCGCATGGGCCGCCACCCACAGCCCGCTCGGCCGGGACGGCTTCGCGGAGCTGCTGCGGCAGTCCCAGGAGGCCGACGGGACGTCCGCGCCTCCCGTCGCCACGGTGGCCGGACTGCTGTCCGGCGCCGAGGGCCCCGGCCGGGACGACGACGGCTCGCTCGCCCTGGACCTCCTCGTCGTGCTCGACGCCCCCCAGCTGGACGTGGAGACCGCGGCCCTGCTCGTGGAGTCGCTGCCGGACGGCGCCCGGCTGGTGCTGGCCGGCGATCCGGGGGTGCTGTGGTCCGTGGGGCCCGGACGGGTCTTCGCGGATCTGCTGGCGGCGCGGGTCTGCCCCCGGATCGCCTCACGGGTGCCCGACCCCGGCCCGCTGGGCGAGCTGGTCTCCGGCATCGGCATCGGCGAGCTGAACGAGGTGGCGGCGCCCGACCGGGAGGTCGTGATCGTCCCGGTGCGGGACGCGGGCGAGGCCGTGCACCGGACCGTGCAGCTCGTCGTGGACTCGGTGCCGCGGGCCATCGGCGTCCCGGCCGAGCGGACGACGGTGATCACTCCGGGTCATGGGGGCGCGGCCGGCACCCGCGCGCTGAACGCGGCCCTGAAGGCACGGCTCCACCCGGGGCCCGGCCGCTTCGGCGGCTTCGACCCGGGCGACCGGATCGTCTACTCCCCCGCCCCGGGCCGTACGCTGCCCGGTCATGTGGTGAAGGGCGACGCCGAGGGGCTGCACCTGTCCTGCTCGGGCACCCCCGTGGTCGTGCCGAGGGAGTGGGTGGAGACACGGGTGCGGCACGGGTGGGCGCTGACCGCGCACCAGGCGGTGGGCTGCCGGTGGCCCGCGGTGGTCGTGGTGCTGCCCGGTGACGCGACGCGGGCGCTCAGCCGGCCGTGGGTATACACGGCGTTCAGCCGGGCGAGCCGTCATCTGTCCGTGGTGCACGGGGCGGAGCAGGCGCTCCCGCGGGCCGTGGCCGAGGTGCCGGCGAAGCCCCGTACGACCCGTCTGCCCGACCTGCTCCGCGCGCAGACGCAGGCGGCGGAGGAACGGACGGCGGGCTGAGATCCGTCGCCGTCGTCGCAGCCCTCCCGTCGTCCGCCGCCGCTCAGCGGTCGAGCGCGTCCAGCGGCTCCAGGTCCTCGTCGTCGGGTCCGATGTCGAGATCGTCGTCGTCGATGTCGGTCCCGTCGACACCGACGACATCATCGTCGTCGTCCTCGTCGTCGTCCTCGTCGTCGAAGACCGCGCTGACGTCGAAGCGGCAGACGACCCGCTCCGGATCGACGTGGTCGAAGGGCGCCTCCAGCCAGTCGCCCGGGTCGGCGGGCTCGTCCGCGGCCGTGACCCACAGGGTGGAGTCGCCCTCCTCCAGGCCGAACTCGCTGTGCCGGGAGGCGATCTCGTCCGGTTCGAACTCACTGAACAGGATGCCGAGCGCCCCGGGAACCGTCCTGGAGGCGTTCCCGTCGTCGCCCGTGCCGGCCTCGCTGTCCGCAGCCTCCACCCGCCGGGCCTGGGCCAGCAGCCGACGCGGCTCGACCACGGAGTAGTCGCGGCGGATCAGCACGCTGATCGCATGCGGTTCCTCCGGTCCCGTGTACGGCGGCAGCGAGTCGTCACCGGGGATCTCGAAGGGTGTGACCTCGTCGTAGCGGTCGTAGAGCAGTTCGTCGTACGCCTCTGCGGCCGCGGCCAGCTGATTGAACGCCTCGTAGACGGCCGGGTCGTCCTCCCCCGACCTGCGTTCGACCGCGGCCAGGTGGCGGTCGAGCGCGGCCTTGAGCGCCTCGGCGGCGGCGCGTACCTCGGCAGCGGTGGGCTGCGCAGCATCAGACATAGTGCAGACGCTATCCGTACCGGGCCCAAGACCGCACAATGGTTGCGATGCCGGAATACGAATTTGTCGACGTCTACGTACCACGGGGAGTCTCCCGCAAGGAGACGACACAACTACTGACGGACCACGCCGAGTACGGACATTGGGAGTTGTACCGTCTGAGCCTGATGCGCGACGGCAGCCGCAAGGTGCGGTTGCGCCGGCGGATCATCCGCCAGGTGCGTGCCACGTGGTGAGCTGAGACGGCCGGGCCGCAGCGGGCCCCGCGTCCGCGGGGCCCGCTCCGTCATGCGCACCGCAGGCGGGTGGTCACCGAGCGGTGGACCGGGCCTTGCGGTACAGTACGGCGCCCGCGAGCAGCGCTCCGGCGCCCGCCGGCAGAACGGCTCCCAGGGGCAGGTCGCTGCCGGTGTCGGCGAGCTGCGCCCGACCGCCGGACGCGGTGGACTGCGTGCCCGGCTGGTTCACCTGCACGGAATCCCCGGGGGTGCCACCGCCCGGAGCGGGAGGCGTGGTCGGCGTACCGGGGTGGGCGGGAGTGCCCGGCCGGCCCGGCTGGCCCGGGGTGCCGGGGTCTCCCGGCTCGCCCGGCTGACCCGGAGTACCGGGGTTCCCCGGCTCGCCCGGCTGACCCGGAGTACCGGGGTTCCCCGGCTCGCCCGGCTGACCCGGAGTACCGGGGTTCCCCGGCTCGCCCGGCTGACCCGGAGTGCCAGGGTTCCCCGGCTCGCCCGGCTGACCCGGCGTCCCAGGGGTGCCGGGCGTGCCCGGAGGCGTGTCCTGGCCATCTCCGCCGCCATTGGCACAGCGGTTGCCCGTCGCCGGATTGCCCGCGCCGATCACATCGACACTGTTGCCGCAGACATTGACCGGCACGTGGACCGGCGCCTGCACCGTGTTACCGGACAGCACACCCGGCGAACCACCGGCGTGCCCAACGGCGTGCGAGCCGGTGTGCGAGCCGGCGCCCCCGGACCCGTGGCTGGCACCACCCTGATTGCCGCAGCCGTTGCCCACCGCCGGGTTGAGCAACCCGGCAACACTGACCGTGTTGCCGCAGACATTGACCGGCACGTGGACCGGCGCCTGCACCGTGTTGCCCGACAACACCCCCGGCGAACCACCGGCGTGCCCAACGGCGTGCGAGCCGGTGTGCGAGCCGGCGCCCCCGGACCCGTGGCTGGCACCACCCTGATTGCCGCAGCCGTTGCCCACCGCCGGGTTGAGCAACCCGGCAACACTGACCGTGTTGCCGCAGACGTTCACCGGCACATGGACCGGCGCCTGCACCGTGTTGCCGGACAGCACCCCCGGCGAGCCGGACGTGGCGCCGGACGCGCCCGCGTCGGCGTGGGCGTAGCCACTTGCGGCGGCGATCACGCCGGTGGCTGCGGCCACAGTCATCAGGCCCTTGCGGGTGACCTGTCGCATATCGCTGAATCCCTGCTTTCGGCCTCTTCGGCCTCTTCTGGCTCTTCTGACTTTCGGAACTTCTCGGTCTCGGCTCTTCGAACGTCGAAAGTCCTTCGAATATCGAAAAGCCTTCCGGAACACGTATTCGCCCCGGCCGGAAATCGCCGTTGCGACCACAGGAAACCGGCCGGGCCCGGAGCGCATGGCGTGCGCTCCGGGGCCGACGGGTCTCAGACCCTCACGGGGTGAGGCACAACGTCACTTGTTCATGCAGGCGTTGCCGAAGGCGGGGTTCAGCAGCCCGATCACCGAGATCGTGTTGCCGCAGGCGTTCACCGGCACGTGGACCGGAACCTGCACGACGTTGCCGGAGAGCACACCCGGGGAGTGCGCGGCGGCACCCTGAGCGCCGGAGTCGGCAGCGGCCACGCCGGCACCCGCGAGAACCAGTCCACCGGTGGCAACCGCGGCAGCGACGACCTTCTTGATCATTAATTCCTCCTCGTTGCTAACGCGATCTCTCTTGGTGATCGCATCACTTGTAACGAGGAGGGAGTAATGGAGCTACGAGCTTATCGTCGCATTCACCCTTCCTTGGTCATCTCCGTACACGCGGCCGATTATTCGGGGCTCTTCGGGGGCCGTCCGCACCGGAGAACATCCGAAAACGCCCTCAGGATGCGTCGATGAACCGATCAAGCACACGTACACCGAACTTCAGACCGTCCACCGGCACCCGCTCGTCCACCCCGTGGAACATGCCTGCGAAATCCAGCTCCGGCGGCAGCCGCAGCGGCACGAAGCCGAAGCAGCGGATGCCCAGATCGTCGAAGGACTTGGCGTCGGTGCCGCCGGAGAGCATGTACGGGATGGCCTTGGCAGCCGGGTCCTCCGCCACCAGCGCGGACTGCATCGCCTCCACCAGGGCCCCGTCGAAGGTGGTCTCGACGGCCTTGTCGGCGTGCACGTCCTCGCGCTTGACCTTGGGCCCGAGGATCCGGTCCAGATCGGCGAGGAACTCCTCCTCGTAGCCGGGCAGGAACCGCCCGTCGACATGCGCGGTGGCCTCGCCCGGGATGACGTTGACCTTGTAACCGGCGTTCAGCTGTGTGGGGTTGGCGGTGTTGCTCAGGGTCGCGCCGATGAGCTTGGCGATGCCGCCGAGCCTGGCGATCGTGCCGTCCATGTCCTCCGGGTCGAGCTCGACGCCGAGCGCGTCGCCGAGTTCGTCGAGGAAGGCCCGAGTGGTCTTGGTCACCCGCACCGGGAACTTGTGCCGCCCGAGGCGGGCCACGGCCTCCGACAGCTCGGTGATCGCGTTGTCCCGGTGGATCATGGAACCGTGCCCCGCAGTGCCGGCCACGGTCAGCTTCATCCAGTGCATGCCCTTCTCGGCCGTCTGGATCAGGTACAGCCGCCGCTGTTCGCTGACCGTGAAGGAGAAGCCGCCCACCTCGCTGATCGCCTCGGTGACCCCCTCGAACAGGTCGGGGTGGTGGTCGACCAGGTAGCGCGCCCCGTACGTCCCGCCGGCCTCCTCGTCCGCGAGGAACGCCAGCACGATGTCCCGCGGGGGCTTGCGGCCGCTGCGCAGCCGGTCCCGTACGACCGCCAGCGTCATCGCGTCCATGTCCTTCATGTCGACCGCGCCGCGGCCCCACACGCATCCGTCCGCGACCTCTCCGGAGAAGGGGTGGTGGGTCCAGTCGTCGGCGTTGGCCGGTACGACGTCGGTGTGGCCGTGGATCAGCAGCGCGGGCCGGGAGGGGTCCTCGCCCTCGATACGGGCCACGGTGGAGGCGCGGCCCGGGTGCGACTCGAAGATCTTCGGCTCCAACCCCACCTCGGCGAGCTTCTCGGCGACGTACTCGGCGGCCTTGCGCTCGCCCGGCCCCGAGTGGTCGCCGTAGTTGCTGGTGTCGATCCGGATCAACTCGCGGCAGAGGTCCACGACCTCGTCCTCTGCGGTGACGCTCCTGGTCGTGTCCGTCTCGCTCACGCTGCTTCCTCCCACTGTGCGCCGGTGGTCCACCGCGTATGCCGGTGGCCCCCTCATCCTCCCCCTCTCCTCGCCCCGTCCCAAGTGCCCCGCCCCGTCACCCCCGGCCCGCAGACCGTCCGGCACGCGAGCCGGGTGATCGAGCCCGCCCGAAAGCCTGGTAAGGTTTCCTTCGTCGCCGCGGGAGTCCCCCGCGCGACACACGCCTCGTCCGGGTGGCGGAATGGCAGACGCGCTAGCTTGAGGTGCTAGTGCCCGTATAGGGCGTGGGGGTTCAAGTCCCCCCTCGGACACCACACGGAAACGGTGTCGGCCGACTTCTTCGGCCGGCACCGTTTTCTTGCTTCCTCCGCCGTTTCCTGCTGCCTTCCTTCTGCCTTCCTCGCTCCCCTTCGCTCTCCGTCCGTCTTCCGCCTGTCTTTCTTCCGGCCGCGCAAAGTCACACGTGCGCCGCCGCCATGTGGTCCGTGAACCAGTCGCGGGCCAGTTCCGTCACCCTCTCCAGGGCGCCGGGCTCCTCGAAGAGATGGGTGGCGCCGGGGACCGTGACCAGCCGGTTCTCGCAGTGCAGGCGGGCCTGCGCCTGCCGGTTGAGATCGAGGACCATGAGATCGGCCCCGCCGACGATCAGCAGCGTGGGGGCGGTCACCGCCGGGAGCCTCGGCCCCGCGAGGTCCGGCCGGCCCCCGCGGGAGACCACGGCGGCGATACGGGCGTCGGGTTCCGCGGCGGCCCAGAGGGCGGCCGCCGCACCGGTGCTGGCGCCGAAGTAACCGACGGCCAGGCCTTCCACGGCGGGCTGGGCGCGCAGCCAGGCGGTGGCATCGGTGAGGCGGCCGGCCAGCAGCACGGTGTCGAACACATGGGCGCGGTCTTGTGCCTCGTCCTCGGTGAGCAGGTCGAACAGAAGGGTGCCCAGACCGGCCTTGTGCAGGCCGTCGGCGACGAAGCGGTTGCGCGGGCTGTGGCGTCCGCTGCCGCTGCCGTGGGCGAAGACCACGACGCCGGTGGCGTCGGGAGGCACGGTCAGGTGGCCGCCGAGGTGTACGGCCCCGGCCACCACCTCCACCTCGCGGTCGGCCACTGCGCGGCCGGCCGGGCAGCGGCCCGCCGCCCGGCGGAGGAAGGCGACCACGTCCTCGTCGTCGAGCTGGGCGAAGTCGGCGTAGAACTGGCCGACCGCGAAGAAGTCCGCCGGAGTGGCCAGGCAGACCAGTTCGTCGGCCTCCCCGGCGAGCCGGTCCGTCCAGTCCGGTGGCGCGACGGGGACCGCGAGGACGACCCTCGCCGCCCCCCGCGCACGTACCGTGCGGCAGGCCGCCCGTGCGGTGGAGCCGGTGGCCACGCCGTCGTCGACGATCACGGCGGTCCGGCCGGCGACGGCGACCGGGGGCCGCTCGCCCCGGTAGCGGACGGCCCGCCGCTCGAGCTCGCGGCGCTCGCGCTCCTCGATGCGGGCCAGCATCTCGGGCTGGACCCGGGCCGCGCGCAGCACCTCCTGGCCGAGGACGCGCACACCGTCCTCGCCGATGGCTCCCATGCCGAGCTCCGGCCGGGAGGGCACCCCCAGTTTCCGTACCAGGCACACGTCCAGGGGTGCGTCGAGGGCCTCCGCGACGGCCGCGGCGACCGGCAGGCCTCCCCGGGGCAGACCGAGCACCACGACGTCCTGGCCCTTGAGATGTTCCAGACGGGCGGCCAGCCGCCGGCCCGCCTCGGTACGGTTCGCAAAGAGCACTGTCGGCTCCTTCGTTCACTCCCTGGGCTCCCACAGGGGGGCGGGGGACGTCGCCTCGGACGCTCCCACCGCCTTGATGTCGCCGTTGGCGGCGCGCAGCAGCTCACGGCCCAGCGCGATCAGCGCACGGCCGGCCGCGAGTTCCTCGCCGATCTCGGGCACGTCCGGGTCGTACGGGCTGCGGTGGGCCCTTGCGCAGGCCTCCAGGACGTTGTCGCCGGTGTCCAGGACGACCCGGGCGGTGGTCTCCGGGTCGTGCTCGGACAGGTACAGGCTCAGCCGCCACTCCTTGGCGGACGGAGGCCGGTTGCCCACGGGTCGGGTCATCGTCGGTCCCTCCTCGGCCGGGCCGGACATGCGGCACGGGACGGCGCCCTCTTCCACTGTGCCCCCGCCGGGCGTGCGCCGCACCGGTGGCGGGACGCCCCGCCCGGCGGGGACAGAATGGGGGGCATGACCACGCGTTCCTGCCCGTGCGGGCTGCCCGGGCCGTACGAGAAGTGCTGCGGCCGCTATCACCGCGGTGCCGCCGCGCCGACCGCGGAGGCGCTGATGCGCTCGCGGTACTGCGCCTTCGTCCGCGGGGACGCGGGATATCTGCTGCGGACGTGGCATCCGCGCACCCGGCCCGCGCGGCTCGACCTGGACCCTGGAATGCGCTGGACCGGGCTCGAGGTGCTGGACACGACGGGCGGTTCCGCCTTCCACACCACCGGGACGGTGACGTTCCGGGCGTCCTACCGGGGCGGCTCCCTGTACGAGCACAGCCGGTTCGAGCGGCTGGACGGCGCCTGGGTGTACGTGGACGGGGACTTCCCCGAGACGTAGGCGGAACGGACGCGCAAATCAGGGCAGACCAGAGCAGATCAGGGCAGATCGGGACGGACGCGGAGCCCGCGGGGCGCGTGGGCGGCCGGGGCTACGGCGCCAGGATGTCCAGTTCCCGCAGCGCGCCGACGGTGATCTCGCGGGTCAGGCGCTCGGCGCGCTCCGCGTCGCCCGCGCGGACGGCCTCGGCGACCTGCACATGGAGGGTGACGGCGGCCGGGTCGGGGTCGTCGAACATGACCTCGTGCCGGGTGCGGCCGCTCAGGACCTCGGCGACGACGTCGCCGAGGCGGGCGAACATCTCGTTGCCGGAGGCCGTGAGGATCACGCGGTGGAAGGCGATGTCGTGCACCAGGTACTCCTGCAGCCGGTGGCCGCGTGAGTTCGCCACCATGCCGAGGGCGCACTCGGTGAGTTCGGCGCACTGCTCGGGTGTGGCGTGCTGCGCGGCCAGGCCGGCCGCGACCGGTTCGACCGCGGAGCGCAGCACGGTCAGGGAGCGCAGCTGCCGGGGCCGGTCGGCGCCCGCCAGGCGCCAGCGGATGACCTGCGGGTCGTAGACGTTCCACTCCGACTGGGGCAGCACGGTCACACCGACCCGGCGGCGTGAGGCGACCAGACGCATGGACTCCAGGACGCGGACCGCCTCGCGCATGACGGAGCGTGACACGTCGAAACGCTGTGCCAGCTCGTCGGTTCTCAGCACGCTGCCCGGCGGGTACTCCCCCGCGGTGATGGCTGGGCCAAGGATGTCCAGTACATGGCCGTGCAGCCCCCGGCCCGGTGCGCTCATGCCCCACAGAGTACGGCGTGGATCAAGGAACTCAAAAGTCAGACTTATACATCACAGACTCTTGAATTTGTCGTACCTATGGGTTTCAGTATGGCGGACGTCGGACATCGACGTCGCTCGTCGAGGAAGACAGCGAGGCAGTGATGCGCACCCCCCACGTCGTTGTGGTGATGGGCGTCGCCGGCACGGGCAAGACCACGATCGGTCCGCTGCTCGCCGACCGGCTCGGCGTCCCGTACGCCGAGGGCGACGACTTCCATCCCGAGGCCAACATCGCCAAGATGACGGCCGGGATCCCGCTCGAGGACGAGGACCGGTGGCCGTGGCTGGACGCCATCGGCGCCTGGGCACGCGGGCGGACGGGACGGGGCGGGGTGGTGAGCAGCTCGGCGCTGAAGCGGTCGTACCGCGACCGGCTGAGGGCCGCGGCTCCCGGGATCGTGTTCGTCCATCTGACGGGCGACCGGGAGCTCGTCGAGCGCCGTATGGCGAACCGCCGGGGCCACTTCATGCCGACGGCGTTGTTGGACTCCCAGTTCGCCACACTGCAGCCGCTCCAGCCGGACGAGCCGGGCGTCGCGGTCGACATCTCCGGCACCCCCGAGGAGATCACCGCGCGTGCCCTGGCCGCGCTGGAGGACCTCGGCTAGCACCGCCCAGCCGACCGAGGCGCGGCCGCCCCAGCGGTGACGTCTCTCCCCGCGGTCACCGACTGCGGTACACCCCCCACTCCCCCTGAAACACCCCACCTCATCTGCAAGGGAACACCGTGACCAGACTCAGCGTCGAGATGCTGGCAGCGGACGCGCCCCCGCCGATCACCTCGGCCGGACACGCTCAGCTGGGCATCGCCGTCCTGGCGGGCATCGCCGTCATCGTCCTCCTCATCACCCGGTACAAGCTGCACGCCTTCCTGTCACTGACCATCGGGTCGCTGGTGCTCGGCGCGCTCGCCGGGGCACCGCTCGACAAGGCGATCAGCAGCTTCACCTCCGGCCTGGGCTCGACCGTCGCCGGTGTGGGCGTGCTGATCGCCCTCGGCGCGATCCTCGGCAAGCTGCTCGCCGACTCCGGCGGCGCCGACGAGATCGTCGACACGATCCTGGCCAGGGCCCGGGGCCGGGCGATGCCGTGGGTGATGGTGCTGATCGCCTCCGTGATCGGTCTGCCGCTGTTCTTCGAGGTCGGCATCGTGCTGCTGATCCCGGTGGTGCTGATGGTGGCCAAGCGCGGCCACTACTCCCTGATACGCATCGGTGTCCCGGCACTGGCCGGTCTGTCCGTGATGCACGGCCTGATCCCCCCGCACCCCGGCCCGCTGGTCGCGATCGACGCGGTCGGCGCCAACCTGGGCATCACGCTGGCGCTCGGCCTCCTGGTCGCCATCCCGACGGTGATCGTCGCCGGTCCGCTGTTCTCCGGGTTCGCGGCCCGCTGGGTGGACGTCCCCGTCCCCGACCGGATGCTGCCCCAGCGCCCGTCAAAGGAGCTGGAGCGGCGTCCCGGCTTCGGCGTCACGCTGGTCACGGTGCTGCTGCCGGTGGTCCTGATGCTGGCCAAGGCCCTGGTCGACATCGTCGTGGACGACCCCGGGAACATGACCCAGCGCGTCTTCGACATCATCGGTTCCCCGATGATCGCGCTGCTGGCCGCCGTGCTCGTCGGCATCTTCACGCTGGGCCTGCCGGCCGGGTTCGGCAAGGAGCAGATCGCGCGGACCGTCGACACGAGCCTCATGCCCATCGCCGGCATCCTGCTGATCGTCGGCGCGGGCGGCGGCTTCAAGCAGACGCTGATCGACTGCGGTGCGGGTCAGATGATCTTGGACATATCCAAGGACTGGTCGATCCCGGCACTGCTGCTGGCCTGGCTGATCGCGGTGGCGATCCGGCTCGCGACCGGTTCGGCGACCGTGGCGACCATCTCGGCGGCCGGTCTGGTCGCCCCGCTCGCGGCCGACATGTCGACCACCCACACCGCCCTGCTGGTTCTGGTCATCGGCGCCGGCTCGCTCTTCTTCAGCCACGTCAACGACGCCGGGTTCTGGCTGGTGAAGGAGTACTTCGGCATGAGCGTCGGACAGACGGTCAAGAGCTGGTCGGTCATGGAGACGATCATCTCGGTGGTCGCCGGTGCCCTGGTCCTGCTGCTGTCCCTGGTGATCTAGGGGCCCGGCGGGAGGGCTCGCCCCTCCCCGGCCTCAGTGTGTGGACCGGCCGCCACGTGCATGGCGGCCGGTCCTTGTTCCGCATGGGTTGTGTCATGGGTTCCGCAGGGGCGGCGCGTCGTTCCGCATGGGCGGCGCGGCCGGTCAGCCCTCCTGAGGGTTCACACCCCCTTGTCCTGACGCAGTCGGACACCTGCCGTCGTCTTCCCGTGTCCCTCGGCGCGGACCCGCCCGGAGCGTCCGCTGTCGCGGCTTGGAGACGCCCTGGAGCAAACCGGCGACGGGAGCCGTGGTCCCGTCGAACAGCTGCGTCGGTCATGCGCGCGGCTGATTGGATGGCCCCATGAGCGCTGCGGAGGAGATCCTCGACATCGTCGACGACCACGATCGCGTCATCGGGCAGTCACCGCGCGGGGAGGCGTACGCCAGGAAACTGCGCCACCGCTGTGTCTTCGTGCAGGTGCGGGACGCCGAGGGGCGGCTCTTCGTGCACCGGCGCACACCCGCCAAACTGGTCTTCCCCTCGCTGTACGACATGTTCGTCGGCGGGGTCGTCGGGGCCGGTGAGACCTACGACGACGCGGCCCTGCGCGAGGCCGAGGAGGAGCTGGGGGTGACGGGACTGCCCCGCCCCGAGTACCTGTTCAAGTTCCTGTACGACGACGGCGCCGGCCACACCTGGTGGTCGGCGGTCTACCAGGTCCGCTGCGATCTGCCCGTGCGGCCGCAGGCCGAGGAGGTCGCCTGGTACGGCTTCCTGTCCGAGGACGAGGTGGAGCGCCGTCTGCGGGAGTGGGAGTGGGTGCCGGACGGGCTGGCCGCCTACGAACGGCTGAAGGCGTACCGGTCCACGCGGTGAGCGGGCCCTAGAGTTCCCTCGCGTGATCGACTTCGTACGGAACGTCCGGCTGTGGTTCGCCCCCGAGGAGGTCCGGGAGGAGGGCAGCACCCCCGACTACCGCTTCTCGCTGGCGAACGAGCGCACCTTCCTCGCCTGGCTGCGCACCGCCCTCGCCCTGATCGCCGGCGGCTTCGCGGTGGACCAGTTCCTGCCCCGTCTGCGCTGGGGCTGGCGCATCGGGCTCGCCCTCACACTGCTGGCCGCGGGTGTGCTGTGCTCCCTGCGCGCGGTCGACCACTGGGTGCGCTGCGAGCGGGCCATGCGCCGCGGCGAGGACCTGCCCGCCTCGCGCTTCCCGGCCGTACTGAGCCTGATCGTCGCGGCCGTGGCCGTCGTCATGGTCGTCGTCGTGTTCGCCGGATGGGCCGGATGAACACGGGCACACGGTCACCGGGCCCCGACCGGGACCCCGGTCTGCAGCCGGAGCGGACCCGGCTGGCCTGGCGGCGTACGACCCTGGCCTGCACCGTCGTCACCGCCCTCGCCGCAAAGTCGGCCCTGCACGGCGGCGCGTCCGCACCCGGTCTCGCCGTCACCGCCCTGTGCTGCGTCCTGTGGGCGGCCTTCCTCCTGCTCGCCCAGCTCCGCATCCGCGCCCTCGCCCGGCCGGGACGCCCTCCGGCCCTCACCGCCCGGCACGCCACGGCGGCGGTCCTGTGCACGGTCGCCGTGGCGGTCTGCGCGGCGGCGCTGGTCTTCTGAGCGCCCCCTGTCCCCTTAAGTACTCCCATAAGTGCCCCCACGCACCGGCCGGAGCCGCGGTGGCACACGCGCCCCGCGCAGAGGGGACCCGCCGTACCGCCCACCGCCGTGGCGACGGACATGTCCGGTCGGCACACTGGACGGCATACCGACCGGTCGGCATCATGGTCGCGTCCCCTCTCCCCGGCCCACAGGAGCGCCGATGAGCCCCGACCACCCGCCCGGACTCGACCTCGACCGGCTGCGCGGCCTGCTCGACCGGGAGCTGCCCGGTCTGGCCCAGGGCCCCCTGACCGGCCGGCTGATCGAGGGCGGCCGGTCGAACCTGACGTACGCGGTCTCGGACGGCACCTCGCGGTGGGTCGTACGGCGTCCCCCGCTCGGCCACGTCCTGGCCACCGCACACGACATGAGGCGCGAGCACCGGGTGATCAGCGCCCTGCACCCGACCGACGTGCCGGTGCCGCGCCCGCTGCTGCTGTGCGAGGACGAGGAGGTGCTGGGCGCGCCGTTCTATGTCATGGAGTTCGTCGAGGGCACCCCGTACCGCACCGCGGAGCAGCTCGCCCCGCTGGGCGAGGAGCGCACCCGGAACGCCGTGCTGTCGCTGGTGGACACCCTCGTCGAGCTGCACGCGGTGGACCCCGCCGAGGTGGGCCTCGCCGACTTCGGCCGGCCCGAGGGCTACCTGGACCGGCAGCTGAGGCGCTGGAGCAAGCAGCTGGACGCCTCCCGCAGCCGCGACCTCGCCGGCATCGACGAACTGCACGCGGCGCTCGGGCGCACACTGCCCGACTCCCCCGCGCCGGCCGTCGTGCACGGCGACTACCGGCTCGACAACGTCCTGATCGGGGCCGACGACCGGATCACGGCGGTCCTCGACTGGGAGATGTCCACGCTCGGCGACCCGCTGACCGACCTGGGCCTGCTGGTGATGTACAGCCGGCCGCCGGCCCTGCCGGACTCGCCCGTCTCCACCACCGCCCTGGCCCCCGGCCACCCCTCCCCCGCCGAGCTGATCGAGCGGTACGCCGCGCGGTCGGGGCGCGATGTCTCGGCCGTGTCCTGGTACACGGCGTTCGCCTGCTTCAAGCTGGCCGTGATCCTGGAGGGCATCCACTACCGGTACACGCTCGGCCGGACGGTCGGGCACGGCTTCGACCGCATCGGCGACCTCGTCCCCGTCTTCATCGAGCACGGGCTGACCGCTCTTCAGGAGGGCTGAGCGACATGGACTTCGCGTTCGACGCACGCACCGAGGAACTGCGCGCCAGGCTCCTGGCCTTCATGGACGAGTACGTCTACCCGGCCGAGGCGGTGGCCCGGGAGCAGCGGGCCGCGCTGCCCTCCCCCTGGGACACCCCGCCCGTGGTGGAGGAGCTGAAGGCCGAGGCGCGCCGGCAGGGCCTGTGGAACCTCTTCCTGCCGGACGCCGAGTACGGCGCCGGGCTGACCAACCTCCAGTACGCCCCGCTCGCCGAGATCACCGGCCGCTCCCCGCAGCTGGCGCCCCTCGCCACCAACTGCGCGGCGCCGGACACGGGCAACATGGAGCTGCTCGCGCAGTTCGGCGACGAGTGGCAGAAGAAGCAGTGGCTCGAGCCCCTGCTCGCCGGTGAGATCCGTTCGGCGTTCGCGATGACCGAGCCGGAGGTGGCCTCCTCGGACGCCACCAACATCACCACCCGCATCGAGCGGGACGGCGACGAGTACGTCATCACCGGCCGCAAGTGGTATATCTCGGGCGCGATGCACCCGGACTGCACGATCTTCATCGTGATGGGGAAGACGGACCCGGACGGGCCGGACCCCCACCGCCGGCAGTCCATGGTGCTCGTGCCGCGTGACACGCCCGGTGTCACCGTCGCGCGGGCGATGCGGGTGTTCGGGTACGAGGACCACTTCCACGGCGGTCACGCCGAGGTGGTGTTCGACCACGCGCGCGTGCCGGTGTCCCATCTCATCGGCGAGGAGGGCGGCGGGTTCGCCATCGCGCAGGCGCGCCTCGGCCCGGGCCGTATCCACCACTGCATGCGGCTGATCGGCATGGCCGAGCGGGCGATCGAGCTGATGTGCCGGCGGGCGGTGTCCCGCACGGCGTTCGGCAGGACGCTGGGCCAACAGGGTGTGGTGCAGAACTGGATCGCGGACGCGCGGGTGACCGTCGAGCAGCTGCGGCTGCTGGTGCTGAAGACGGCGTGGCTGATGGACACCGTGGGCAACCGGGGCGCGCACACCGAGATCCAGGCCATCAAGATCGCCACACCGCGGGCGGTGGTGGGCATCATCGACCGGGCGATCCAGCTGTACGGCGCGGGGGGTGTCAGCCAGGACTTCCCGCTGGCGGAGCTGTACGCGGCAGCGCGCACGCTGATGATCGCGGACGGTCCGGACGAGGTCCACCAGCGATCGCTGGCACGGCGGGAGCTGAGGAAGTATCTGTGACATGAGGGGGCGGCCGGGGAAAGGTCCTCGCCCCGCCGCCCCCGCTCGTCCGAGGACCGTGTCCCCGATGCCCCCGGTCCTCTCTTAAACGGCGCCGGTCCTCTTGATTGAGCGGCGCCGGCCCTCCTCGGCACCGAACGGGTTCCGCGGACTTCCGTTCCCGAAACCGGACGGAAAGCCGGACGGGCCGAAGACGCCGGCCCCTACGGGCGCAGCGCCCGCATCAGCAGGTCCGCCAGATGGTCGGCGACCTCCCGGGGACTCAGCGGGCCGTCCGGGCGGTACCAGGTCGCCAGGTGGTGGACCGAGCCGAAGTGGTAGTCGACCACCAGGTCGGCCGGGGTCGCCGTGGAGAAGACGCCCGTCCGCTGGCCCTCCTCGACGAGCGCGCGGAAGCGTTCGTGGTAGCGCCGGCGCTCGGCACGCACCTGCCTGTTCTTCTCCGGGCTCAGGTGGTGCATCGAGCGGAAGAAGATCATCGCGTCGTCGAGGTTCTCGATGGTGGTCACCACCACGTCCGCCGCCGCGTCCCGCAGCCGCTTCTCGACCGGCTCGTCGGCGTCCGCGAAGGCGTCCAGGCGCTCCTGCTGAAGGCGCAGCACGCGTGCGTACACCTCGTGCAGCAGGTCCTCCTTGGAGCCGAAGTAGTGGTAGAGCGCTCCCTTGGTGACACCGGCCGCCTCGACGATCTCCTGCACCGAGGTGCGGTCGTAGCCCTGTTCGGCGAAGAGCCGGGTGGCGGCGGCCAGGAGCCGCTGCGGCACCGGAGCGTCATCCGAGTCCGTCGTCCTGGGCACCTGCCGCCACCCGCCTTCCGTGGTCCTACTCGCTGCCGTGCTCTCGGGAACGAAGCTCCCGACGCAGGATCTTCCCACTTGCCGCCTTCGGCGCATCCGGCAGGATCGCGGCCCGCCGCGGGTGCGCACGGGCGGCCGGTCTCCTCCCCCGGTGTGCGTTCCCCCGGTGTGCGGCACGTGCGGCCGGGACCGTTTCGCCGGTGGCGCCGGGGCGGTGGCGGGAGGCGGTCACCGGGTCTCCTCCCAGGTGCGCTGGAGGCGGTTCATGCCCGCCAGCCAGCGGTCGGGGTCGGCGGCCCGGGCCCGGTGGAAACCGGCGACCTCGGGGTGCGGCAGGATCAGGAAGCGGTCCTCCTCCATCCCCTTGAACAGGGCGTCGGCCACGTCCTCCGGTTCGATCGCGGTCGGCCGGAGCACCAGGTCGCCCGCACTGCCGGCGCCGTCCAGCATGTCGGTGCGCACGCCCTGCGGGCAGATCGCGTGCACCTTGATCCCGCGGTGACGGTAGGTCAGCGACAGCCACTCGGCGAAGGCGAGGGCACCGTGCTTGGTGACGGTGTACGGGGCGGCGCCGATCATGGTGAGCAGTCCGGCCGCGGAGACGGTGGAGACGAACCGGCCGCTGCCGCGCTCCAGCCAGGCGGGGAGCAGCGCCCTGGCGGCGCGGACATGGGCCATGACATGGACGTCCCAGGCGCGCGCCCAGACCTCCTCGTCGGCCGCCTCCGAACCGGCGGACGGCAGGCCCGCGTTGGCGCAGTAGACGTCGACCGTGCCGCCGAGCGCGTCACGGGCCTCGGCCACGATCTCGGAGGCGTCGCCCGGCACCGCGATGCCGCCGATCTCCTCGGCCACGGCCTCCGCCTTGGAGGCGTCGAGGTCGTTGACCACGACCCGTGCTCCCTCGGCGGCGAACCGGCGGGCCAGCGCGGCGCCGATGCCCCCGCCGGCCCCGGTGACGACCACTCCCGCATCCCGCACGGCTTCCATCCTCGGTCTCCTTCCGCATGGCTGCGACACGGGCCCCTCGGCTCCGCGCCAGACTAACCGGTCGGTATGTGCCAGGGAAGGGGCGGGCGCAGCACCGTGGAGGGGGACCGCGGCACCGCAGGGGGCTCGCGGTCGGCACCGTCCACTCCACGGAGGTCACCCATGCACATGTCCAGACGAGGTGTGCTCGCAGCGGCCACGGCGGCCGTCACGGCGTCCGCACCGGCGGCCGCGTCCGGGCGCCGCGGGCCCGGGCGGTTACGGACCGGTTTCGAGCGTCTGGCCGCCGACGGCTACGCACTGCTGCGCGGGCAGCGGGTGGGGATCGTCACCAATCCGACCGGCGTCACCCGGGACGTACGGCATGTCGTGGACGTCATGCACGCCGATCCCCGGGTGAACCTGGTCGCCGTCTTCGGCCCCGAGCACGGCTTCCGGGGCACCGCGCAGGCGGGCGGCTCCGAGGGCCGCTACGACGACCCGGCCACCGGGCTGCCGGTGTACGACACCTATCTCAAGAGCGGGCGGCCCCTGGCCGACGTCTTCACCGCCTCCGGCGTGGACACGGTCCTCTTCGACATCCAGGACGTGGGTGCCCGCTTCTACACGTACATCTGGACGCTGTACGACTGCATGGAGGCCGCCGCCCTGGCCGGCAAGCGGTTCGTGGTGCTGGACCGGCCGAACCCGGTGACCGGGCGCGAGGCCCTGGGGCCGGTGCTGCACAGGGAGTTCGCGAGCTTCGTCGGACGGCAGCCGGTCGCGCAGGCGCACGGCATGACGGTCGCCGAGCTGGCGCGCTTGTTCAACGGGGAGTTCCTGGCCGCACCGGTGCCGCTGGAGACCGTGCCGATGACCGGCTGGAGGCGGTCGTGGTTCCACGACGCCACCGGGCTTCCCTGGGTGCCGCCGAGCCCGAACATGCCGACCCCCGACACCGCCCTGGTGTACGCGGGGACGTGTCTGTTCGAGGGCACGAACCTGTCCGAGGGCCGCGGCACCACCCGCCCCTTCGAGCTGCTCGGCGCGGAGGGGATCGACGGACGCTGGGCCGCCGCGGCGAACGCCCTGCGCCTGCCGGGCGTGCGCTTCAGGGAGGCGTACTTCACGCCCACCTTCTCCAAGTTCCAGGGCACGACGGTCGGCGGGGTGCAGATCCATGTGCACGACCGGGCCGCCTACGACCCCGTGCGGACCGGGATCGCGCTGCTGGTGACCGCCAGGCAGGTCTGGAGCGGCTTCGCCTGGCGCCCGGACCACTGGATCGACAGACTCACCGGCTCCGCCCGGGTGCGCACGATGATCGACGCCGGGGCGACCACCGACGAGGTGGTGGCCGGCTGGCGGCAGGAGCTGGCCGCGTTCCGGAAGGTACGGAAGGAGTACCTCCTCTACGACTGAGCCGTGCTGTTCACGCCTACGACTGGGCCGTGCTGTGCGACTGAGCCGTGCCAAGGCCGGCTCCCGCTCCGAACCGGCCCCGGCACCCGGCGGGCCGCGTCCGCGGACGCGGCCCGCCGCCCCCGGTCTACCGGTGACCGGTGAACTCCACGACCTGCTGGAAGGTGGGCCGGTTCTGCCAGCTGATCCTGCCGTGCTTGATGCCGCCCAGGGGCCTTTGGACGATCGAGTCGGCGCACCACTGGTCGCCCGCCGAGCACTGGTCGTCACCGGGGTAAACCCGGGCCGCGGGCGTTCCGGCGGCCTGTTTCAGGGTGCCGATCAGCACGTCCCGGCAGGCGGTGAGCTCACCGCCCCCGCAGAACTTCCGCGCGAGCGGGCCCCGCACGGGCTTGCCGAGCACCGCCCGGATGTCCTTGTCGACGTAGCTCCACCAGCCGAACTGGAAGGAGCTCCCGGCGTGCGCGCCGGTCGGGCCGTGCGCGGCCGACGGCGACTCGTCGATCGGCACATTGGCGGTGAAGGCGGTGTAGAGGTCACTGCCGAGGCCCGGCTCGAACTGGGCCTTCACCAGCAGCGGCCACCAGGCGTCCAGGATCCGGATGGCGTCGGCGTGCGCGTATCTCCTGGCACCGGCCGAGGTCTCGGTGCGCCGGGCGCCCGCGGCCAGCCAGGCCTGCAGTGTGCTCACGGCCGCCGAGGCCGTGGGATCGGTGACCGGCGAGCTGTTGATCACCTCGAGCAGGCCGGGCAGGACGTCCTCTCCCCGCAGGTCGGTCACGGCCGCGTCCGCCATCGCCTGCACCAGCGAGGCACGGGTGACCCCGCCGGCCGCGACCAGCTTCCTCACCCGGTCCTCGAGCAGGTTGCCGCGGTGCACGGAGCCCTCACCCCAGGCGGCGGAGGTGTAGTCCAGGGCCAGCTTGTTGTTCCAGGAGATGTAGTAGTCCTGGTCGACGGAGTTCGGGTGTGCGGACGGCGGGGTGTAGGCGGCGCCGTTGGTGGCCGGGTCCCAGTCGCGCCACTCGTACGCCGGCCGGGCCCACACCGGGAAGTCGGCGTCCACGCCGCTCGCCCGCACCGGGTTGTCGCCGCTGTTGTAGTACGCGGTGTGCTCAAAGTCGGCGTAGAACCAGTTGAACGTGTAGTTGATGTGCTGCGCGGCCTTCTGGAAGTCCTCCGGGCCCTCGATGAAGCCGGGGTCGTTGAGCATCTGGAAGCCGATGATCGAGTCGGCCTCACGCAGGAAGGAGGAGCGCAGGGTGGTGTAGGCGACCTTCTTCCCGCCGACGGTGGCGCGGTGGGTGACGGGACCGTACTTGGTGCGCCACACCCGCATGGTGTAGGAGCCGGCCGGGGTGGAGTCGGCGACGGTGGGTTTCCAGGAGTTGGTCCGCTCGACCTTCTCCATGGCCGTGCAGGTGCCGCGGTACAGGTAGTGGTAGTCGTCCTGGCACAGCTCGACGGCGTAGGTGTCGATGATGTCCTGGCCGGAGGTCGTGGCGCTCCACGCGTAGTCCTGGCCGCGGCCGAGGGCGACGTACATGCTCAGACCGGCGAAGGCGGCGCCGCGGGCGCTGATGCCCGGGCCCTGGATCTCCTGGAGCATCAGCAGCTGGGGAGCGAAGTAGCCGGTCTGCGGGCCGAAGACGGCGACCGGGTGGCCGCTCGCGGTGTGCCTGCCGCTGACGACGAGGGCGTTGGACATGCCGCGCCGGGCGGAGGAGAGGGCGTTTCTCGCGGCCGCGGCGGAGGCGTTCTTCGCGGCGGCGGTCACCGCGCTGCCGGTGCGGTGGTGGATCAGCGGCTCCTGGACCACGGAGCCGGCGTCGGGCAGGGCCATGCCCTGGGGGGTGCCGGGCCTGCCGGCGTACGGGTAGCGCTTGCCGTCGTGCACGGTGAGAACGGCCTCGGGGTCGTTGCGCTCACGGAAGGACTCCCAGATCCGGGTGCCCTCCTCGATGCCGTACTTCGACTGGGCGGCCAGCAGGGACAGCGCGTTGTCGACCTCTCCGCCTCCGCCGGAGCCGAACAGGGCGCCGATCACGGCGCCCAGCGCGACCAGGTCGCCGATCTTGAAGTGTTCGATGGTGCCGGCGTTGGTGATCGCGTCCTTGTGGCCGGTCAGGACGTATTCACCGGGGAAGTAGCGGCCGGAGTCGGAGGCGTCGATGTAGGCGTTGATGCCGTCGATGTAGGCCTGGGCGTCGGCGAGGGCCTGCTGTCCGCGGGCGCCGTTGCGGGCCACCGCGCCCTCGATCTGTGCCTGGAGCTCGGCCTCGGTGTACGGCGCGTTGCGCCAGAACTCCTGTTCCAGTTGCTGGTTGGCGGGTGCGCCGCCGGCGAAGGGGGTCAGCTGTCCGCGGCCGACGCGCCGGAATAAGTCCATGAGCCACAGCCGGTCCTCGGCCGCGGCGTATCCCGCGCCGAACTCGGTGCCGTAGCGGGTGGTGCCCGTGATGTGCGGCACCCCGGTCCTCTTGTCGCGGACGATGGTCACATCGCTGCGGCCCGCGGGCCTCACGGTGGAGGCGACCTGGTCGGGCGGGACGCCGAACGAGGCGTCGTTGAAGAAGGAGTTGATCTTGTCGTCGGTGAGCGCCGGGTAGCCCTTGGCCAGGTCGGCGTAGGGGCCGAGCTGGTCCCCGGCGTGGCTGGGCAGAGCGCCGAAGGCCTGGTTGAGGACGATCTGGGCGAGGGTGGCGCTGCCGTTCTCGCCGGGTGGCAGGATGTCGGAGCACCGGCCGCCGCAGTGATCGTTCGCGGCCGCCGCTCCGCCGGACGCCTCCGTGATCGCCTCGCCGGCCGCTCCCGCGGCCGTCCCGGCTGCCGCCGCTGGGGAAAACGCTGGGGAGAACGGAGACAAAAGACCGGTCACAAGGACGCATACGGAGGCGGCCTTCAGGAACCCGTGGAATCCGCGGGGAGCTCTCGGTCTGTCGAGCGCGGTGTGTGGGGTGCGCCGTGGCATGGCGGCTCCTCCCGACAGGGTGAGGGCAGGACGTTACCGTCGGTATCCCCGGGTTGGAAAATGAACATGCGTCACTTTTTGGAAGTACCTCGTGAAGGTCAACCAGGGCGACGTTATGGCGGACATCGGAAAACCGATGGAGCCGGATCGGGCGCCGGCACGTCTCTTCGGCGGTGCCGGTACGGCACGTCCGTGCGACGGCTTCGGACGCCGGCTCGATGCGGGGGACGCCGTACGGCGCCGCGGTGACCGCAGCACGCAGGTGCGGATGTGACGGAGGTGCAGAGCGATGGCCGGTTTCCGGAGTCTGGCGAGACAGGTGAGGGACCCGCGGTGCGACCTGGCGCTGCGGCGCTACTCGCTGCGCAAGTGTCTGGAGCGGTTCGCGCCGTACGGACACAGGGCGACCTGGGACCATCTGTGCTCCAGGGCGGGGTTCGACCCCGAGGACAGGTCCCCCGATCCGGCGCGGCTCGTGGCCGCACTGGAGGAGCTGGAGGAAGCGCGCGCGGTGTGGCTCGCCTATGAGGTGGAGTTCGCCAGGCGCCGCAAGAAGGAGAAGCACGAGGGGCTGCGCAGGCCCGGCAGCGTGGACGACTGGCACCGGCTGACCTGGGGCGGTTTCGGGGTGGCCTGGTGCGACGACCCACGGGTGCACCCGCGGGAGCCGCTGGCCGAGGTGCTGCGCCGGCTGATCGCCGCGCTGGAGCGCGAACCGGGCACGGCATGCCCGGTGTGCGGCGGGGAGCGGCTGGTCTGGACGTACGACCTGGACCATGAACCGTCGTCCGGTCCGGTCTGCACGCAGTGCGGAATCCTGGTTCCGCGCCCGGTCCTCACCCCCGAGGCCCTGGAGCACGCCAGGCGGGGGGAGCTGCTGGCGTCCGCCTGAGCGCGCCGGGGTGCGCCGGTCCTGCCGTACGGACGACGGGGCCGACGGGGCGTTCGTGACGCCCGCCCGGCGGCCGGGGGACCGCCGGTACGGCAGGACGGGAGCGGGCCGGCACGCCCGCGGGCCGGCCGGGACGCCGGCCCCGGGCGGCCGGGTCCGGCGTGCCCGCGGTCACGCGGGCGTGTCCCTGTTCTCGTGGTTCCCGCGCTCCACCATCAGGCGCGAGCCCGTCAGGCGTTCGCCGAAGATGTCGTCCGGGTTGGACAGGACGCAGGTGTCCAGGGACAGGCAGCCGCAGCCGATGCAGTCGGTGAGGTGGTCGCGGAGGCGGCTGAGCTGCTTGATGCGCTCGTCCAGCTCGGAACGCCAGGCCGCGGAGAGGCGGGCCCAGTCCTCCCGGGTGGGGGTGCGTTCCTCGGGCAGCCGGGCGAGCGCCTCGCGGATCGTGGCGAGCGGGATGCCGACGCGCTGCGCGGCCCGGACGAAGGCGACCCGGCGCAGGGTGTCACGGGAGTAACGGCGCTGGTTGCCCGCTGTTCGACGGCTTTTGATCAGCCCCTTGGACTCGTAGAAGCGCAGGGCGGAGACAGTGGCGCCGCTGCGTGCGGCCACCTGGCCGACGGTCAGTTCGTGGATCTTCTCGGGTATCTGGGGCACTCGTGAGAGCCTACCCAGCGCGCCACGCGTCCGGTCCATTGACAGAGGCCTTCGGCCCGGCCATGCTAAGCAGTCGCTTAGAGATGGTGTGCGATGCGGAGGCCGGGCACATGGCAGAGCCGAGGATCTTCACGTCCGTCGAGGACCTGAAGGCGGCGGTGGGCGAACAGCTGGGGTACACCGACTGGCTGGAGATCGACCAGAAGCGGATCGACCTGTTCGCGGAGGCGACCGGCGACCACCAGTGGATCCATGTGGACCCGGAGAAGGCCGCCGCGGGCCCCTTCGGCACCACCATCGCCCACGGCTATCTCACTTTGTCGCTGCTCCCGCTGTTCGGGCCGCAGCTGATCAAGGTCGAGGGTGTGCGGATGGGCGTCAACTACGGCACCAACAAGGTCCGTTTCCCCGCCCCCGTGCCGGTCGGCTCGCGGCTGCGCAGCACCGCCGTGATCACCGGCGTGGAGGAGGTGCCGGGCGGGGTGCAGACGACCGTCGCCTTCACCGTGGAACGCGAGGGCGGCGACAAGCCGGTGTGCGTGGCGGAGTCGGTGGTCCGGTACTACCTGTAGACCGGTGCTCCCTGCAGCCGGTACTCCCCGCAGTCCGGCGCTCCCCGCAGTCAGGTCACCGCCCGCAGGATCCGGTGCTCCCCCGCGGGGGACAGCGGACCCGGGGCCGGCCGCGGACGGTCCGGACCGCCCGCGGGGATCCGGAACCGTCCGCGGGAACCCGGCCCTACTTCCTGTTCTTGGCCCCGACCATCCGCAGCACCAGGTCGGCGTAGAGCTCGCCGATCTCCTCCGGGGTGCGGGGGCCGTTGACGTTGAACCAGCGGGCGACGTCGATGCACAGGGACAGCACGGCCAGCGTGGTGCCCTGGACGTCCAGGACGTCGAACTCACCCGCGGCCGCCCCCTCTTCGATGATCCCGCGGACTTCGGCGTCGACCTGGCGGCGCAGCGCGAGGATCTCCGCGCGGGCGTCCGGCCCGAGGGAGTCCAGCTCGTACTGGACGACCCGTGCGGTGGTACGCCCCCTGGCGTGCCAGCGGACGAAGGAACTCACGGCGTCGGCGAGCCGCTCGGTCGCGCTGCCCTCGCGCCGGGCGGCCGTGCGCAGGATCTCCAGCGCCTTCTCGTGGCCGATCCGGCTGATGCGGTGGAGCAGCTCTTCCTTGGTCTTGTAGTGGATGTAGAGCGCGGCCGGGCTCATTCCGGCCCGGCTCGCGATGTCACGCGTCGTCGTCGCGTGGTAGCCCCGCTCGGCGAAGGCCTCCACGGCGGCCAGCAGCAGCCGCCGGGCCGCGTCCGGGGTGACCTCGGCCCACGACTGCAGGTCGCTGTCGGCCCTCTCCTCCGCCGTACTCATCGCTTGCTTTGCCCCTCTCTGCGTCAAGGGGTCCACCATACCGCCGAGGATGAGCGGGCGCTTAGCGTCCCTGGGACGGTGGAGTGACGCAACCGGATCACAGTTTCTCGAACGGGTCGTGCGCGGCGAGGAGTTTTTCCAGACGGGCCTGGTCGACCCGGTTGATGATCTGCCCGGCCTCCTGGCGGTCCCTGATGACCTTGGCGAGGGTGAAGGCGGAGGTGACGAGGTACAGGACGGCGATGCCCAGGAAGGCCCGTACCCAGGCGTCGGCGTTCAGCCGGACGATGCCGATGGCGGTGGCCGCCAGGGAGACCGCGAAGGAGACGACGGCCTGACCGTAGAAGGCAGCCGTGTTCTGCTGCTTGATCGGTGTGTCGCTCATGCCGACAAGCATCAGTGGGTGTGGCCGGGGCCACATCCGCCGGGATACTCAGTTCCCGTACTCAGAGACCCGTGGGACCGGGCCCCACGGGAGCAGGCTCCGGACGACGCGGACCGCGTGGCCGCACTTCGGTGACGGCCGAACCGTGAGTGCCCCATCCTGGAGCGCGTGACTGCCAGGAACGCCCGGGCGCGGGCCCTTGCCGCGCTGGCCGGGCTGATCGCCGACGAGACCCGCGCCGCGTGTCTGCTGGCGCTGCTCGACCAACGGGCGTGGACGGCCGGGGAACTGGCCCGGCACGCGGGCGTCGCCGCCTCCACGCTCAGCGAGCACCTGGACAAGCTCGTCGCCGGTGGGCTGCTGGCCGAGGAGCGGCAGGGGCGGCACCGGTACGTACGTCTGGCCGACGCATGGGCCGCCCAGCTGGTGGAGGACCTGGCCGCCCGGGTCGCCCCAAAGGCCGTGCACCGGCCGCGCACCCTGCGGGAGGCCGGCGCCGCATCGGCGATGGCCCGCGGCCGCACCTGCTACGACCATCTCGCGGGACGGCTGGGCATCGTGGTGACGGACGCGCTGACCGTGCGGGGGCTGCTGCGGCAGGACACCGGTTTCGCGCTCACGGACGCGGGGCTGGCCTGGTTCGACGCCCTGGGCATCACACTGGACCGCAAGGGCCGGCGTCCGCTGGCCCGGGCCTGCCTCGACTGGACGGAGCGGCGCCTTCATCTCGCGGGGGCCGCCGGCGCGGCCCTGTGCCGGCACGCCTTCGACGCGGGCTGGTGCGTACGCATCGGCTCCGAGCGCGCGGTGAAGGTCACGGCTGCGGGCGAGCGGGCCCTGGCGGAACTGCTGGGGATCGAGGCGGCGGCGCTGCGCTGAGCGCCTGTGTGCGACCCCGGGTGTGGGAGCGAGGGCTCACGCATCACGGCGAGGGGGCGCGAGCACGCGGAGCGAGCATTTCGTGCACGGGGAACAGGCCGTTGCCCGCATGACCCCGCTGGGGTTGCGCGGGGTTGTCCGATCCGGGAGTCGAAGCGGAAAGGCTCGACACGGAGGGTCATGAACGGCAGCAGGCGTCTTTAGGCCCACGTGCCCAGGCCCACCCGAGTGCCGAGGAAGCGGAGTCTCACACGGCATCGGGCCGGGGCCACGGCCACGACAATCCGGCGGTCCATTGGGTCATTTCCAGACAGTGGCCCCGCAGTGGCCCCCAACGCACGGCCATGACCGGCATGGTCAATGAACCACTGCGTTGAGAAGCAGCCCCGTCCGCGCAGCATCCACTGAGGAGAGGCTTGATGAGCCGGGTCGGACGATCCATGGCACTGGCAGCCGTGATGGTGGCGGCAGTCGCGTGCACGGCGGGCGGCAGCAGCGACGGTGCGGAGTCAGGATCCTGTGAATACCGGATTCTGTACCACGGCCGAACGTACCGTGACGTCGCCAACGTGACGTTCACCGTCGGGGAGAAACTCGGCGACGCCACCGAACCGCCCTGCGACGACACCGGCGGCCAGAATGCGTCCGAGGCGTCAGGGACGACAGAGACCGTCCATGAGGTCGACGGCATCTCTCCCGACGTGGCCGTCGCAGTCGGCGACACCCCTGGTGAAGCCGAGTTCGTCGTCTCCTACTCCGGCACGGAGCTTCCTGTCGAGGTGAAGAAGCTGATCGACGGCTCATGACGCCGAGTGCCCGGACGGCGCGGGAAGTCAGTGGTCACCCGGGCGGCGGCCTCTTCGCCGCAGAGCAGGCGCCGGCGCCCGGCTTCCCCGGGCACCCGGTCACACCACGGCGCCCAGGCTGCTCACCGTCGGGATCGCCATCAGGATCGCCATCGGAACCGCACAAAGGCACTGAGCCCTGTCCTCCTGGCGCCGGCGAGGTGCCCGCCCGGCCTGCGGCTGCGGGGTCAGAAGACCACCAGGGCCCGTCCCCCCTTTCCCGCCAGCATGGTCTCGAAGGCGGCCGGAATGCCGTCCAGGGCGATCCGTTCGGTCACCAGGGCGGTCAGGTCCAGGCGGCCGGCGCGGACATGGCCGGCGAGGACGGGCAGGTCCTTGGCCGGGTCGGAGTTGCCGTAGACGCAGCCGGTCAGGGTGCGGCCCCAGTGGAAGATCTCCAGGGCGTTGAAGGTGACCTGCTGGTCCTTGCCGCCGATGCCGACGACCGTCGTACGGCCGCCACGGCGGGTGGAGTCCCAGGCGGCGCGGATGGTGGCCGCACGGCCCACGCACTCGACGGAGACGTCGACGCCCTGCCTGTCGGTGAGGGCGCGGATCTCACGGGACGTGTTCTCGGAGGCGAGGAGGTAGTCCGTGGCGCCCGCACGGCGGGCCAGTTCCTCCTTCTGCGGGGTCACGTCGACGGCGATGATCCTCGCCGCGCCCGCGATCCGGGCGGCCTGGAGGGTGGCCAGGCCGACTCCGCCGACGCCGAACACCGCGACGGTCTCCCCCGGCTGCACCTTCGCCGAGTGGTGGACGGCGCCGTACCCGGTGAGGACGGCGCAGCCGAGAAGCGCGGCGTCGGTGAGCGGGACCCCGTCCGGAAGGGGCAGGACACAGGAGGCGGCGACGACCGTCTCCTCGGCGAAGGCGGCGACGTTGAGACCGGGGTGCAGCTCGGTGCCGTCGACGGTGCGGGCGTGGACGCCGGCGATGCCGTTCAGCGCGTTGGCGCACAGCCACACCTCACCGAGCGCACAGGTGTGGCACTCCCCGCACGACGGCGCCCAGTTGAGGACGACGGCGTCGCCCGGCGCGACATGGGTGACCCCCTCGCCGACGGCGAGAACGGTTCCCGCGCCTTCGTGACCGAGCACGGCCGGCACCGGCACCCGCATCGTGCCGTTGCTCAGCGACAGGTCCGAGTGGCAGACCCCGGCGGCGGCCAGCCGGACCCGGACCTGGCCGGGGCCGGGCTCCGGCAGCTCGATCTCCGTGATCTCCAGCGGGGAGCCGATGGCGGGCAGGACAGCGGCACGTACGGCCATGACGTGATGACTCCCTTGGGACGAGGGAAACGACGGGAAAAAAAGACGAGGAAAGGACGAGGGAAGCGGGAAACCGGAAGCGGAGGACCTGGAGCCGGAGTGCCTAGAACTGGAGGGACTTGGTCTGCAGGTACTCGGCGAGGCCGTAGATGCCGAGTTCACGGCCGACGCCGGACTGCTTGCAGCCCCCGAAGGGGGCCAGGGGGTTGAAGCGGCCGCCGTTGATGTCGACCTGGCCGGTGTCCATACGGCGGGCGAAGGCCACCGCCTCGGCCTCGTCGCCCGCCCAGACGGCCCCGGCAAGGCCGTAGACCGTGCCGTTGGCGATGCGCAGGGCGTCCTCCTCGTCCTCGTAGCGCAGGACGGACAGGACCGGGCCGAAGATCTCCTCCTGGGCGACGGTCATGTCGGGGGTGACGTCGGCGAAGACGGTGGGGCTGACGAAGTAGCCCTTGTCGCGCGGGGATTCGGGGCCGCCGGCGACCAGGCGGGCGCCCTCGGCGATTCCCTTCTCGATGTAACCGCGCACGCGTGCCCGCTGTGCGGCGCTCACCAGCGGGCCGATGCGGTCGCCGTACTTCGCGGCGGCCGTCGCGGCGAGCTCGACGGCCTCGTCGTACTGGTCGCGGTGCACCAGCATCCGGGTCCAGGCGCTGCACGTCTGGCCGGAGTTGGACATCACGTTGGCGACACCGACGTTGACGGCCCTGGCCAGATCGGCGCTCGGCAGGATGACGTTGGCGGACTTGCCGCCCAGCTCCAGGGCGACCCTCTTGACGGCGGCGCCCGCCGTCGCGCCGATCCGCCTGCCGACGGCCGTGGAGCCGGTGAAGGAGACCAGATCGACGTCCGGGTGCTCGACGAGGGCCTGCCCGGCGACCGGGCCGAGGCCGGTCACCAGGTTGAGGACACCCGCCGGAACCCCGGCCTCATGGACCGCCTCGGCGAAGAGCCGGGCGGTGAGCGGGGTGTCCTCGGCCGGCTTCAGCACGATCGTGCAGCCCGCGGCCAGCGCCGGGGCGGCCTTGGCGACGATCTGGTGCAGCGGGTAGTTCCAGGGGGTGATCGCGCCGACCACGCCGACCGGCTCGTGGTACACGGTGGAGTTGCCCACCTTCTCCTCGAAGACGTACGTCGCCGCGAGATCGGCGTAGGAGCCGGCGACCGCGATCGGCACGCCCACGTGGACCGTCCGGGAGAAGGCGAGCGGCGAGCCGAGCTCGGCGGTGACGGTCTCGGCGATCTCCTCCTCGCGGGCCACCAGCACGTCCCGCAGGGCGGCCAGGCGGGCGGCCCGTTCGGCGGGCGGCGTCGCGGCCCAGCCGGGGAGGGCGGCGCGGGCGGCGCGCACGGCCGCGTCCACGTCCTCGGCGGTGCCCGCCGGCACGGTGGCGATGACCTGCTCGTCGGCCGGGTTCACCACCTCGATGACGTCCTGGCCCGCGGCGGGGCGCCAGGCACCGTCGATGTACATGCCGTCGTGTGCCTTCATCGTGCTCCTTGGGACGGGGCGCGTCGTACGCGTGGGGAGGAATGCGTCGTACGTGTCACAACCTACCGATGGCTCCCCGTGTCGGCACCGATGGTTTTCGGTCACCGGACGTCCCGGGGCCGGGGTCTTCACTCCTCCGGGGTCGGAAGGCGGACCGGGCCGGAAGGCGGGTCGGACCCGGAAGGCGGTCCGAGGCCGTACCCGCCCGTCGGCGCCGCCGGACCAGCCGGCGGACGGGCCCCGGTGCCCCGGATCCGGTCGGGTGCTCCGGTCCGCCCGGGAGGCACCCGGGAGACACCCGGAAGAAAGCGGCCGGCCGTGTGCGGGACTGACCGGATGTCACTTCGTCGCGGTCAGATGGGCGAAGACGACGACATTGCTGGAGTAGCCGGTTCGGTGGGTGTAGAGGCCGCCGCAGGTGATGACGCGGAGTTCGGGGCGGCGGGCGGGGCCGTACACCTCCTTGTCGGGGAAGCGGTCCTTGTCGAAGACCTGCACCTTGTCCACGGTGTAGACGGCGGTACGGCCGTCCGCGCGCCGTACCTCGATGGTCCGGCCCGGCTCGACCTGGCCGAGCGCGGCGAAGACGGCGGCGCCCTTCTTGGTGTCGCGGTGTCCCACCGCGACCGCCGTGCCGCGCTCCCCGGGCGTGGGCCCGTCCTTGTACCAGCCGACGAGGTTGGGATTGTCGGCCGGTGGCGTCTTCAGCCGCCGGTCGGCGTCGAGGCCGAGGCCGACGACGGGGGCGTCGATGCCGAGGGAGGGAATGCGCAGAGTGGTCGCCCGGGACCTGGGCAGCGGCGCGGGCGGGGGTGAGGACGGAGCGGTGGGGCGCGGGGAGGCGGACCGGCCGCCGTCCTGCGCGCCTTTGTCCTGAGTGCCTTTGTCCTGGGCGCCGCTGTTCGCACCCTTGTCTTTGTCCTTGTCCTTGCCCTCTCCTCGGTCCTTGCTTTGGTCCTTGCTTTGGTCCTTGCCCTTGCCTTGCGCTCCGTTGCCCTCCGCGCCGTTGCCTCCCCGTGCGCCGTCGCCCGTTCCGCCGCCCGTGTCGCCCGTGCCGGAGGGGGCCGGGAGAGCCGGCGCCGCGACGACCGGTCCGCCGGCCCGGTCCGCTGCGGTGCGCTCGCCCGCTCCCTCGCACCGGGTCCCCGCCATCACCAGGAGGAGCGCGAGCACAGCGGTTCTGGTGAGGCGATAGGCACGGGTCCGGTACCAGGGCCTGCGCCTGCGTCCGGGGCGTGGCGCGAAAGCGGCGCCGCCGGCCGCCCGGGGAACGGGTCTCGCGGGCACCCGGGGAACGGGGCCCGCGATGGTGGAGGGCCTGCCCCTGTTCATGCGGGGCCGGGAGCCCGGCAGAGGGCGTGCGCGCACGGCGGGGGGCCGCCCGCGCACCGGATGTACGCGGGCGGCCCCGGCCACACGGCCCGGCGTCCCTCCCTGCTCGGGGAGCCGGGAGGGACGCGTACCCGGGCGCACCCCCCGGCCGCCGGGCCGGGGGAGCGCCGCGGGACGGGCGGAACGTTCGGCGTACGCCCTACGCGGCGCCATGGAGCTGCCGTCGGGCCCGCCGGACGTACGCCGCTCCACCGGCCGCGGCCAGTCCCACGGCCGCGGCGCCGGTCAGCGGTGAGAGGGCGGCGGCCACCGGGGCGAGGCCGCCGGCGCCCGCGTGGACGGCGCCCTTCGGGCCTCCGTCGTTGTCGTGGCCCGTGGAGGCCACGCCGTTCTGCTGGTCGTGGCCGCGGCCCTGGTCCTCGATCCGGCCGCCCGGACCGTGGGCTCCCTCGCGCCGTTCCTGCTCGTCACGGCAGTTGACACGGAAGAGCTTCTCCCTGGTGGTGCCGTCGACGCTCCAGATGAGCTTGTACTGGCCGTCGGTCAGCACCAGCGGTTCGGTGTGGCCGGCTCCGGCGCCGAGGGCGATGGTGCCGTTGACGGTGGCGCTGGTGGGCAGCGGAGGCTGTGCCTGGATGGTGTAGGCGATGCTCGGGAGGCTGTCGAAGTTGACGGCCTCGAGATAGAACCGGCACACCACGGGGTCGTCCTTCGGGACGCCGAAAGGCACGCCCACCCGGTGGATCCTGATGTCGCCGCCTTCTCCTTGGGCCATGGCGGCGGGTGCCGCCAACCATGTGGCCCCCGCCGCGGTCAGGGCCGTCAGGGCGGCGGTGGCACCGATGCGGGAGCCGAAGGTGCGTAGAGATGTCAGGGTGGGCATGCGCATTCCTCCGAGTCAGCCGATTTTCATACAAATCGCTCTTGTCTCTGACTCTCTTTCACACCCGACCGCTGAAGACCGTGACCTGCGCCCGACGCGCCGTCAGACATCGCCCGACCGGCTCAGCCGACGCCTCTCCGCCGACGGCGGCGCGGTCCCCGGAGCGGACGTCTCTCGGTCCAGCGCCCGTTCCAGATACGCCCGCAGCATCACCCGCATCTCCTCGATGATCCGCTCGTCGCCCTGCGGGTCGACGCGGAAGGCGAGATGGACGAGGGTGTCGGCGGTCTCGACGGCCACCAGGAAGGTGCGGCGCAGCTCGTCGTCGAGGGGGCGGTCCAGATGACCGGAGAGCAGCTCGGCGAGGCGGTCGGCGACACGGTAATTGGGCTCGGCACGGGGGGCGCCGACGGGAATCTGGTTGCCGAAGTCGACCAGGGAGAAGCCGGGAGCGGTCCGCTTCATCTCCAGGTACTCCTCGAGCACGACGTCCATGGCGACACGCCAGTCGTCGCTCTCGGTCTTCCGCAGACGCTCCGTGACACGCTCGGCGAAGCGCTCGAGGTTGCGCTGGGCGAGCGCGTCGGCCATCGCGCGCTTGTTGCCGAAGAAGCGGTAGACGGAGCCGATGGGCACACCGGCGCGCAGAGCGACGGCACGCGTGGTCAGCTCGTCGTAGCCGACCTCGTCGAGGAGATCGGCGCAGGCGTCGAGGATTCTGGTCAGCCGTTCGGCGCTGCGCCGCTGCACGGGGGCGCGGCGTAGCGGGGTCGCGTGGGACACGGCTTCATCATGCCCGCCTCCGCTCATCGGGTGAAGCGTGTCTTCCGGCCGGTCGGACGACGGGGCGGCCTTCCGTGGCACGCCCACCGTGCGCCCCGCCGGCGCCCTGCCCGTCCCGCGGGAGCGCGCGGCCCCGAGCCCGGGACCGGCCCCGGTCATTCCGCAGGCGATCCCCCAGGTGACCCTCCGGGTGCTCCCCCGGGCGATCCCCTGAGCGATTCCCCGGGCGATTCCACGGGCGATTCCACGGGAGAGGCCGTGATGTCGGCCGTGCGCTGGATCGGTGCGCCGTCGGTCGCCCAGACCGTGTCGTCGTCGGCGTGGAGGCGGGCGGTGACGTGGTGGGTGCCGCGGGGGACCAGGCGGGCGGGCAGACGGTAGCGGGGGGTGCGCAGAAGGGCCACCGGCCGGCCGTCCACGAGCAGGCGGACATGACCGCGGCCGGGCACCGCCCGGGGCTCGGTGCCGGGCGGCGAGAAGCGGAAGCGGCGGACGGTCAGCCGTATGTCCCAGTCACCGCCGGTGTCCGGCTGGACCTCGACACCGACTTCGGGTGCGCCCTTCTCGTCCACCTCGCGGTAGCGCCGCCCCTCCTCGTCGGCGCGGTCGAGGAGCCTGCCCACGGGCTCGGCCGCCTTCCGCTCCGTGCCTTCGCGCGCACCGTCCGGCCCGCAGCCCGCCGGCCCGGCGGACAGCAGGGCACCGAGCGCGAGCGCGGCCAGAAATCCTCGTGTCCACGACAACATGGCGGGGAGCGTAGGGCGGCGGTACGCCCCGCCGGATCCCCCTGAAGTCCGGATCCGGTCCCCCTGAAGTCCGGTTTCAGTCCTCCCGGGGGCGCAGGGAGCTCGTCCCGAGGATGCAGGGGGCTTGCGCCCCGGAGAACCCAATCCTATGGTGCCCCATAGGAATCAAACCGCAAGGGAGCGATCATGAGTGGGGACGACGCGCGCAGCATTGCCGAGAAACTGACCTACCTCTCCGGCTTCGGCAACGAGCACAGTTCGGAGGCGATCCCGGGAGCCCTGCCCGTGGGCCGCAACTCCCCGCAGCGCGCCCCGCTCGGGCTGTACGCCGAGCAGCTCAGCGGTACGGCGTTCACCGAGCCCCGTGCCCACAACCGCCGCTCGTGGCTGTACCGCATCCGCCCCTCGGCCGTGCACCCGCCGTTCGCCCGCACCGACAACGGCACTCTGCGCACGGCCCCCTTCAACCAGACCGTGCCCGACCCGAACCGGCTGCGCTGGGACCCCCTGCCGGAGCCCGCCCCGGGCACGGACTTCCTGGCCGGCCTGTGGACCCTCGGCGGCAACGGCGACGTCACCCAGCGCACCGGCATGGCCGTGCACCTGTACCACGCCAACGCCTCGATGGAGCGCGTCTTCGGCAACTCGGACGGCGAGCTGCTGATCGTCCCCGAGCGCGGCGGGCTGCTGCTGCGCACGGAGTTCGGTCTGCTGCACGCCGAGCCCGGCCATGTGGCGCTGATCCCGCGCGGGGTGCGCTTCCGCGTCGACCTCCTGGACGGCACCGCCCGCGGCTACGTCTGCGAGAACTACGGCGCCCCCTTCCGCCTCCCCGACCTCGGTCCCATCGGCGCCAACGGCCTCGCCAACCCGCGGGACTTCATGGCGCCCGTCGCCGCGTACGAGGACGTGGAGGGCCCGGTGGAGGTGGTGAACAAGTTCTGCGGCAACCTGTGGGCCGCCACCTACGGCCACTCCCCGCTCGATGTCGTCGCCTGGCACGGCAACCATGTGCCGTACGTCTACGACCTGCGCCGTTTCAATGTCATCGGCTCGATCTCGTACGACCACCCGGACCCGTCGATCTTCACGGTGCTGACCTCGCCCTCCGACACCCCGGGTCTGGCCGGCATCGACTTCGTCGTCTTCGCGCCGCGCTGGCTGGTGGGCGAGGACACCTTCCGGCCGCCGTACTTCCACCGGAATGTGATGAGCGAGTACATGGGCCTGATCGAAGGCGCCTACGACGCGAAGGCGGAGGGCTTCGTGCCGGGCGGCGGCTCCCTGCACAACATGATGTCGGCGCACGGCCCGGACCTGGAGACCTTCGACAAGGCGAGCGCGGCCGAGCTGAAGCCGCAGAAGGTGGACGACGGGCTGGCGTTCATGTTCGAGACCCGCTGGCCGGTGAGGCTCACGCCCCAGGCGGTGCGCGCCGAACACCTGCAGCAGCGGTACGACGATGTGTGGCAAGGTCTCAAGCGGCACTTCCGCCCCTTGCCCTGAGAGTTTCCCGACCGGTACGGATGGCCCGTGACCTCCTTCGCTCCGGATTCGATCGTCCTGAACCGCAAGCTGCCGCTGTGGTACCAGGTGTCCCAGTCGCTGCGTGCCTCGATCCTCAGCCGCTCGCCCCGGGACCCGCTGCGTCTGCCCACCGAGGAACAGCTCGCGGAGCACTACGGCGTGAGCGTGCTGACCATGCGGCAGGCGCTGAAGGAGCTGGAGGACGAGGGTCTGATCACCCGGCACCGGCGGCGTGGCACCTTCATCGAGCCGAACGCCCGGCGGGGCGCCCCGGTACGGCTCCTCGGCTCGGTGGACGCGATCGTGGCCCAGCAGTCCGGTATGACCACCGAGCTGCTGGACCACGGCACGGCTCCCGTGCCCGCCGAACTCGCCGAGTTCTTCCCCGACCTGGACGAGGTGGCGACGTACCACCGGCTGCGCAGCGACGAGAAGACCGGTGAGCCGACCAACCACGCCCGCAACTACGTCCGTCCGGAGCTGGCCCGGCACATCCCCGTGGACGATCTGCTGCGGTGGCCGATGACCAAGGTGCTGCGGGACGTGGCCGGCGCGGACATCGCGCGGATCACGGACACGGTGGAGGCACGGCTGGCCGACCCGGAGACGGCGCGCCTGCTCGACGTCCCGCTGCTCAGCCCGATCCTGCACTACACGGGGGTCACCTACGACACGGCGGGACGGCCGCTGGACGTGGCGGTCATCCACTACCGCGGGGACCGTTTCTCCTTCTCGGTCACCCTCGACGCCACCTGAGCCGGCCGTTTGGGGCAGGTCGTACGATGCCGGGCGTGACGCACGACGACGCTGTGCCGCTGGCCGACCTCATGCCGTGGTCCGTCGCATCGCCACGGGTCGGGCGGGGGTGGCCGACGGCGCCCGACGCGGGGTGTCTGAAGGCCCGCTGGGAGACCCTGCTGAAGGCCGAAGGGCCCGACCGGGAAGCCCTGTTCGAGCCGACGCGCTCACGGACGCCGTACACGGCGGTCGGACAGCTGCCGGGCCGGACCGGCGGCACCGAGAAGCTGATCCGTGCCTCGGGGCCCTGCCCGGAACCGGTCCGCGTGCTGGTGGCGCCCTTCGACGAGCAGTGGCTGATCCCCGATCACCGTCTGATCGACGCGGCCCGCCCGGAGCTGTGGCGGGTGGCCGACGCCCGGCAGGTCTTCGTCACCGAGCCGGCCGCCGCGCCCGGCACCGCGGAGCCGCTCCTGCTGGCGACCTCCCTGCTGCCGCTCCTCCGCCCGGGCCGCGTCCGTCCCCTGTACCGCCGGCCGGGGGCGCGGGAGCCGAATCTGGCGCCCGGTCTGCTCGAGCACCTCGCCGCCCGTCTCGGGCACTCCCCCACCCCGCTGGACGTCCTCGCCTGGACGCTCGCGACCGTGCGCCCCGGTCCGGCCGTCCCGCTCACGGAGGACGCCGGAGTGTGGGCGGAGGGGGTGGAGCTGGGCCGCCGGATGCTGTGGCTGATGCGCCGTGACGGCGAACGCCCCAAGCTGCCCGGTGGCCGCCGCCCCTACGTCCGCGCCCCGCTGCCCTCCCGTCCGCGGACCCTGCGCTACGACCGGGACGAGGAGACCCTGTACCTCGACGAGGGCCGTATCTCCCCCGTGCCGTCCGAGGCCTGGGACTTCCGGGCCGGCTCGGTGCGCGTCCTGGAGCAGTGGTTCGCCGCACGGACCGCGGAGGGCGAACCGGGCACGCTGGCGGCGATCCGCCCGGCGGTCTGGCCGCAGGCGTGGACGTCCGAGCTCCTGGAACTGATCACGGTCCTCGCGCTGCTGGCGGAGCTGCGGCCCCGGCAGGAGGCCCTGACGGTCACCGCCCCGATCACCGCCGCCGACCTGAGGTCCGCGGGTGTCCTGCCGGTACCGGCGGCCGCCCGCCGGCCGGCCACGGTCCTCGACCACCTCGAGGAGGGCCCGGAGGGCCAGTTCGCCCTGGTCTGACGCCTCGTCCTGGTCCGACGCCTCGTCTTGGTCCGATGCCCCGGCAGCCGGCCCGGCAGCCGGCGGGGGGGGCTCGGCCGTACGGCACGAGGTCGGCCGGCACGAGGTCGGCCGGCGTGAGGTCGGCCAGCGTGAGGACGTCCGGCGCGAGGACGTCCGGCGTCCCGTCCCGGCGTCCGTGCGTGCCCCGCCTCCGGCGCCCCCGGACCCGGCCTTCCCCGGCCTCCCCCGGCCCTCCCCGGCGCGCCCGTCGGCCGGTCACGCCCCGCTGCTGACAAAACCGCCGCTCCCAGGCCATGATCCAGTTCATGGAGCAGCTTCCCCTGCCCCTGGAGGGCATCACCGTCGTCGCCGTCGAGCAGGCCGTCTCGGCGCCCTTCGCCACCCGGCAGCTGGCCGATCTCGGGGCCAGGGTCGTGAAGGTGGAGCGGGTCGACGGGGGCGACTTCGCCCGGAGGTACGACACCGCGGCCAAGGGGCTCGCCTCGCACTTCGTGTGGTGCAACCGGGGGAAGGAGTCGATAGCGCTGGATCTGAAGGATCCGCGGGGGCTGGACATCGTCCGGCGGCTGATCGCCGACGCGGACGTGTTCGTGCAGAACCTCGCGCAGGGCGCGGCGGCCCGGCTCGGGCTGGACGCGGCCACGCTGTGCGCCGAGCATCCGCGGCTGATCGCGGTGGACATCTCGGGGTACGGCTCCGGCGGTCCGTACGCGTACAAGCGGGCGTACGACATGCTCGTGCAGTGCGAGGCGGGGCTGGTGTCGGTGACCGGGACGCCCGAGCAGCCGGTGAAGGCGGGCATCCCGGCGGCGGACATCGCGGCGGCCATGTATGCCTTCTCGGGTGTGCTGGCCGCGCTGGTGCGGCGCGGCACCACCGGGCGCGGCGGGCCGGTGGAGGTGTCGATGCTGGAGGCGCTCGCGGAGTGGATGGGGCATCCGCTGCACCACACCCTGCACGGCGGCACCGCCCCGGCGCGCACCGGGCTCGCGCACGCCGTCATCGTCCCCTACGACGCCTACCCGACCGCGGACGGCGGGCGGGTGCTGCTGTCGGTGCAGAACGACCGGGAGTGGCGTCGGCTGGCCGAGCAGGTGCTGGAGCGGCCGGAGCTGGGGACGGACCCGGCGTTCGCGACGAACGCGGCGCGGGTCGCGCACCGGGAGCAGACCGACGCGCTGGTCGCCGGGGCACTGGGTGCGCTCGGCACCGACGAGGCGCTGGACCGGCTGGAGGCCGCGGGGATCGCCTGTGCACGCCTGCGGGACGTGCACGAGCTGGCGGAGCATCCGCAGCTGGCGGCCCGGAAGCGGTGGCGGGAGATGGGGACGCCGGTCGGGCCGCTCAGGACGCTGCTGCCGCCGATCACGCTGCCGGGCGGGGCCGGGCCTCGGATGGGGGATGTGCCCGCGCTCGGGCAGCACACCGACACGCTGCTGCGTGGTCTGGGGGTGACGGACGACGAGATCGCGGCGCTGCGCCGGGACGGCGTGGTGGCCTGAGCACGGGTGCGGTGAACGAGCCGGGAGGAACCGAGAGGAACGTCGTACGCCGGCCGGAACGCCGGTCGCGCTCAGTGCCCGCCGAACAGGGAGCGACGCAGGCGGCGCAGCGGCGCGAACAGCGACACCCGGCTCACCCGCGCGTCCCTGTCCGTGCGGTCGTGCGGACCGCGCGCGGTCAGCTCGCGTACCAGTGACGTCGCCTCCGCCACCTCGTGCTTCGGCGCGGCGGGGCCGGACAGCACCGAGAGATGACGGTCGAGACGTGAGCTGGTCGCGCTGCTCCCGCAGGTGACCGCAGGGACCCTCGCCCTGCCGCGCGCTGTTATCTGCTCCATGTCACTCCCCACCGTCACTCCCCACCCGTACGAGTCCACCCAGCCCGGGCAGAGTAACCCTATCGCCCTCTTGGGGCACTCATGTATCGCGGCCGCAGGATTCACGCAACGCGTAAGGGGATTGACGCTTACTCTCCGAATCCGACCGTTTTCAAGGTGAGTTGGACAAAGGGCCGGGTGGTGGGCCGAACCGACCCTCCGTCGGGTTCGACCGTGACGGCCAGTGAGGTGGCCTTCCTGGCAAGGCCCGTGACGGTCAGAGGCTCGCCCTGTGTGAAGAGTCCGAGGGAGCGCGGTGGTGCGCCGGGGCGCATGAGCCAGAGCTGGTGCACCCGGCCGGGGGGCGGAGCCGCGTATCCGCTCAGGGTGACCACGGCCCGTCCCTCGGAGGCGGAAGCGATCACCGCGATGCCGCGGCCCCGTGCGTCCCGGCCGGTGGCGGCCCGTGCGTCGGGTGCGGCCAGCACCCGGGTGATCTCACGTGTCCGGTCCCGCTGGGCGTCCAGTTCCTCCTGGGTCCGGTGCGCCTGGACGGCGAACAGCGCGGCGACGACGAGCGCCGCGGCGGCGGTCATGGTGGCGAACGGAACGAACAGGGGGCGCGGCCGGGGCGCACGGATGCGCGGGGGAGGCGGCTGGGTGCCCCAGACATGCGGGGGAAGCTGGGATGTGCGCCCCTTCGCCGGTGCGGGGTCCTGGGGAGTGTCGCGTACGGCGGCCAGGACCCGGTCGCGCAGCGCGGGGGGCGGCGGAGCAGCCGCGGAACAGGCCAGCCTGGCCGCGTCCTCGGACAGGGCGCGCACCTCGGCGTCGCACGGGTGACAGCTCCTCAGATGCTTCTCGAAGCGGGCCCGTTCGGCGGGGTCCAGGGCGTCGAGGGCGTAGGGCGCGGCCAGCGAGTGCAGGTCCTCGCGGCGCAGCAGACGGCCGAGCAGGCTCACGCGACTCCTCCCAGGCACTCGCGCAGGCGGGTGAGTCCGTCGCGCATCCGCGTCTTGACCGTGCCCAGCGGCAGGGACAGCCGTTCGGCCACTTCGCGGTAGGTGTAGCCGTCGTAGTAGGCGAGGGTGACGGACTGGCGCTGCAGCGCGGTGAGACGGTCCAGACAGCGCCGTACCCACTCGCGTTCCAGGCCGGCCTCGACCTCCTCGGCGACATGGTCGAAGGCGGGTGAGGCGGCGCGCAGCGCCTCGCGGCGCTCGCGTTCGCCGGCGGCGCGGGCGCTGCGCACCCGGTCCACGGCGCGGCGGTGGGCGAGGGTGAGCACCCAGGACAGGGCGCTGCCCCGCGCGGGGTCGAACCTCGCGGCGGAGCGCCACAGTTCGAGCAGCGCCTCCTGGGCCACCTCCTCGGACTGGGCGGGGTCGCGCACCACGCGCTGCACCAGTCCGTAGACGGGCCCGGACACCAGGTCGTACAGCCTCTCGAATGCTTTCTGGTCGCCCCTTGCCACGAGCACCAGAAGCTCGTCCGCCTCCACTCGTCGCCTCCTCTCCGCCGATCGCCGTGGGCTCGACCTGTCGCGTACGGTACGCGCAGCGGGCGCGCCCCTGAGAGAAGTACGGACGAGCGGGCCGAAAACGCGGGTCGGACAGGAAGAAAGGAAGGAAGAAAGGAAGGAACGAAGGGAGGAACAAAGGGAAGGGCTAAGGGAGGGGCAAACGGAGAAAAGACGTCCGGTCGTCATCCTCCGTCAACGGCATGGGCGGAGACCCCGGCACAGGCAGGGTCTCCGCCGCGGACACGGCTTCTGTCTCTTCTTTTCCGTGAGGGTCAACGTGTCTCTTCCGTGAGGGATCGCGTGAGGATCACGCGAGGGACAACGTGGGGGACGACGTGAGGGACAGGAAGAGCAGAGATCAGGCCGCGCCGGTGAGGACCGGCAGATAGCCACCGGACTGGCCGGCTGCCGTCGGGTGGTAGGAGTTGCCGATGTTCAGCCAGTCGACGCTGTGCAGCCAGGAGTTGCCGGAGCAGATCTCGTGGCCGCTGAAGGCGGGACGGACGTCGCCGAAGACGAAGCCGTGGTTCGCGACGACCCTCGCGATGGCGGCGTTGAGGTGGTCGGCCGCGCCGTTGATGGCGGCGCGCTTGGTCTCGGACAGGCCCAGGCAGAGCTGGCCGAGCATGTAGAAGCGGGGGTAGCCGAGCACGACCACGCGCGCGTTGGGCGCCTTGGCGCGGATCGCCGAGTAGAGGTTGCTGAGCTTTCCGGGCAGGGTCGAGTCGACGTACGCCTTCGCGGTGTTGATGCGTGAGACGCAGGCGCTGTCGGACTGGATCACACAGGTCGTCATGACGTCGGCGAATCCGGCGTCGTTGCCGCCGATGGTGATCGACACGAGTGCGGTGCCGGAGTTGAGCGGGCCGAGCTGGTTCGCCAGTACGTCGTCCGTCCGGGCGCCCGAGCAGGCGGTGAAGGCGAACGACGAGGGTGAGTGCGCGGCGTTCCACAGGTACGGATACGCCTTCGTGCTGCGTTTGCAGCTGCCGCTGGAGTCGATGTAGCTGCCGGCGCCGACCCCGGAGGAGTAGGAGTCGCCGAGGGCCACATAGCCGCCGGCGGCGGCCTGTTGAGCGTGTGCCGTCGCCGCCCCGGTCAGGGCGAGTCCGACGGCCAGGAGGAGAGAACCGATATAGGCGACAAACCGGGAACGTCTCATGGAACCTCCCTTTAGCAGGATCTCTGCCACAACTGTCGTACCAGCTACGCGTGTTGACAGGAAGTGTCCATGCCAAAATTTTTTAACGATCAACAAGATGCGGTGCCGAGAGCGGTCGTTGCCATGCCCTTTCGGCCAACTGACCGAAAAGCGGCTGGAGATGGATGAAGGATCCCGAAGAGGGGATCAAGCGCCCACAAGAACCCTTACGGGTGAATTCCGTGTCTTGACGATCCCTGTACGGCTGCGCGACATTGAAGCCTGGCATCCGGCGCTTCGGGGGGCAAAGTCGCCAATGCAGACCATCGACGTCACAACAGCTTCATCAGAGGGCGCCGCGACGAAGCGACCAGGGCCGGGGAGGGACCTGTCGCCGCTGCTCGCGGGCGCCGCGACGGCCGCCGGAGGAACCGGCGCGCTGCTCGCACTCACCGGATCGGACTCCGTCCTGCGTGGTCCGCTGACACTGTTTCTCCTGGTGGCGGTGCCGGCCGCCGCCATCGCGGCCACACTGCGCGGACTGGATCCCTTCAGCCGTGTGCTTGTCTCAGCGGCGGGCGCCGTCGTTCTCGACATGCTGGTGGCCCAGGGAATGCTGACCCTGCACCGATGGTCCGTCAGCGGTGGGCTGATGACCGTCACCGCGTTCAGCTCCCTCGTTCTCCTGCTGGTTCTGGTACGGCGCCGGTGCGGCCGTACGGTGAAGAGACAGGGCTTCTGACGTGGACATCAGCGTGTACCGCCCCGGCGAGTTGAGCGCCGCCGACCGGGCGGCGTGGACGGCCATGCAGTCCAAGGCCCATCTGCACGGCCTGGAGGAGCTGGCGAACCCGTTCCTCTCCCCCGAGTTCGCCCTCGCGGTGGGCAGGTGCAGACGCGGGGTGCGGATCGCGGTGATCCGCGAGAACGGCGAGCCGGCCGCGTTCTTCCCGTTCCAGAGAACCGCCACCGGCGTCGGCCGGGCCATCGGGCTCGGCGTCTCCGACTGCCAGGGCCTGGTCCACCGGCCCGGCTTCATCTGGGACGCCCGTGAGCTGCTGCGGGCCTGCGGGCTCGCCATCTGGGAGTACGACCACCTGGTGGCGGGCCAGAAGCCGTTCGAGGCCGGCGCCACCGGCACCTTCCCGTCCCCGGTCATGGACGTGGACCGGGGCTATGACGTCTATCTGCGCGAACTGCGCGCCCGCTCACCGAGTTTCCTCCGCAGCACCTGGGCCAAGGAGCGCAGGCTGAAGCGCGACGTGGGCCCCGTGCGCTATGTCCACGACGAACGCGACCCGGCCGTGCTGCGCACGCTGATGGGCTGGAAGTCCGCCCAGTACCGGCGGACCGGACGCAGCGACCGCTTCGCGCACGCATGGATCACCGCTCTGGTCACCCGGCTGTTCCACACCCGATCCGACCCGTTCGCGGGCATTCTGTCGGTGCTGTACGCGAACGACCGCCCGGTCGCCGCCCACTTCGGACTGCGCACCGAGCGGGTGCTCTCCTCCTGGTTCCCGGCGTACGACCCGGCGTACGGACGGTTCTCCCCGGGACTGATCATGTATCTGCACATGGCCGAGGCAGCCGCCGACGACGGCATCGCCCACCTCGACCTCGGCCGGGGGCAGAAGAGATACAAGGACTCCCTGAAGACACGTGAACTCACGGTGTCCGAGGGATGGGTGACACGACGTCACCCCGTGGCGATCGCGCACCGGGCGCACCGCGCCCCGGTCCGGGCGCTACGGAACACGGTGCAGTCACGGCCGGAGCTGTTCGAGCCCGCGGACAAGCTCCTCAAACGGATAGGAAAAATCCGATCAAGGCTGTGATCAGCGCGCACATGGTTTCACAACGGGAAAATCAGCAAAAATGTGAGGCCTGATTCCAGGTCTTGCCATACTGGTTCAATCATCAATACTGTCGTACATCTCATCCGCATCGGTGCGTCAGCAAGCGGCTCCAGGGGAGGGTCAGAGCCAGGACGCATCCGGCGCGGAGCGCGGTAGGGGGGTGCCGTGCTCGGTGACCGCAGATGTGACCGAGCCGTGCCGCGCGACCGGCTGCCGTCGACCCGGCGGGCCGGCCAGCTTCACCGACCCACCCGGCGTGCGCCCAGGAGCCGTTGCGGCGCGCCCGGGTGACAAACCCCCCTTTCGAACCGGACAGACAGCCGGGCCGCCCCAGAGCGGGCGGTCCGCCGGACGAGAGGGACACGACATCATGGGCTCCGTTCCGCGCCCGCCTTCCTCGGCACAGGGAACGCAGGAACCGACGGCCACCGCATTCCGGCCGATCTCCTCCCACTTGGCGATCGCACCACCGGTGAGCGTGGTGATCCCCGCCATGAACGAGGCGGAGAATCTGCCCTACGTCTTCAAGACGCTTCCCGGGTGGATACACGAAGTGGTCCTCGTCGACGGCAACTCGACCGACAACACCGTCGAAGTGGCCCGCGAGCTGTGGCCCGACGTGAAGGTCGTGACACAGCGCGGCAAGGGCAAGGGGGATGCCCTGATCACCGGCTTCGAGGCGTGCACCGGCGACATCATCGTGATGGTCGACGCGGACGGTTCGGCCGACGGCGGCGAGATCGTCTCCTTCGTCTCCGCACTGGTCTCGGGCGCGGACTTCGCCAAGGGGTCCCGGTTCGCCAACGGCGGCGGCACCGACGACATGACCTTCATCCGCAAGCTCGGCAACCGGATCCTGTGCGCCGCGGTCAACCGCAAGTTCGGTGCCCGCTACACCGACCTGTGCTACGGCTACAACGCCTTCTGGCGGCACTGCCTGGACAAGATCGACCTGGACTGCACCGGCTTCGAGGTCGAGACGCTGATGAACATCAGAGTGGTCAAGGCCGGGCTGAAGGTGCAGGAGATCCCCAGCCACGAGTACCTGCGCATCCACGGCACCAGCAATCTGCGCGCCGTGCGCGACGGGCTGCGGGTGCTGCGGGTGATCCTCAAGGAGCGCTCCAACCGGCGCGAGCTGCGCCGCCAGGAGCGGCACTCCCCCCTGCTCGACACCGTGCGGGGAGAAGTGTCTTGAGCGATCCCGGCATCTCCGTCGTGATCTGCGTCTACACCGAGGACCGCTTCGAGGACATCCTCGCGGCGGTCTCCTCGGTGCGGGCGCAGTCCCGGCCGGCCCTGGAGACGCTTCTGGTCGTGGACCACAACCAGGCGCTCCTGGACCGGCTGACACGGGAGTACAAGGAGGCCGCGGACGTACGGGTGCTCGCCAACGCGGGCCCCCGCGGCCTGTCCGCCGGCCGCAACACCGGCATCGCCGCCTCCCGCGGCGAGATCATCGCCTTCCTCGACGACGACGCGGTGGCCGAACGGGACTGGCTGCGGTACTTCGCCGAGGGGTACGCCGACCCGAGGGTGATGGCGGTGGGCGGCCGTACGGTGCCCATCTGGGCGTCGGGCCGCCGGCCGGCCTGGTTCCCGGAGGAGTTCGACTGGGTGGTGGGCTGCACCTACAAGGGACTGCCGCCGGGCCGGGTCCGGGTGCGCAATGTGCTCGGCGGCAACGCCTCCTTCCGGCGTACGGCGTTCGACGTGGCGGGCGGCTTCGCCACCGGCATCGGACGCGACGGCGACAAGCGCCCGCTGGGCTGCGAGGAGACGGAGCTGTGCATCCGGCTCGGCAAGGCCCGGCCGGACGCGGTCCTTCTGATCGACGACCGCGCGGTCATCCACCACCGGGTGCCGGCCTCGCGCGAACGCTTCCGCTACTTCCGCACCCGCGCCTACGCCGAGGGCCTGTCCAAGGCGCTGGTGGCCCGCAGCGTCGGCGCGGCCAAGGGCCTCGAGTCCGAACGCCGTTACACCACCCGGGTCCTGCCCGCCGGAGTGGCCCGCGGGGTGCGCGACGCCCTGCTGGCCCGGCCGGGCGGCGCGGGCCGGGCCGGTGCGATCGTCGCCGGAGTGCTCGCGGCCGCGGGCGGCTACGCCGTCGGCAGCATCCGGGCGCGCCGGGGCGGCACCCGCTTCCGGATCGTGGAGATCGAGAACGGCGAGGGGGGAGAGGACGCATGAACGCACCCGTACCGGTGCTCATGTACCACGCGGTCGCATCCGAGCCCAACAAGGCCACGCGCGCCCTGTCCGTGGCACCGGAGGCGTTCGCGGAGCAGATGGGCGTGATCAAGGGCCTGGGCCTCCACCCGGTGACCACCGCCCAGCTGGCCGCCCACTGGCGCTCGGAGGGCTTCGTGCCGCTGCCCCCGGACCCCGTGCTGATCACCTTCGACGACGGCTACGAGGGCGTCCACCGGCACGCCCTGCCCGTGCTGGCGGGATACGGCTTCCCGGCCACGCTGTTCGTCTCCACCGGCTGGATCAGGGGGGCGTACGACACCGGGGGCGCCCTGGACACCATGCTCGACTGGGACCAGGTGCGCGCCCTCGCGGCCGAGGGAGTCGAGATCGGCGGGCACAGCCACACCCATCCGCAGCTGGACCAGATCGACGACGACGCCCTGTGGTCGGAGCTGATCCGCTGCAAGGAGATCGTCACCGGTGAACTGGGCACCGCCCCGGTCTCCTTCGCCTACCCCTACGGCTACTCCGACCGCCGGGTGCGGGCACGGGTACGGGCGGCGGGCTTCAGGCAGGCCCTCGCCGTCGGCAACGGACTGGCACGCCGCCGGCAGGGTCCGTACGCCCTGCAACGGCTCACCGTGCGCCGCAGCACCACCCTCGAGGAGTTCGAACAGCTCGTCCAGGGCCGCGCGATCGCCCGGAACTTCGCCAGGGACCGCGTCCTCACCAAGGGGTACGCCCTGGTCCGCAGAGCACGTCAGGTCCGCCGGAAGGCCATCCGCAGCAGTGTCTGACACGACCACCGCCACCGAGGCGTCGACCCCCGAGCCCCGCGCCCCCGAACAGCCGGGGCGCCGGCTGCGGCTGCCCGGACGGGACCGGCCCGGCGGCGGCAATCCGCTGTTCCGCAACGCCTACGCGCTGATGCTCAACACCGGGATCTCCGCGGTGCTGGGCCTCGGCTACTGGCTGATCGCCGCCCGTTACTACTCCGCCGACGCGGTCGGCCAGGGCTCGGCCGCCATCGCCGCCATGAAGCTCCTCGCCGGGCTGACCGCGGTGACGCTCACCGGTGCCCTGGCCCGCTTCATCCCGGTCTCCGGCCACGCCACCGGCCGTCTGATCGCCCTCACCTATACGACCAGTTCGCTGATCGTGGCCTGCGCGGCCGGAGTCTTCCTGTTCACGCTGGATCTGTGGGGGCCGTCGTACCGCTTCCTGCACGGGCCTTTGTACGGCCTGGGCTTCGTCGTGGTCGTGGTGGCCTGGAACCTGCTCACCCTGCAGGACGGGGTGCTGACCGGGCTGCGCAGCGCCCCCTGGGTGCCGGTCGGCAACACCGTGTTCTCGGCGGTGAAGCTGGCGCTGCTGGTCGCCCTGGCCGCCGTGATCCCGGCGACGGGTGTCTTCGTCTCCTGGGGGCTGGCGATCGCCTTCTCCATCGTGCCGCTGGGCTGGCTGGTGTTCCGGCGTCTGGTGCCCCGGCATGTGAAGGCGACCGAGGACCACGCGAAACCGCCGACGATGAGGGAGCTCGGGCGGTTCCTGGCCGGCGACTACACCGGCTCGCTGTTCTCGCTCGCGGTCGTCTACATGGTGCCGGTGATCATCGCCTCGCAGGTCAGCTCCGCGGACAACGCGTACTTCTACATCACGACGACGATCGGCGGAACGGTCAATCTGCTCGCCATCAACATGGGCGCCTCGCTGACCGTGGAGGGCTCGCACGACCCGGCGCGGCTGGCCGCCAACACCCGGGCGGCCCTGCTGCGGATGGCCCGGATCATGCTGCCGATCTGCGGGCTGATGTTCCTGCTGGCACCGCAGGTCCTGCGGGTCTTCGGCGAGGACTACGCCCACGCGGCGACTCCGCTGCTGCGCTGGTTCGCCGTGGGCGCGCTGCTGCGGGTCGTGATGGAGACGTACTTCGCGGTGCTGCGCGCACAGAGCCGCACGGCCGGACTGGCCTGGCTGCAGGGCCTGCTGTGCGTGCTGGTGCTCGGACTGACGCTGCTGCTGCTCCCCCGGATGGGGCTGACCGGCGCGGGCGTCGCGGAGATCGCCAGCCTTGCCGTGATCGTCGCGATCGCCGCACCCCGGCTGTACCGGATCACCAAGGGCACCCCGGCCGCCGCCGCCCCCGAGGACACGGCACCCGACGGGACCCTCGCCGCTCCCCGGGTGCGCGAGATCCCCGTCGAGGGCACGCCGCGCCGGCGGCCCGCCTGGGCGCTGGACTCCGACACCCTGGTCCTGGGTCTCCACGCCGACTTCGACCATGTGGAGCGGCGGCCGGACGTACGGCCCGGGCCGGACACCCCGCCCGCCGGCACCGCCCTGGGGCCTTCCGTCCCGTCCGCACGGCCGCCCGAACACCTGGGACTGCCCGTGGAGCAGCGGAAGCCGGGCCCGAAGGCGTCGCACGGGCCGACTGAGCGGGAGGTGGACATGCCGTTCGCGGAACGGGAGGTGGACGCACCGTTCGCCGAGGAGGAGCGGGCCGTCCTGCCGAGGGCGGCGACAGCGGCGCCCGTTCCCGGATTCGAGCCGGACCCCGCCCCCGGAACGAAGGAGGAGCCCCCTCCCGACGAACCCCCGCGGTCCTGGCGGCGGCGTCTGACGCCCACCCGGCCCGGTGTCCTCCTCGGCTGCCTGCTGACCGCCGCCCTGCTGCTGTACTGGGTGCCCGCGCTGCGCCTCGGCGACGCCGGCCTGGACCGGATGGGCGGGCTCGGCCTGGTCTCCGTCCTGCCGTCGCTGACCCTGGCCGGAGCGGCCCTGCTGGCCGTGGTGTTCGCCGCGCTGCTGTGGCTGCGCCGCGAGCACCGGGCACTGCTGCTGGTCACCCTGCTCGCGACCGTCGTCTCCCTGCACGCGCTGCCCGCCGTGATCGAGAGCGAGCCGCGGTTCGCGACGGCCTGGCAGCACCTGGGGTTCATCGACTACATCCATCGCACCGGGTCGGCCGTACCGGACCTGGACGCGCGCTGGAGCTGGCCCGGGTTCTTCGCGGTGGCCGCGTTCGTCGCCGGCGCCTGCGGGCTGAACGACCTCACCGAGGTCATCCGCTGGTGGCCGCTGACCATGCAACTGCTGTACCTGGCGCCGATGTTCCTGCTGGCCCGTTCGATGCGGGCGAGCTGGCGGGCCAGGTGGACCGGCGTATGGATCTTCGTGCTCGGCGGCTGGGTGGGCCAGGACTACTTCTCCCCGCAGGGCTTCACCTATCTGCTCTACCTGGTCTTCGTGGCGATCCTGCTGGTCTGGTTCCGGGCGCCGCGCATGCTGTGGACTAAGGTGCGCCCCGGCGAGGCGGAGGTCGAGCCGGCCGGCCGGCCGCAGCGGGCCGTGCTGCTCGCGGTCGTGATCGGCCTGTTCCTCGCCAGTGTCCCGGCCCACCAGCTCACCCCGTTCGTGATGCTGGGGGTGCTGGCCGTACTGGTCCTGGCCGGCCGGTCCGAACTGCGCGGCCTGCCCGTGCTGTTCGCGGTGGTGGTGGTGTCCTGGCTGGGCTTCATGGCCGAGCCGTACTGGTCCGGGCACTTCGACGAGCTGTTCGGCGGGGTCGGCGGGATCGGCAGCAATGTGTCGACGTCCGTCTCGGGCCGTATCCAGGGCGGCGACTCCACGCACCAACTGGTGCTGTACGCACGTGTGCTGCTGGCCGGTGCCGTGATGGCCCTCGCCTGCTGGGGCTGGTGGCGGCGGCGCGAGCACCGGTACCGCGAGCGGTCGCTGCCGGTGCTCGCCTTCGTGCCGTTCCTGGGCTTCGGCATGCAGTCCTACGGCGGCGAGATGGCCCTGCGGGTGTTCATGTTCGCGCTGCCCGGCGCCGCCCTGCTGGCGGCGCTCGCCTTCTTCCCGCGGGCCGGGGTGAACGCCGAGGAACGCGAGAAGGACCGGGTGAGCCTGGCGCCGCTCGCCGCGCTGACGGCGGGTGCGCTGCTCATGGGCGGCTTTCTGGTCGCCCGGTGGGGCAATGAGTCCTTCGAGCGGATCCGGCCCGGCGAGGTCGCCGCCATGGAGTACGTCTACGCCCACGACGAGCCGACCGTACGGCTGCTGTGGCTGAGCGACGACCCGGTCGACCACGTCACTCCGGCCATGCCCTGGGGCGCCAGGGACATGGAACGCGTCGTCTATGTGCCGACCCAGGCGCCGACCGACCCGGTGCTGGTCTCCGGTCTGGTCGAGGCGCTCAGGGACGCGGGCCCGAACTCGTATCTGATGGTCAACGAGAGCCAGGTGATGTACCTGCGGATGGACGCGGGCTACTCGGACACCTGGTCCGCGCGGCTCATGGAGAACCTGGACAACCGGCAGGAGCTGCAGAAGGTCTTCGTCAACGACGACGTCGCCCTGTACGCGCTGCGCGAGCAGCCCGGGGACACCGTGCCGCAGCCCCAACCGGGGCCGGCCGGTCCGCGGGTGACCTGGACGCCGTGGTCGCTGGCCGGCGGCCTCGCGGCCCTGGCGCTGGTCGTACTGCTCACGGCCCGGGAGTTCGTCCGGGTCGCGATGCGGCCGAGTGTGCGCCGGCTGCGGTGGCTGCAGGGCAGCTTCTGGTTCTCCCTGCCGCTGCTGGGCGTACTGGCCGCCACGCTGGTGCAGCGGTTCCTGACGATGGGGGGCGGCTGACGGGACGACGGCGGGGAGAGCGAGCCGGGCGGGGGCCGGTGCCGGAGGGCGCCTCCCCGCCTTTCGCGGCAATGAGCAGTGAGCAGTAAGGCCGAGCAGTAAGGCAGTCAAGGGGACCGTGAGGGGACACCCCGCCGGCCGACGGCACTACGGCGGGCGCGGTGCCGGGGCCAGCGCGCCCGGCCGGGTGAGCAGCCCGGCCCGAGTGCACGGCCTCAGCGCTTGAGCCACTTCACCTCGTACGCCTTCATGTCGAACCGCTTGCCGTCGACCTTCGCGCTGATCGGCCGGTTCAGGGTGTTGACCACCAGGACGGTCCGGTCGCTCGCCAGGACGCGTACGTTGGGCACGTCGTCCGGGGCGACGGACACCGTCCGGTACGTGGTGCCGGGCGGGAACTCCCGGCTGAAACGGGAGAGCAGGCCGTACAGGGGCAGTGCCCGTCCACCGTCGGAGGAGTCGGTCGGCGTCCACAGGCAGCCGGGGCAGTCGCCCTCCTTCTCCTGGGGGTTCCAGTAGAAGCCGGAGGTGGCACCGCCCTTGGCGATGGCGATCAGACCGGCGGCCTGGACGGCGACGCGGTGCGGCTCGGACCAGCCCTTGCGGTCGTCGTTGCGGTCGGCGGGCTCGACGTAGTACTCGGCCCACCACAGCGGCAGTCCCGGCGTCTGCTGCCGCACCCACCGGCCGACGGCCGTGAACTTGTCGGTGGCGGCGAACTCGTCGGGCAGCAGCTTGTCGCCCTCGGTGGTGTAGCTGGAGCCGTCGACGACGACGAAGTCGGCGCCGGCCTTGTGCTGGTTCCAGTAGGTGAAGGCGTCCAGGACCCGCTGGTCCATGGCGCCCCAGGGGCCGCGCACGACGGTGGAGGCGTTCTCCTCCTGCCTCGGGTCGACGCTGTCCATGACGAGGTAGGGGCCGCCCACCATGTTCTTGGGGTCGACCTGCTTGAGCGCTGTGTAGACCAGGTTGTAGAGCTTGGTGTAGCCCTCGTAGTCCCAGCGGCCCTCGGCGTCGTTCCAGAAGCCCTTGAACTCGTTCCAGACGATGAAGTGGCGTACGTCCGGATAGCGCTTGGCGACGGTCGCGGCGAGTGCGGCGAAGTCCTTGTAGTGCTCGGGGAGCGGGGCGGTCTCCAGGGCGGCCTGGCTCCAGTCGGTGTTGCCGGCGCCGGCCCGGCCGCCCTTCATCCAGTCCGGGGCGCAGCACAGGGTGATCACCGGGGTGCCGCCGGAGGCGCGGATGAAGTCGATCCGGCGGTCCAGCGCCTCGAAGTCGTAGTGTCCCTTGACCGGTTCGGGGTTGTCGGCACCCCAGCCCATGATCGCCTGGTTCTGCGGCAGGCCGCCGTCCCTCGACAGCAGTTTCCTGACCCGGCCGGTCGCCGTGGCGTTGCCCTCGTCGGCGCTGAACTGGGTGTGCGTGAAGCCCCAGCCGACGTACGGCCTGTCCGCGCCCGGCCGGAACACGGGCGTGCCGTGCACCTTGTCGCCGTCGCGTGTGGTGCCCTCGGTGCTCGCGCCGCCGGGCAGTGTGCTCACCAGGGCCACGAGTAAGGCCACGACCACCGCACCCACCCCGAGCAGCGCGGTGAGCCGCCACCGCCCTGCCCCCGTAATCCACCCATGACGTCCCATCAGGGACAACAGTAAGGGGGGAAATCACCCTTGGGACAGGGGTTGACCATATTCGGCCCCTGTCCGATCGGATCCGGAGCCGTGCCCGGCTTGTGCCCGGACCCGCGGGAGCGCCGACGCGTCCCCGGGCGTGCGGAGACCGCCGAAGCACCACCCGCGTGTGCGCGCCCGGTGCTTCGGCGGGGACGCGGACCGGTTCACCGGAACGCCGGGGCGCCGGGCCGGCGGTCCAAGGGCTGACGGTGGCACGGACTCCGCCGGCGCTCCTGCCCTGCGGGGCTCCCCTACTCCCCGTAGGCCGCCCGCAGGGCGTCCCGTACGGCGTCCAGCGCCTCGTCCTCGCCGAGTCCGAGCCGCCGTACCCGTTCCGCGTAGGCCTGGGCGGCCGCCGCGGCCTCCCGCACCGCCGCCGAGCCCGCGGCGGCGATGAACGTGCCGTTGCGCCCCCGTGTCTCGATCACGCCGTCCGCCTCCAGCACCCGGTACGCCTTGGCGACCGTGTTCACCGCGAGCCCGAGCGACTCGGCCAGTCCGCGCACCGTGGGCAGCCGGTATCCCACCGGCAACGCTCCCGACCGGGCCTGCTCGGAGATCTGCGCCCGCACCTGCTCGTAGGGGGGTGCGCCGTCGTCGATGTGGATCTTCAAGGTCACGAGGCGATTGTCCCGTATGCGCGCGCCCGCGCCCCAGTGGACGGCGGGAACGAACACCTCCGGGCCCGGAACCTCCTGCCCGGAAAAGGGCGGGGCGAAAATGGGAGGCGTCCGATCGAGCCTCCCCCGTAGCGTGCGTGCCCATGACTGTGATCGTCCGCGACCTGCGTCCCGATGCACGAGCCGACCTCGAGGGCTTCGCCCGTGTCCGGCACCGTGCCCTCCCCTACCTGCTGATCACCCCCGAATCGCTCGTCCACGACCTCGCCCATCTGTCCCCCGAGGCCCATTACCGGCCGCTCGTCGCCGTGGCGGACGGCGAGGTGGTCGGCACGGCGCAGGTGCATCTGTCCACCGAGAGCCCCGAACCCGGCCAGGGCAACATCAACGTGTACGTGGACCCCGCGTACACGCGCCGCGGTGTCGGCAGCCTTCTCGTACGGGCCGCCGAGGAGCACCTGGTCGCGCACGGGGCGGTCAGGCTGTTCGCCTGGGTGCTGGACGAGCCGGGCAACCGCGCCTTCGCCGAGCGGCACGGCTACCGGGCCGGCCGCTCCGCGCACTTTCTCCGTCTGGACCTGACGGGCACAGCCCTGCCCCCGCTCCAGGACCCGCCGCCGGGCGTGGAGCTGCGCACGGGCTCGGACTTCGCCGACGACCCGCGCCCGCTGTTCGAGCTGGAGGCGGAGACGACGGCGGACGAGCCGGGTGACATGGACCTGGAGCTCAGCGACTACGAGGCCTGGCTCGAGCAGAACTGGCGGCACCCGCTGCTCAGTCTCGAGCTGACAACGGTGGCCGTGGTCGACGGCCGTCCCGCGGCGTTCTCCGCGGTCCGTACCGACGGCACCCGCTACTTCACCTCCATGACCGGCACCGCCCGGGCCTTCCGCGGCCGAGGGCTGGCCAAGCTCGCCAAGAACGACTCGCTGCATCGTGCGCGGGCCGCCGGGTACACGGAGGCGCTCACGGGGAACGACACCGGGAACGGATCGATGATCGCGGTCAACAAGTGGCTCGGGTACGAGGTGTGCGCGACGGAGGTGCGGTATGTCCGCGATCTGGCCTGAGCCCGGAAGCCGGCTGGACGTGGTCCTCGTCAAGGCCGGTCTCACCAAGATCCGCTACCCGGCGGAGCTGCTGGTCGACGACGGCACGCGCATCACCGTGCGTGCCCCGTGGGCGGGCGGGGCGATACGCGACTTCGGCTTCGTCCGCTTCGAGCCGGGCGACGTCTTCACCGAGCACTACTGGCGCGATCGCTGGTACTCGGTGAAGGAGGTCCGCGACGCCCGGGGCGCGCTGAAGGGCTGGTACTGCGACGTGACCCGCCCCGCGACCCGTCTGGGCGTGGAGGTCGTCGTCGAGGACCTGGACCTGGATCTGTGGCGTTCGGCCGACGGTACGGACATACGGCGCCTCGACGAGGACGAGTTCGCGGCGAGCGGCCTGGCGGAGCAGGATCCCGAGGCGGCCGCCGCCGCTCTGGCCGCGCTCGACGAGCTGGAGGTGCTGGCCCGCGAGGACGGCTTCGAGGCCCTGCTGACCTGACCTGAGCACCCGCCCCCGTCCTCGGGGCCCGGGCGCTCAGGTGCTCAGATCGAGGCCACCACCGCATACCGTTCGTCGTCCACTCCCCTGCCCCACAGCCCGGCGTCGCCCGACAGGTGCTCCAGATGAAGGCGGGAGACAAGTGGCCGCAGAAGCATGGTCAGCCGCTTCGAGGGTATGCCGATCGGGGTGACCGTGCCCCGGACACCTTCGACCAGGACCATCCGGCCCTCCGGCCGCAGCAGCTCCTTCCAGCGCCGCAGCGCACGGGCGGGGTCGGGCAGCGTCCACAGGACGTGGCGGACCAGGACGGCGTCGAAGCGCTGCCCGCCCACCGGCGGGTCCGCCGCGTCACCGACCAGGCACACCGCGTCGAGGCCGGCGAGCTTGACGCGAGCCCGCTCCACCATCGCCGGGGACAGGTCGACCCCCGTCACCCTGTGCCCCTGCTCGGCCGCGAGGAGCGACAGGCTGCCGGTGCCGCAGCCGAGGTCGAGGACGTCGGAGGGAGAACCGGGCAGCCAGTCGCGCAGCCGCTCGGCCCAGGCGGCCCGCACCCGTGGATCACGCAGCCCGTGGTCCGGCTCGTCGTCGAAGACGGCGGCCCGGGCGTCCCAGTCCACGCGCTCCCGGGCCGATCCGTCATCACCGGCAGCAGTCCGTTCGCTCATGGTCCAAGGATGACGCCGGCCACTGACACAAGGGTGATGCCGACCACTGACAGCCGAACCGTGACAGCCACCACAGACAAACCCGCACCGATGAGGAACTCTCACCCGAAAGGCCTACCCCCGTCGGCAGACGGACCCCGGTAGGCGTCGAAGGAGGCAGCCATGCGCCGTGTGACCGTGCGGAAGCCCCTGAGGAAGACGGACCCTCGCAAGATCCGTGAGGAGATCGACGAGCGTTCCGTCGGGCGGCCCGAGATCCGCAAGGACATCGCGCGCACATGGTGGCCGGACAGCTGAACGGCATCGGCACTACCCGTGTCCCGCGGCCGGCCCCATGGCCGGCCGGCAGGCGCCCTGACCGGACAGGGGCCGCGAGGCCGGACCTGAGCGCAGCCTCAGCGCTTCCTTAACGCGAGCATAAGAATCGCCCGCCGGAGCCCCTGGCGGGCGATTTCGCGGTTTCTTCGGGCTAGCTTCTGGATCACCCCCCACGTGGATCACCCCCCCACGGAATACGGCCCGCGGGACCCACTCCCCCGTACTCAGAAGCGTTCCGAGGAGTTCCCTGATGTCCGCACGCCGCAAGGCCGCCACGCTCGCCGCCCTCGGCCTCCCCTCCCTGGCCCTGACCGCGCTCGCCGCGGCGCCCGCGTCCGCGCACGGTTCCCTGGGGGACCCGGTCAGCCGGGTGTTCCAGTGCTACGGGGAGGGGCCGGAGAACCCGAAGTCCGCGGCCTGCAAGGCGGCGGTCGCGGCCGGTGGCACCCAGGCGCTGTACGACTGGAACGGCGTCCGGATCGGCGACGCCGGCGGCCGGCACCAGGAGCTGATCCCGGACGGCAAGCTGTGCAGCGCGAACAACGAGGCGTTCAAGGGCCTGGACCTGCCCCGCGCGGACTGGCCGGCGACGTCCGTGCGCAGCGGCTCCCACACCTTCAAGTACCGTGTGACCGCCCCGCACAAGGGCTCCTTCCAGGTCTACATCACCAAGCCCGGCTACGACCCGGCGAAGCCGCTGGCCTGGAGCGACCTGGATCTGGAGCACCCGGTCGCGACGGCCACCGACCCGGCTGCCTCGGGCGGCTTCTACACCTTCTCCGGAACGCTGCCCGAGCGCTCCGGCAAGCATGTGCTGTACACGGTGTGGCAGCGCTCGGACAGCCCGGAGGCGTTCTACTCCTGCTCGGACGTCGCCTTCGGCGGTGAGAGCGGCGGTGGCGCGTCCGGCGGTTCCGCAGCGGCGCCGGTCGCCTCCGCGCCGACCGAGCAGCAGATCAAGGCCGGTGCCGACAAGTCGTCGGTCGAGAACCACGGCCAGGGGGACGCGGACCCCCACACGACCACGGACCCGTCGCCGGCCTCGGCCGAGGACGAGGCCAAGGGCACGGACGAGCAGAAGGCCGAGGCCAAGGACGCGCCCCGGGACACGGCCGAGGACGCGGGCGAGCAGCCGGCCGCGGCTCCGGCCGCCGACGCCGGTGAGCCGAACCGGCCGAAGGCCGACGGCGCCCCGGTGAACCTCGCCGAGACCGGCGGTGACAGCAGCACCCCGTACCTCGCGATCGGCGGTGCGGTCGCCCTGGCGCTGGGCTCGGCGGCCCTGTTCGCCTCGGTCCGCCGGCGCGCCGCGGCCGGAGGCCGACGGGGCCGCTGACGCGGCCCGTGAACGCGGGGCCTGTCCGGTGGCTCAGACCGGACAGGCCCCGAAGCACGTCAGCTGAACACGGACGCGCAGGTGGTGGGGGTGGCGCGGGCCGGGTCGAGCGCGTTGGCCACCTCATGGAAGGCGATGCGGTCGAACACGCCGATCGCCAGGTGCTCGGACAGGTCGAGCGGGCACAGGTCCTGCAGCAGGACGTTGCGCACGCCGGGACCGGACAGGTACTGGCTGCGCCACGGTGTGACCACCTCGTCGTACTTGGTGGCGATGACGGTGTAGCGCACGCCGGGTACGGTGTCGCCGCCCGCGTTGAGCTTGGTGAGGAAGGCGGATCCGGCGATCTGGTCGGCGAGGGCGGGGGTGGTGGCCTTGAGCAGATCGGCGGCGCCGGGGAAGTACGGCAGCAGGCCGGTGAGCCCGTTGAGGGTGGTGCCGTGGTTGCTGGGCGCTATGCCGACGAGGGCGTTCACCTTGGCGGCCCCGCCGAGGAACTTCAGGTAGTAGCGGGGCATCATGCCGCCCTGTGAGTGGCCGACGAGGTCGACCTCGGCGGCGCCGGTCGCGGCGAGCACCTTGTCGACGAAGGCGGCCAGTTGCTCCGCCGACTTGTCGATGGGCCCAAGGCCGTAGAAGACCGGGACGCCCTCCAACTGACCGTAGTCGAGGGAGAAGACGCAGTATCCGCGGTCCTTCAGGTACGGAGCGAGCCCGATCCAGTTGGTCACGGCGTTGCCGAGGGTGCCGTGGACGAGGACGACGGGGCGGGGGTGGGCGGCGGAGGGCCTGCAGCGGTAGTCGTTCCAGCCGCTGCTGGGGGCGCCGGCGGCGTGGGCGGTGACGGCGGAGGCGACGGCGAGCACGGTGGCCAGGACCAGGGCGACGAGGGGTCTGGCCGCCCGCTTGAAGGGCAGCATCGTGTGATCTCCTTGCGAGTGGGGGGAAGCGCGACGGCACTGCGCCCTGTGATCCGGATCACGGGATGTTGTTCACTCGTCAAGTTACGGGCCAGTAGCGCAGGCGTGAAGTAACGGGTTGGCAAAAACTCTCATAGATGCCCTGGGTTCGTGATAATGCACCTGACGAACAGTCATCAGGCGTGAAGAACAGGCACATACGACACACTCCCCCCAACTCCCCGTGGAGTGGCCGTACTTCCTCTTCCCCTCAGCTTTTCCCCAGCGCTTCATCCGCACCCGCGCCCGCACCGCCTCGGCACCCGGAAGCCGTACGGCTCGCGAACACCGCCCCGCTCCCCCAGCCCCACCGCGCATCGGCCCTCGTCCTCCGTACCGCACGAAGACCCCGCCCTTGCCTGCGCAAGGGCGGGGTCTTCGATGCGTGTGAAGGCGGGGCGGAAGCCGGGCCGCGCGGTTGGCGGCCCGGCCCGGGGGTCAGTAGACCTGGACGCCGTAGGCGCTCAGCGCCTCGGTGACCGGCTGGAAGAAGGTCGTGCCGCCGACGGTGCAGTTGCCGCTGCCGCCGGAGGTCAGACCGTAGGCGATGCCGCTGCTGGAGTAGAGCGGGCCGCCGGAGTCGCCGGGCTCGGCGCAGACATTGGTCTGGATGAGGCCGTAGACGATGTCGCCGCCGCCGTAGTTGACCGTGGCGTTGAGCGCGGTGACCCGGCCGGTGTGCGTGCCCGTGGTGGAGCCGTCACGGATGACGGTGGTGCCCACGCTCGGGGTGGCCGCACCCACGATGTCCACGCCGTTGGCCGTGCCGGGCCGGCTGACGGAGGAGTTGGTGTACCGGACGATGCCGTAGTCGTTGCCCGGGAAGCTGGAGCCCGCCGTGGTGCCGAGCACCGTGGTGCGGCTGGAGTTGGAGTACCAGGTGCCCGCGCCGTCGGTGCAGTGACCGGCGGTCAGGAAGTACTCGGTGCCGTTGCTGGCACGGACGTTGAAGCCGAGGGAGCAGCGCCAGCTGCTCGCGTAGATGGCGTCACCGCCCTGGATCAGCTTGGTGAACTTGCCCGGGGTGCGCTTGATGGTCAGAGCGCCGGCGTTGCTCCCCGCCTGCTGCTTGATCTTGTTGATCTCGGCCTGGGAGACCGTGCTGTCGACCGTGACGACAACCCGGTTGGTCTTGCTGTCGATCGCCCAGGCCGTGCCCGGGATGTCGGCCTTGAGCACGGAGTCGCTCGCCTTGGTGAGCTGGGCCGCGCTGAAGGTGGTCGGCGTGTCGGCCGCATTGGCGCTGGGGACGGCGAACGCGGCTGCGGCCACGAGGCCGGATGCGACGGCGATCAGCCGAGTCCGTCTCGTCACGCCGCTGCGGGGAGTGATGCGCTTGATCCTCACTTTTTCGTTCCTCCACCAAGGAAGTCGGGGGCCCGCGTGGGGTCCGGGCCGTGAGGCGCAGTCAGCAGCCGGACGTCCGGGTCCCGAACATGCCGTGCTCCTGACAAGCGCTGTGGGGGAGTATTCGGCCGAACGACCGGTCGGCACAAGGGCACCTTTCAGTCGCGCGACTGTGTGCGATTCGCGTGGGCGGTGTGTGGCCGCCGTGAATCGACGCCTGGTCAGCGGCCGGGAAAGGACCGTCCCGTCCGGATCGGCCGGGGACGAGTGCGGCCATGTCGCCGCCGGCCGTCCGGTCCCCGGGATGTCCGGAACTCGCCCTTCCGGTAACAAGTGCTTTCTGCCATGGACGGCCGAGTCATGAACGGGCGAGTCATGGACGGGCGAGCGTCCGTCAGCGGCGGTTGTCCCCCTGGGGGCGTACGGGGTGAAGCCGTCGCCTCGCTTCGCCCCCTTCGTTCACCCGTACGCACCGCGCATCACCCGTGTGCACGCGCACATTGGGGGACAATCATATTTCACTCCCCGTCAGCCCCCGTTCCACGCATCGCCCTTGGGGCACACGGGCTCTCGACGGATTCGCCGTGCACCAGTACCGTCACAAACCCCCCGCGCGGCGCCTATTCACTTGGCGTGTTGTCAGCATCATGGATGACCATAGGGATGCGGAAAGGAAGAATGACCGCTGTGAGAGGAGGCGTCCATGGGATCGGTACGCAAGGCGAGTGCGTGGCTCGGCCTCGTCGACGACAACGATGACGAGCGCTACTACGACGACGACTACTCCGAGGGCCCCGACTCCGAGGACGCCTGGGTCACCGATCCCCGGGTGAAGGTGGCCACGGACACGGCCGAGGAAAAGGGCCGCCGGATCGGCACGGTGACACCGGACAGCTTCCGGGACGCCCGCACCATCGGCGAGCTGTTCCGCGAGGGTGTGCCCGTCATCATGAACCTCACGTCCATGGAGCCCGCCGACGCCAAGCGCGTGGTCGACTTCGCGGCCGGGCTGGTCTTCGGTCTGCGCGGTTCCATCGACCGCGTCTCCACCCGCGTCTTCCTCCTCTCCCCCGCCGACACCGAGATCGTCAGCGGAGCCCCGGCGGCGCACCGGTCGGACGGGTTCTTCAACCAGAGCTGAGGCAGGGCCGCACACCGGCCCCGCCCCGTCCCGGCCTCACCGGAAGGCGTCGAGTCCGGTGAGCGCCTTGCCCAGCACGAGCTGGTGCATCTCGACGGTTCCCTCATAGGTGAGTACCGATTCCAGATTGGTCGCGTGCCGCATCACGGGGTATTCGAGGGAAATTCCGTTCGCCCCGAGAATGGTGCGCGCCGTACGGCAGATCTCGATCGCCTCCCGCACGTTGTTGAGCTTGCCGAAGCTGACCTGCTCAGGACGCAGGCGGCCGGCGTCCATGCGCCGCCCCAGATGGTGGGCGAGCAGAATCCCCTTGTGCAGTTCGACCGCCATGTCGGCGAGTTTGGCCTGGGTGAGCTGAAAGGCACCGATGGGCTTGCCGAACTGCTCACGTGACGTCGCATAGTCGAGAGCGGCCTCGAAGCTGGAGCGGGCCGCGCCCATGGCGCCCCAGACGATGCCGTAGCGGGCGTGGGACAGACAGGTGAGCGGGCCGCGCAGTCCGGTGACCTCCGGCAGCACGGCATCGGCCGGCAGCCGCACGTCGTCGAGGACGAGCTCGCTGGTGACGGAGGCGCGCAAGGACCACTTGTGCTTGATCTCGGGGGCCGAGAAGCCCGGGGTGTCCGTGGGGACGACGAAGCCGCGGATGCCGTCCTCGGTCTGCGCCCAGACGATGGCGACACCGGCCACGGAACCATTGGTGATCCACATCTTGCGGCCGTTCAGCACCCAGTCGGTGCCGTCGCGCTTGGCACGGGTGCGCATGGAGGCGGGGTCGGAGCCGTGGTCGGGCTCGGTCAGCCCGAAGCAGCCGATCACCTCGCCGGCGGCCATCCGGGGCAGCCACTCCTGCTTCTGCTCCTCGCTGCCGAAGCGGTGGATCGCGTACATGGCGAGGGAGCCCTGCACCGAGACCAGGGAGCGGATGCCGGAATCGGCTGCCTCCAGTTCCAGGCAGACCAGCCCGTACTGGACGGCGGTGGCACCGGCGCAGCCGTAGCCGCTGAGCGACATCCCGAGGGCGCCGAGGGAGCCCAGCTCACGGGTCAGCTCCCGGATGACGGGCAGCTCGCCCTTCTCGTACCACTCGGCGACATGGGGCAGGACACGGTCGGCGGCCCAGTTCCGCACGGTGTCGCGGACGGCCAGGTCCTCCGGGGCCAGCAGATCGTCGATCCCGAGGGGATCGGCGGGGTCGAACGAGGACATGGGCACCTCCGACTGGGTTCCACTGGATTCCGACGGGAACGGCCGGCACCGCCGGCTCACGACTCCGGCCCGACGCTACGACGCGGTACGGCCCACGTCCAGCGCCCCCTCCGCGCGCTTCTTCGCATCCCTCGCATCTCCCGCATCTCCCTCGTCTTCCGCGTCCCCCGTCCCGTCGGCGGCCTCCCCGGGAACCCCAGGGGCCGTGTGCGAGCGGGAAGAAGGACCGCGGTCATGCCGAGACATGGGACTGCTCGGGCTTGCGCTGCGCGGGCAGTCCGGCCGGCGCCGTCTCGCAGTGCATCGTGCGCGGCAGCCGCAGGGCCATCACCGCCCCCAGCAGCAACAGACCCGCGCTCACCAGCAGCGTCACATGCAGCCCGTGCACGAAGGAATCCCGCGCCGCCCGCCGCAGGGCCTCCCCCGCGCTTCCGCCCAGCTGCGCGGCGACCCCGTACGCCTCCCCCAGCGAGTGCGACGCCGCCTTCGACGCCGACGCCGGCACGCCCGGCACATGCGCGACCCCCGGTGCGTACGCCGCGTTCATGACCGTGCCGAGCAGCGCGATGCCCATCCCGGCGCCCAGCTGGTACGACGTCTCGCCGATCGCCGCGGCTCCTCCCGCCTGCTCCGGCGGCGCCTCGCTCAGCATCGACTCGTACGCCCCGAACAGCGTGGTCTCCAGACCGAACCCGAGCAGCACGAAGCCGAACAGCAGCAGCCCGGGGTTGTCCTGCGCGCCCATCCCGGTCAGCACCACCACCGCGCCGGCGGTCAGACAGAACCCGGCGGACACCATCCGCCGCGGCCCGAACCCGCGCAGCATCCTCGCCCCGGCCAGTCCGGCCGCCATCGCGGCGAACGTCAGCGGCAGCAGCCGCAGCCCCGTCTGCAACGGCGACAGCTCCAGCACCAGTTGCAGATACTGCGCCGCGATCAGCTCAAGACCGACCAGCGCCAGCATGGCCAGCACAATGCAGCCCACCGACGTACTGAACGCCGGCCATGCGAACATCCTCAGGTCCACCAGCGGATGCGCCCGCCGCCGCTGCCGCCGTACGAACACCACCAGCAGTGCCGTACCGGCCGCCAGCGACACCACGGTGAGCAGGCTCAGCACCTCCCCGTCGCCGAACCGCTTCACGCCCAGCACCACACCGAACAGCCCGGCCGCGGCCAGCATCGCGCCGGCCACGTCCCAGGGGCCGTTGCCGTCACCGGTCGACTCGGGCAGCAGCAGCCGGCCCACCGGCAGACTCACCAGCATCAGCGGAATGTTGACGAGGAAGACCGACCCCCACCAGAAGTGCTCCAGCAGAAAGCCGCCCAGCAGCGGCCCGATCGCCGCGCCCACCGCGGCGACCGCGCTCCAGACGCCGATGGCCAGCGCTCTTTCACGGCGGTCGGGGAACACCTGCCGCAACAGGGACAGCGTGGCCGGCATGATCATGGCGCCGCCGACGCCGAGCAGCGCCCGCGCGAGGATCAGCACCTGGGGATTGGGGGCGAAGGCCGCCAGGGCGGAGGCGACGCCGAACAGGGCGTACCCCAGCAGCAGGATCCGTCTGCGGCCCACCCGGTCGCCCAGCGTGCCGAAGAGGATCAGCAGCGAAGCGCAGACAAGGGGGTAACTGTCGACGATCCAGAGCAGTTCGATGGCGCCAGGCCGGAGGTCCTTGGTGACCGCGGGCACCGCCACATGCAGCACGGTCGCGTCGACCGCGACCAGGAGCAGGCTGGTGCACAGAACGGTCAGGACGACCCAGCGGTTGGCACCGGTTCCGGCTGCCCGACGGCGCGGCCGAGCGGCGGCCGCGGTCGTCCCGGACATGTATGTACCTCCCAGATGTGCCCTCGTGACCGGCGGGTCCGCGGGACGGGGACTCCCGCAGCTCGGTCGGAGAGGAGCGGTGGTCTCCGACCCGCGCAACGGTTTGACGAGTGACTCGCAGCGTACGCGAGTCCATGCGAGTGACGCATGACCACCCTCTCGAAGCGCACCGCCCTCTCGTGTGTCATGCGCCACTTCTCCCCCGTCGGCGCGCTTCGCCGGCCCGCCTGCTTTCGTGTGCGCTCGATAATCGGCCGGTGATCGATCCTGTGACGCGCATGGCGCCGGCTCTTCCCGGAGTCCTGCGCCGGGCCGCGCCGGCGCTCCTCGGGTACGCGGCCGTCCGCACGCTGGGCCTTCTTGTCCTGGTGCTGTGGAGCGCCGCGCACGACAAGAGCGCGTACACCCTGCTGACCGCCCGCTGGGACGCCCTCTGGTACGCCGGGATAGCCGAACGGGGCTACGGCCACGAGGTGCGTCTGCCGAACGGGGACGTCCACTCCGATCTCGCCTTCTTCCCGCTGCTGCCGTGGCTGGAGCGGGTGCTCGCCTCGGTGGGTCCGCTGTCGTACGCCGACGCCGGCTTCGTGGTGAGCCTGGTGGCCTCGCTCGCCGCGGCCTGGGGGATCTTCGCGGTGGCCGACCATGTGTACGGCCGGCGGGAGGAGGGCCTGGCGCACTCCTGGGAGGAGGAGCGGGCGCGGCCCTGGCCCCGGAGAGACGCCGGCGGCGGCCGGGTGGGCGTCTGGGCGGTGCTGCTGTGGGCGGTGCTGCCGGTCGGGATCGTGCAGTCGATGGCGTACAGCGAGTCGCTGTTCACGGCGCTCGCCGCCTGGACGCTGTACGCCGTGCTGACCGGCCGCTGGGTGACGGCGGGTGTCCTGGCTTCCCTGGCGGGGCTGACCCGTCCGGTGGGGCTCGCGCTGGTCGCGGCGGTGTGGGGGGCGGCGCTCGTCTCGTTCCCGCGCGACCGGGGTGCGCCGCCGGCGGACGGCGCACGCCGGGTGCTCGCCCTCCTGCTCGCCCCGCTCGGCACCGCCGGTTACGTCCTGTGGGTCGGCCACCGCACCGGCAGGGGCCCTCTCGGCTATCTGGACGTCCAGGCCGGCTGGCGCAACGGCTTCGACGGCGGGTACGCCTTCGCCCGCTTCGCCGTCGGCAAGCTGACGTCGTTTCCGTCGGCCCTGGCCGGGCTCGGGCTGATCATCGGGGTCGCCGCGGTGCTGGGGCTGTACGCCGTCGGCGTGCGGCAGCGGCAGCCGCTCGTCCTGCTGGTGTACTCCGGTGTCGTCACCGCGCTCGCCCTCGGTGCGTCGAGCTACTTCGGCTCCAAGCCGCGTCTGCTGCTGCCCGCCTTCCCGTTGCTGCTGCCGTTCGCCCTGGCCCTCGCCCGGTCGCGTCCCGCCCGGTCGGCGCTGGTGGTGGGTGGTGTCGCGGTGGCCTCGGCGCTGTACGGAGCGTCCTGGCTGAACGGGTCCGGCCCCCCGTGACCGGACCCGGACGGCACGGGGGACGGGACGCCGAATTCCACCGGGGCGTTCGTACGGCGCATTCATAAACGCGGCATAAGCATCCGACTGAATGATCGGAGGGAAATACAGGCGAGCACCGCCCGGGATTACGGAATTCACGGTGAACAAAGCCTCGTTGAGAGCAATCCCACATCACATCGTCATCACAAATCCCGTGCTGCGTCCGGGTTCTGCGCTCACTCCCTGTAACGTCGATCAGGTGCGTACCGAAGGAACCCTCACCCGCCTGGACCGGCTGTTCGCCCGGCTGGACCGTGAGCCGCAACGGCCGGCGCACATCGACGTGCCGCGGATGAGCCGTCACCGGTTCGTGCTCTTCTCGGCGACCCTGGCCTTCTACCTGGCCATCGTCTGGGCCGTGGTGACCACCTCGTGGCTGGTCCGGCTCGACTGGCGGATCATGTTCTTCCGTCCGTACCAGCAGTGGCCGGAGGTCCACGCGTTCCTCGACTACTACGTGGTGCTGGGCCAGCGCGGCCCCACCGCGGTGATGGTCGCCGCCTGGCTGGGCTGGCGTTCGTGGCGGCAGCACATGCTGCGTCCGCTGCTCGTCCTCGCCGTCTCGCTGCTGCTGCTGAATGTCACGGTCGGCGCCGCGAAGATCGGCATGGGTCGCCTCGGACCCCACTACGCCACCGTCATCGGCTCCAACGAGATGGGCCTGGGCGGCGACATATTTCCCAGCGGCCACACCGCCAACGCCGTGGTGACCTGGGGCATCCTGGCCTATCTCGCCTCCACCCCGACGGCGCGCCGCTGGCTGTCGGCGCTGTCCGCGGTGACCGCGCTCGGCGTCGGTCTCACCACGGTCTACCTGGGGACGCACTGGCTGAGCGATGTGCTCCTCGGCTGGGCCGCGGGGCTGCTGATCCTCCTGGCGCTGCCGTGGTTCGAGCCGCTGATCGCGAGGACCGAGACCGCCCTGTTCGACCTGCGCGACCGCCGGCGCGCCCGTCGTGGCCGCCGGGCACCGGTGCCCGCACCGGCCGCCGCTCCCGTCGGTGCGCCCGAGGTGCTCGCACCGCGTCCGTCCGTCCCGGGGGAGGCTCCGGTGCACCGCGAGACGGTCGGTGCCGGCCGTGCCTCCCGGGCGGCCCATCTCGCCCCGGGCCGTCACACGGCCCGTCCGGAACGCACACCGGTCGCCCCGGCCGGCAGCCGCCGGCCACCGCACTCCGACCGGCACGTACGCGGTACGGCCCCGGCGTCCCGTCCGCTGACCGGCAGGTGACGGCGGGACCGCCGCCGGGCCGGGGTCCCGCGGCGGTTCAGCCCTTCCAGGCGCGGCTCACACGGCCGTCCTTGACCTCGAAGTTCATCCGGCCGACCCGGTACTCCATGGTGATGATCGTGCCGGGCGGCAGTGACCGCACCGTGCTCCAGCCCCGTGCGCGTGCGAGCCGTTCGGCCTGCCCGGCCTCGAGGCCGATGTAGCGGTCCGGACTGTCCTGGGGCTCCGTCGGCGGAGTGGGAATCGGTGCCATACCGCCACGCTAGGCCCTGACCCGCGGTGGGGGAAGCCCGCCTCGGCACATGGGTCGCACCGGTCTCATCCGCCTCGGCTGTCACACTTCTGTCACAGTGACATGACCGTGAATCGCCCCCTGCTCCCTCACACATACGGGCGATTCCGATCACCTTCCGCATTCCTCCGACCGCAATTCCGGTGCCCCGTCCGGCACCTGAAAAGGCCGGGAAAATGCCCGGGAGAAGCCTCCCGGCCCCGCCCGGCCGCCCTCGTATTCCGCGCCCGGACCGACTTGCGGAAGCCGGCGCCGCATAGGAAATTCACCCTTGCGGCACAGAATCCCCGTATCCCCTGTCGCGGCGCGCGGTCGCGCGCGCATCATGGCAGGAGCCCCGGCGGCCGGCCGCGGACCGCGGCGGACCCGTGCGCGAGGAGCGGAGGGCGAGCGATGGGGACCCAGACCGTAGCGGCACAGCGGCCGGTGTCCGGCGGACGGCTCGGCAGGCTGGTGGTCGACTGGCTGACGACCACCGACCACAAGAAGATCGGCCATCTCTACCTGATCACGTCGTTCGTGTTCTTTCTGATCGGCGGGGTGACGGCGCTGCTGATGCGGGCCGAGCTCGCCCGCCCCGGGCTGCAGCTCCTGACCGGCCAGCAGTTCAACCAGCTGTTCACCCTGCATGGCACGATCATGCTGCTGCTGTTCGCGACTCCCACCTTCGCGGGCTTCGCCAATGAGCTGATGCCGCTGCAGATCGGCTCCCCGGACGTCGCCTTCCCCCGGCTGAACATGCTGTCGTACTGGCTCTTCCTGTTCGGCGGGCTGATCGTGCTCGGCTCGTTGCTCGTGCCCGACGGACCGGCGGCCTTCGGCTGGTTCGCCTACGCCCCGCTCAACGACGCGGTGCACTCCCCCGGCCTCGGCCCGGATCTGTGGATCATGGGGCTCACGCTGGCCGGCTTCGGGACGATCCTCGGCGCGGTCAACTTCCTGGCCACGATCATCGGTATGCGCGCCCCCGGGATGACGATGTTCCGGATGCCGATCTTCACCTGGAACACGCTGTTCACCTCGATCCTGGTCCTGATGGCGTTCCCGGTGCTGGCGGCGGCGCTGCTGGTGCTGGAGGCGGACCGCAGGCTCGGCTCGCAGGTCTTCCAGTCGGCGAACGGCGGGGCACTGCTGTGGCAGCACCTGTTCTGGTTCTTCGGTCACCCGGAGGTGTACATCATCGCGCTGCCGTTCTTCGGGATCATCACCGAGATCATCCCGGTGTTCTCCCGCAAGCCGGTCTTCGGCTATCTGACGCTGGTCGGCGCGACCATGGCGATCACCGGTCTGTCGGTGGTGGTGTGGGCGCACCACATGTTCGCCACCGGCGCGGTGCTGCTGCCCTTCTTCTCCTTCATGAGCTTCCTGATCGCCGTGCCGACCGGGGTGAAGTTCTTCAACTGGACCGGCACGATGATCAAGGGGTCGCTGTCCTTCGAGACACCGATGCTGTGGGCGACCGGCTTCCTGGTGTCGTTCCTGTTCGGCGGTCTGACCGGGGTGATCCTCGCCTCGCCGCCGCTGGACTTCCATGTCACGGACAGCTATTTCGTGGTGGCCCACTTCCACTACGTGGTCTTCGGCACGGTCGTCTTCGCGATGTTCGCCGGCTTCTACTTCTGGTGGCCGAAGTGGACCGGCAGGATGCTCGACGAGCGTCTGGGCAAGATCCACTTCTGGACGCTGTTCGTCGGCTTCCACCTCACCTTCCTGGTGCACCACTGGCTGGGCGCGGAGGGCATGCCCCGGCGGTACGCCGACTATCTCGCCTCCGACGGCTTCACCGCCCTGAACACCCTGTCGACGATCGGCTCGTTCCTGCTCGGTGTGTCGACGCTGCCGTTCCTCTACAACGTGTGGAGGACCGCCCGGCACGGTCACAAGGTCGAAGCCGACGACCCCTGGGGCTACGGCCGTTCCCTGGAGTGGGCGACCTCCTGCCCGCCGCCCCGGCACAACTTCGTCGCCCTGCCCCGGATCCGCTCGGAGTCCCCGGCCTTCGATCTGCACCACCCCGAGTACGCCGGCCAGGCTCCGCAGCCCGAGCCGAAACGGCATCAGGCCGGCCGCGAGCCGTCCTGATCGCCGGCCTCCGGGACCCCGCGGACGGCGGGGTCCGCCCGGCCGCCTCGGCCGGCAACACCGGCAGCGGGTCCGACGGCCCGTGTGGCGCATGCCCGCATGGGGCCTCCCGAAGACGTGGGCGGCGGGGACGGGCGGGTGCGGCGCGCACCGCGGAGCGTGCGGCGGCGGCGCGCGGTGCCCGTCACGGACGGGTCCCGTCCGGCCGGGGACCGGACGGGACCCGGTGCTCCGGGCAGGAGGGGAGCGGCTCAGAGCACGAGGCGCTGCCCGGGCACGATCAGGTCGGGATCATCGCCGATGACGGACCTGTTGGCGGCGTACAGCCGCTGCCAGGTGGTCCCGTACCGGGCGGCGATGCCGCTCAGCGTGTCGCCCGCGCGGACGGTGTAGCTGCCGCGGGAGGCACCGCGATGAGCACGGCCCGTCCCGCGTGCCGGTGCCCTCGACGGCCGCTGCGACGACGCTGCCTGTGTCTTCCTGGTCTTCTGTGCAACGGACCCCCCTGTCTTGGCCGGCTTGGCCGGCTTGCCGGACTTGTGCGTCGACCCGGCCCCCACCGAGCCCGATCCGATCCTCGGCGCGCTGCCGACGGCCCCCGCCCGGACCGAGCAGACCGGCCACGCGCCCCAGCCCTGGGCCCGCTGGACCCTGGTGGCGATCTCGATCTGCTGGGCCCTGGTGGCCCGGTCGGCGGTGGGCGCGTAGGCCGTGCCGCCGTAGGCGCGCCAGGTGCCGGCGGCGAACTGCAACCCCCCGTAGTAGCCGTTGCCGGTGTTGATGTGCCAGTTGCCGCCGCTCTCGCACTGGGCAATGCGGTCCCACACTCCGCCGTCCGCTGCGTGAGCGTTGCCGGTCACGGCCGCCAGCCCGAGCGGCACGAGCAGCGCCGCTCCGGCGAAAGCCGCCGTCGTCCGCGTCCTGCGGACGTTGTCGTGCGTGGTGTCGTGGCTCTTATCGGCACATTCGGACATGTGAATCCCTCTCGAAGGACCCGGGACCCCCCAAGGCGAGGCGTGCCCGCCGCGCATGGACGCGGCCGGCGCACCCGCCCCGTCCGCCGGAAGAGGCCGAGCCGAGTGGTGCCGGTTCGGCTCGGTCGGCGGACGCACCCGAGCGGTGCTCGTTGCACACGGCCGAGGAATGTAAGGAGCGGGCAGCTCCCGGAGCAACCAACTTCCTGTTCGAGCAGGCCAGTTGATGGTTACCAGAGGTAACGGCTTTTTTCGGACACCCACTTCATTTACTTATTTCACGATTTATCAACCATGCGCGCGAGCGATCTGTGACCCACTTCACCTGATCAAGCCCCTTGATTTTTCAGGGTGTTGACGATGAGTGCCGGATTCCGGGCTTGAGGTGACCCTGCGCGCAGGACGGTTCGATTCCGTTCGGCGGAGGGCGTGACTCCCACCACAGATCGCCCGTTGTCTTCTTCATGAGCCGGGGGCCCTCCCGGTTCATGGGCCGGGAGCTCCCGGCCCCGCCATGCACCCGCACCCCGAGGGAGCCAATCGTGCCGCGCATGCTCGACGTCAGCGACGCCGTACGCGCCGAGATCGGCGACGAAGAAGCCGACCGGCTGCTCACCGGAGAGAACGCCCCGGCCCGTTACGACTGCACGTCCTGCCGCACCCCGGGCGACTGCGAACAGGAGCGCACCAGCACCGTCCTGTTCGTCGGGGAGGAGACCGCCGTCCTCGCCTTCGCCCACGCCACCTGCCTGCCCTCGCAGGTCGTCCAGGTCACCGAGGAGCAGCTGCGCGGCGCGGCTCGCTCCATCGGCGCCGACGCGGGCGCCATGGGCAGGGTGCCCGCACAGGTCCCGCCGCAGCAGACCGCGCCCGGGCAGGCCGTGCCCCCAAGGGCCGTGCCGGAGCAGGCCGTGCTCGGGGTGACCAGCGGACTCGTCCTCATCGCCGACGAGTTGCACCCCGCCCTGGTCGTCGAGCCGACCGCGCCCATCGTGCGCCCGGGCTCACTGAGCACCCATGACGAGTTCCTGCCCCTGCTCATCGAACAGGGCTTCCTGCCGGTGACCGAGATCTCCTCCGTGCCGCCCGTGCTGCACGGCTGGTCGGTGCTGCTCGCCATGGGCCGGCTGCACGCCGTGCTCCAGCCCGGCGCGGGCGGCGGTGGACCGGTGGCCTGGTGGCAGGCCCACCAGCCGCTCCAGGTCACCGACGGCTGGCGGACGGCGGCCAACAAGCACCAGCAGGTCGTGATGTTCGCGGCGCCGGTCGGCTCCATCGGCCGCCAGCCGCGCGAGGACCTGCTGCGGGAGGCGCTGGACAAGGCGGCGGCCGGCGGACGGCTGGTCGGCGCGGCGCTGCCGCTCGCCGGGACCTGAGCGCCGGACGCCTCCGGACAGGCGGGAGTTCACCGACGGGCTCCGGGCCGCATCCCTTCCGGCCCGGGGTCGTTTGGACATACGTGCACGCATATGACGTTCCCCGCCAGTCCTACCCACCGCTCCCTTCGCCGGGCTCCCGATCGCGCTCGTCGGACCGGGAGCTCTCCCCGGCGCGGCCGGCCCAGGCCCCTCACGGCGGCCCCTCGGCCACGCCGATCTACGACGCGCTCTACACCGAGTACGTCAATTCCTTCAGGACGCTGCCGGGCGACCGCAGCGGTGAGGAGAATCTGGGCTTCGTCGCGTTCGGGAACCTCCCGCGCGACACGGGCTCGAGCACGTACAGCGCCTCCAGTACGAGCGCCTACAGCACCGGTCGGCAGCAGGCGCAGTGGCAGCGCGTCGGGACGATCGGCCGGCAGAACACCGGACCCCGGCATGCGCCGGCGGCGCTGCCCCCGGGCCCGCGCCGGGGCGGCGTCTGACACGCCGGGCGCACGCAGGGGCGGCCTCCTGAGTCAGGAGGCCGCCCCTGCGCCCCGGTTGCTTCTTCCTGCTTCTTCTTACTTCTTCTTCCCGCCGCGCCTTTCGCGGACCCGCACCGAGATCTGGATCGGGGTCCCCTCGAAGCCGAACTCCTCACGCAACCGGCGCTCGATGAAGCGCCGGTAGCCCGCCTCGATGAAGCCGGTGGCGAAGAGCACGAACCGCGGCGGCTTGGTGCCGGCCTGGGTGCCGAACAGGATGCGCGGCTGCTTGCCGCCCCGGACCGGGTGCGGATGGGCGGAGACGAGCTCGCCGAGGAAGGCGTTGAGGCGGCCGGTCGGCACCCGGGTCTCCCAGCCGGCCAGCGCCGTCTCGATCGCCGGGACCAGCTTCTCCACATGCCGCCCGGTGCGTGCCGAGATGTTCACGCGCGGGGCCCAGGAGAGCTGCGCGAGGTCGGTCTCGATCTCCCGCTCCAGGTAGTAGCGACGCTCCTCGTCGAGGGTGTCCCACTTGTTGTAGGCGATGACGAGTGCGCGGCCCGCCTCGACGGCCATGGTGACGATCCGCTGGTCCTGCACCGAGATGCTCTGCGAGGCGTCGATCAGGACGATGGCGACCTCGGCCTTCTCCAGGGCGGCCGCGGTGCGCAGCGAGGCGTAGTAGTCGGCTCCCTGCTGGAGGTGGACACGCTTGCGGATGCCGGCGGTGTCGATGAACTTCCAGGTCTTGCCGCCCAGTTCGATCAGCTCGTCGACCGGGTCGCGGGTGGTGCCCGCCAGTTTGTCGACGACGACGCGCTCCTCGCCGGCCATCTTGTTCAGCAGCGAGGACTTGCCGACGTTCGGCCGGCCGATCAGCGCGACCCGGCGCGGCCCGCCGATGCCGGTCCCGGCGAAGGTCTCGCGCGGCGCCTCGGGCAGCACCTCCAGGACACGGTCCAGCAGGTCGCCGGTGCCGCGGCCGTGCAGCGCCGAGACCGGGTACGGCTCGCCGAGACCCAGGGACCACAGATACGCCGCGTCGGCCTCGCCGCTCGGGCCGTCGACCTTGTTGGCGCACAGCACCACCGGTTTGCCCGCCTTGCGCAGCAGCCGTACGACCGCCTCGTCGGTGTCGGTGGCACCGACCTTGGCGTCGACGACGAGAACGACCGCGTCGGCGGCCTCGATGGCGTACTCGGCCTGGGCGGCGACGGAGGCGTCGATGCCGAGGACGTCCTGCTCCCAGCCACCGGTGTCGACGACCTTGAAGCGGCGGCCCGACCACTCGGCCTCGTAGGTCACACGGTCGCGGGTCACCCCCGGGGTGTCCTCGACGACCGCCTCGCGACGGCCGATGATGCGGTTGACCAGGGTCGACTTGCCGACATTGGGGCGGCCGACGACGGCGACCACGGGCAGCGGGCCATGTCCCGCCGCCTCGATGGCGCCCTCGACGTCCTCCAGGTCGAAGCCCTCGTCCGCGGCGAGCTCCATGAACTCCGCGTACTCGGCGTCGCCGAGCGCCCCGTGATCGTGCTCGCGCTCGGCCGAGCCGCCGGGCTGGCTGTGGTCGTTCATGAAGTCCCGTACCTCGTCGTTCCTCGTGGTGATCGGTGGCATCCCGCCGGTTCGCGGTGATCCACTACTCAAGTGTGGCCGAACGCCCGGTCAGGCGTCTGGCGTTTTCCAGGTGGGCGGTGAGCCGTTTCTGGATGTATGCGGTCGCCTCGTCGAGAGCCTGCCGCGTACGCCGCCCGGTCCCGCCCGCACCGAGGCCCTGCATCCCCTCGGCGGCCTCGAACGGGTCGCCGAAGACGACGTCGACGCGGGAGCGCAACGGAGGCAGCCCCTTTATCAACCGTCCGCGCCGCTCGGAACTTCCCAGCACCGCGACCGGCACGACCGGCGCCCCGCTGCGGACCGCGAAGTAGGCGAGCCCGGCGCGCAGGGAGGCGAAGTCGCCCTCGCCGCGGGTGCCCTCGGGGAAGATGCCGAGGACGCCGCCGCGCTCCAGGACCCCCAGGGCGCGGACGACCGCCGTGCGGTCGACGGCGTGGCGGTCCACCTTCAGCTGGCCGATACCGGTCAGGAAGGGGTCCAGCGGTCCGACGAACGCCTCCTTCTTGATCAGGAAGTGCACCGGCCGGGGCGCGACGCCCATGACCATCGGGCCGTCGATGTTGTGCGTGTGGTTGACGGCGAGAATCGCCGGACCGGACGCGGGCACCTTCCAGGCACCGAGCACACGCGGGCGCCACAGGCCGTACATCACCCCGGCACCGATCCGCCGGCCGATGCCGGCACCGCGCTCGGACGGAAGGCCCGCCGTGCGCTGTGACGGACGGCTCACTTCGCGGCCCGCTTTTCCTCGATGAGGGTGATGACGCACTCGACGACCTGCGCCAGCGTCAGGTCGGTGGTGTCCACCTCGATCGCGTCCTCGGCCTTGGCCAGCGGCGAGGTCTTGCGGCTGGAGTCGGCGGCATCCCGCTTGATCAGGGCCTCACGGGTGGCCTCCACGTCCACGCCCTTCAGCTCGCCGCTGCGGCGGGCGGCACGGGCCTCCGGGGAGGCGGTGAGGAAGATCTTCACATCGGCGTCCGGCAGCACGGTGGTGCCGATGTCCCGGCCCTCGACGACGATGCCGTTCTTGGCGGAGGCGGCCAGCGAGCGCTGCAGCTCGGTGATCCGGGCCCGCACCTCCGGTACGGCGCTGACGGCGCTGACCTTGGCGGTGATCTCCGGGGTGCGGATCGGGCCGGACACGTCCACGCCGTCGACGGTGATCGTCGGGTGGGCCGGGTCGGTGCCGGAGACGATCTCGGGCTTGCCGGCCACGGCGGCGACCGCGGAGGGGTCCTCGGTGTCGATCCCGTTGGTCACCATCCACCAGGTGATCGCCCGGTACTGGGCGCCGGTGTCCAGGTAGCTCAGACCGAGCTGCGCGGCGACGGCTTTCGACGTGCTCGACTTGCCCGTGCCGGAGGGGCCGTCAATGGCGACGATCACGGGCTGGGCGGTCCGGGCGGCGCCGTTTTCCACAGCGGGGCACCTTCCTGGTGAAGGGTGGTGGACGGGGGGTGCGGGACGCCGGTCATGGGGGCGCCCCGCACAAGGTTACTGGCTTCCCCGAGCCCCTCCGACCGAGGTCACTGGCGGATGGACCAGCCCCGTTCCCGCAGGGCCGCGGTCAGCACGGGCGCCGCCTTCGGCTCGACCATCAGCTGCACCAGGCCGGTCTGCTGCCCGGTGGCGTGCTCGATGCGCACGTCCTCGATGTTGACGCCGGCCATCCCCGCGTCCGCGAAGATGCGGGCCAGCTGACCGGGCTGGTCGTCGATGAGGACGGCGACGACCTCGTACGCGTGCGGCGCGGTCCCGTGCTTGCCGGGCACCCGCTCCTGACCGGCGTTGCCCCGCCGCAGCACGTCCTCGATGCCGGCGCTGCCCTCGCGGCGCTTGGCCTCGTCGGCGGACTCCAGGGCGCGCAGGGCCCGGACGGTCTCGTCCAGGTCGGCGGCGATCTCGGAGAGCAGGTCGGCGACCGGCCCGGGGTTGGCGGACAGGATGTCGATCCACATCCGCGGATCGGAGGCGGCGATCCGGGTCACGTCCCGGATGCCCTGGCCGCACAGCCGTACGGCCGCCTCCTCGGCGTTCTCCAGACGCGCGGCGACCATGCTGGAGACCAAGTGGGGCATGTGGGAGACGAGGGCCACGGCGCGGTCGTGGGCGTCGGCGTCCATCACGACCGGCACCGCACGGCAGTGCGAGACCAGTTCCAGGGCGAGGTTGAGGACCTCGGTGTCGGTGTCCTGGGTGGGGGTGAGCACCCAGGGGCGGCCCTCGAAGAGGTCGGCGGTCGCGGCCAGCGGGCCCGACTTCTCGCGGCCCGACATGGGGTGGGTGCCGATGTAGGCGGTCAGGTCCAGGCCGAGCGACTCCAGTTCACGGCGCGGGCCGCCCTTGACGCTGGCCACGTCCAGATAGCCGCGGGCCACGCCCCCGCGCATGGCGTCGGCGAGCACCCGGGCCACATGGGCCGGCGGGACGGCGACGACCGCGAGGTCGACGGGACCGTCCGGGGCCTTGTCCGTGCCGGCGCCAAGCGCGGCGGCCGTACGGGCCTGCTCCGGGTCGTGGTCGTCGAGGTGCACGACCACACCGCGCCGGGCGAGCGCCAGGGCGACCGAGGTGCCGATGAGGCCAGTGCCGATGACAAGAGCGGTTCTCATTGGGCGATGTCCTTGCGCAGGGCGGCCGCGGCGCCGAGGTAGACATGGTTGATCTCGGAGCGCGGCCGGTCGGACTCGATGTGTGCGAGGAGGCGGACGACCCGGGGCATGGCCCCCTCGACGTCCAGTTCCTGGGCGCAGATCAGGGGTACGTCGGTGATGCCGAGCTTGCGGGCCGCGGCGGCCGGGAAGTCGCTGTGCAGGTCGGGCGTGGCCGTGAACCAGATGCTGATCAGGTCGTCGGTGGTCAGGCCGTTCCGTTCCAGGACGGCGGTGAGCAGGGCTCCGACCTGCTCCTCCATATGTCCGGCCTCGTCCCGCTCCAGCTGGACGGCCCCCCGGACCGCTCGTACCGCCACGGCACCGCTCCTTGCTGATGTGTGCGTCGCTGATGTGTGCGTCGGCTCTCGGACCTCCAGCCTAGACAGACCGCGCGGGCCGGGCGGGCGACGCCCGCCCGCTGAGACGGCGGCAAAACGGCACGGGAGGCGGCACGGGGGACGGCACGGGGAAGAACGCCTCACGGCGCCCGGCGGCTCCGTGGCCCACGGCCGGACGTCCCACGGCCGGGCGTCCGGTCCGCCACCCGCCGAGCCGATCACGGCGGAGGGAAATTCCCTCGGCCCGGCATGAGAATCCGCGTACGCTCCCGGGCATGCAGCCCGAGGATCTGGTGCGCGATCACACCGTCTACTCCTGTGTCATGGGTTCGCGGGCCTTCGGGCTGGCGACGGACGACAGCGACACGGACCGCCGGGGTGTCTTCCTCGCCCCCACCGCCCTGTTCTGGCGCCTCGAGAAGCCCCCCACGCATGTGGACGGTCCGCTGCCCGAACAGTTCAGCTGGGAGCTGGAGCGCTTCTGCGCACTGGCGCTGCGTGCCAATCCGAACATCCTGGAGTGCCTGCACTCACCGCTGGTCGAGTACGTCGACGACACGGGCCGCGAGCTGCTCGCCCTGCGCGAGGCGTTCCTGTCCCGGCAGGTGTACGAGACCTTCACCGGCTACGCCCTCGGCCAGCGCCGCCGGCTGGAGGCCGGCCTGCGTGCGCGGGGCGTCCCGCGCTGGAAGCACGCCATGCACCTGCTGCGGCTGCTGGCCAGTGCCCGTGACCTGCTGCGCACGGGCCGGCTGACCCTCGACGTGGGCGACGAGCGCGACCGGCTGCTGTCGGTCAAGCGGGGCGAGGTCCCGTGGCCGACGGTCGAGTCCTGGATGACCCGTCTGGCGGCGCAGGCCGAGGAGGCCGCCGCCCGCTCGCCCCTTCCCGGGGAACCCGACCGCCGGCGCGTGGAGGCCTTCCTGTATCGCGTCCGCCACGCGTCGGCCTGCCGGGCGGCATCCGTCCACGCCCTCTCCTGAAGGCTCCTGAAATCCCTGAAGTCCTCTGAAGAGGGCGCCCCGGCACCGGCCCCCGCTGCCCGGTCCGGCCCGACCTGGCCTGCTGTGAGCCGAGGCTCCTAGAGGTCCACCTCCTGCATCAGCCTGCCGACCTCCGTGTTGGTCAGGCGGCGCAGCCAGCCCGACTTCTGGTCGCCGAGGGTGATGGGGCCGAAGCCGGTGCGGACGAGTTTGTCGACCGGGAAGCCGGCGGCGGCGAGCATACGGCGGACGATGTGCTTGCGGCCTTCGTGGAGGGTGACCTCGACCAGGTAGTTCTTGCCGGTCTGGGCGACGACCCGGAAGTGGTCCGCGCGCGCGTAGCCGTCCTCCAGCTGGATGCCGTCCTTGAGCTTCTTGCCCAGGTCGCGCGGGATGGGGCCGACGATGTGCGCGAGGTAGGTCTTGCGCACGCCGTACCTGGGGTGGGTCAGCCGGTGGGCCAGCTCGCCGTGGTTGGTGAGCAGGATGAGGCCCTCGGTCTCGGTGTCCAGGCGGCCGACGTGGAACAGACGCGTCTCGCGGTTGGTGACGTAGTCGCCGAGGCACGGGCGGCCCTCCGGGTCCTCCATGGTGGAGACGACCCCGGCGGGCTTGTTCAGTGCGAAGAACCGGTACGACTGCGTGGCCACCGTCAGGCCGTCGACCTTGATCTCGTCCTTCTCGGGGTCGACCCGGCGGCCCTGCTCCAGGACGATCTCGCCGTTGACCTCGACCCGCGCCTGCTCGATCAGCTCCTCGCAGGCACGGCGCGAGCCGTATCCGGCGCGGGCGAGGACCTTCTGCAGCCGCTCGCCCTCCTGCTCGGCGCCGGGGAAGGTCTTGGGCAGCTTGATCTCCTTCCGGCCGGCGTACCGCTCGCGGTTGCGCTCCTCGAGCCGCGCCTCGTACTCGCGGGAACGGGCGGGGACCGTACGGCCGCCCCGCGACTGCTGTGCCTTCTTCGGGCCACTGCCCCCACGCCCCGGCTTCGGGCCGCCCTTGGTGGCGCCGGGGCCCACGTCGTAGCGGCGCTCCTCGGGGCGGGGCCTGCGGGGGCGCCGCCCCTGCCGCTCGTCCCGCTTGTTGCCGGCTCCGCGGTAGTTGCCGCGTCCGCTGTTCCTGCCGCTGCTTCGCATCGATGTTCCGTCTTAGTCGTCCGTGGTCTGACCGCCGGGCGCGTCGGGTGCGTCCGGGTCGAACGACGGCACGCCTTCCTGGGTCTCGGCCTCGATCGCCTCCGCCTCCGGGAGGAAGGGCGCGAGCTCCGGGAGCTCGTCCAGGCTGCGCAGGCCCATCCGCTCCAGGAAGTAGTTCGTCGTCCTGTACAGGATCGCACCTGTCTCGCGTTCCGTGCCCGCCTCCTCGACCAGACCGCGCTGGAGCAGGGTGCGCATGACGCCGTCGCAGTTGACCCCGCGTACGGCCGAGACCCGGCTGCGGCTGACCGGCTGGCGGTAGGCGACCACGGCGAGGGTCTCCAGGGCGGCCTGGGTGAGGCGGGCCTGCTGGCCGTCGAGCACGAAGCTCTCGACGGCGGCGGCGTACTCGGGGCGGGTGTAGAAGCGCCAGCCGCCGGCGACGTTCCTGAGTTCGAAGCCGCGGCCCTGCACGGTGTACTCGTCGGCCAGTTCGCGCAGGGCGTCCGCGATCCGCCGCCGCGGCCGCTGGAGGATCTTCGCCAGGTGCTCCTCGGTGGCGGGCTCGTCCACGACCATGAGGACGGCCTCCAGGGCGGGCTTGAGCTCGAGGTCGGCGACGCCCTGTCCGGTGCTCTTCTCGCTCACGCCTTCTTCTCCTTCCCGGACTTCCCGGACTCCGCGGACTTCGCGGCCTCCTCGGTCTCTCCGGGCGGCCGGTCGAACTCGTCGGTCACCAGGAGCAGCGCCTCCCCGTCCCCTCCGGTCCACCGCACGACGAGCTCGCCGAAGGCCGTCTCCTGCTCCAGGGCGACGGCCTTCTCCCGGTACAGCTCGAGGAGCGCGAGGAAGCGGGCCACGACGGTGAGCGTGTCGGCGGCGTCCTCCACGAGGGTGCGGAAGCCGGCCTGGCCCAGCTCGCGCAGCCGTGCGACGACGATCCCGGCCTGCTCCTGCACGCTGACCAGCGGGGCGTGGATGTGGTCGACGTACACCTGCGGCGGGGGTTTGGGCTGCATCGCCTTGACCGCGAGCCTGGCGAAGCCCTCCGCGCCGATGCTGATGACGACGTCGGGCAGCAGTGCGGCGTGGTGCGGCTCCAGTCCGACGGTGCGCGGGTGGCGCCGGCTCTCCTCCTCCAGGCGCCGGCCGAAGAGCTCGGCGACCTGCTTGTACGCCCGGTACTGCAACAGCCGGGCGAACAGCAGGTCCCGGGCCTCCAGCAGAGCCAGGTCGGCCTCGTCCTCCACCTCGGCGGCGGGCAGCAGCCGAGCGGCCTTCAGGTCGAGCAAGGTGGCCGCCACGACCAGGAACTCGGTGGTCTCGTCCAGGTCCCAGTCCGGCCCCATCGCCCGGATGTGCGCCATGAAGTCGTCGGTGACCCGGGAGAGCGCCACCTCGGTGACATCGAGCTTGTGCTTGGAGATCAGCTGCAGCAGCAGGTCGAACGGCCCCTCGAAGTTGGCGAGCCGGACCGTGAACCCGCCGCCGTCGCCGCCCGTCCCCTCTCCGGCCTCTCCTCCGGCTTCTTCGCCGGCCTGTTCTCCGGTCTGCGACGACGGACCCGGGCGGGCCTGCGGACGGAGGTCCTCCCCGGCCTTTGCCCGGGAGCCCGCCGTGGCCTGTGAGGCATCCGCGGCCCGTGTCCCGGCACCGGCTTCCGCACGGCGTTCCGTCTCCGGCTCCGGCCGGGCCTCGGGTGCGGTCTCGGGGGACGCCGCGGTTTCCGGCGGCCGAACGGGCTCCGAGGGGGCGGCGGCCGGGCCCGTCTCCCCCGCGCTCTCGCCCTCGGTCGCCCGGGGTGCCGCCGGCCGGGGGTGCTCGGCGGGCGGCTCGGGCGGGCGTGGGGAGGCCGTTCCCGGGCCGCGGCCGAGGGGGCGCCTGCGGCGGCCGGGAACGGGTGCGTCGTTCGAGGTCATGACCGTCGCAGGCTATCGCTTACCGGCCCGCACGACCGACCCTCGCCGGTCCGTGGACCGGTCGGGCCCCGCTCCGGGGGCTGTGGACCGAGGTGGACGGAAGCTAACGGCTGCGCAGCCGGCGCACCAGGATGCTCGCGTCGCCGCGGGCCTCCAGGTCGGCCAGGACCACGGAGACCGCCTCGCGGACGATGCGGCCGCGGTCCACGGCCAGGCCGTGCTCGCCGCGCAGCACCAGGCGGGCGTGTTCCAGGTCCATGAGTTCCTCGGCGGACACATACACGGTGATCTTCTCGTCGTGCCGTTCCCGCCCACTGGGCCGGCGCGGGGTGCCGCGGGCCCGCCTGCGCGGCGGCACGACGGCAGAACCTTCCTGCGCCGCCGCACGCCGCACGGGCCGGGCCGCCGCGCTGAACCGGCTGCGGGACATGCC
>NZ_BAAAHG010000011.1:0-146801 GCF_039525155.1 Streptomyces thermoalcalitolerans | reverse complement strand
TCCTGCCGGCCGGGGCGCCGGCCGAGCTGCGCGGGGCCCGGGCGGTGGCGCGGGGCACGATCGCACTGCGGGAGCGCGCCCGGTTCGCCGCGGTGGCCCTGGTCGACGGCCGCGTCGGTGCCGTGGTCGCCCCGCGCGGGCGACTGCTGTTCGCACTGAGGATCGACGTCGAGGACGGCCGGGTCGCCTCCTACGAGGTGGTCGCCGCCCCGGAACGGCTGCGGCTGCTGCGGCTGGCCGTCCTCGACGCGCCGGAGGCCGGGTTCAGTCCTCCTCCGGCACCGTGACGGCGCCACGGGGCAGGTCCGGGCGGCTTCCTTGACCAGCGGGTCGCCGCCGCCGTCCTCCAGGCCGGGCAGCAGGGTGCTGAAGCCGTCGTCGTCCTGGGTGAAGACACCCGGGTCTTTCACGGCTGCATTCCTCCACACACCGCGGATTTGGTCCATGCCAAAAATGGGGTGCCGGCACCCCGAACGTCCTCCGCGCAGAGGAAGGACTCTTTTTCTGCTCGCCGGCGGCCCACACCTTTGCCCAGGCCGTTGGCGGGCAACAAGGGATTGCACGGTTGTGCACAAAGGGCTCCCGATACTGCCTTGTTGACCATTTTCAATGGCGTTCGGAAGCGCTTGTGCGCTTCCGGCGGATGCCTCTGCGGCGCGCGAGCGGCCCGTCGGCCGGACGCGACGGCCACGGCGGCCGGTGCGCGGCGGTCCCGGCGGTCCGGCACGGTGCGACCGTGCCGCTCCGCGCCGCAGCCCCGGGATTCGACTCCTTCCGGCCCTTCCGACCCTTCCGGGCGCAAACGCTCTGATTTTCTCGTGGAAAATCCACTGAAACCGCTGAGCGGGGATATTCAGGAACACAGGAGTGCCGGGCCGCGGAGCCGACCGGCCGGCCCGCGCGCCGCACAGCACGGACAAGCGCCCGCGCCCCACGGCCCTCTTCCCCGCACCGGCCGGGTCACGGTGGAGGGCTCAGGCACGGCCCTTCTTCGGCTTCGCCGGCCAGACACCCGTCGAACGCTGGACCGCCGTGGCCCCCGCGCGGTCCACGGCACTGCGCACCACGGCGAAGATCGCGCCCTGGACGGCCGCCGCGAGCAGGATCTCTCCCCAGCGGCGGTCCGCGTCGAGCGGATCGGGTGCGTCGTCCTCGTGCCGGATGGCCTTCCAGGTCGCACGGAAGGCCAGTCCGGCCAGCGCACCGCCGGCCCAGCTCAGCGCGAAGCCGAGCGGCTGGTAGGCGAGCGGGAGCTTGTGCTTCTTCTTGTTCTTGGCCACCTGTGTCTCCTTTGCCGTGGGGAGGGCGTGGGTGTGTCAGGGCCTGCCCCGCGCGGGGACCTCCTCGCCGGGTGGTACGGGGCCCGGCGGCGTGCCGTCACCGAAGGGGCGCCCGCCGAGTTTCTCGCGGTGATGCGGGGTCAGCCAGCCGGACAGGTCGGGCCCGAGGGGCACGATGCCGGTGGGGTTGATGCCGGTGTGCACCTGGTAGTAGTGCCGCTTGATGTGGTCGAAGTCGACCGTGTCGCCGAAGCCGGGCGTCTGGTACAGGTCGCGGGCGTACGCCCACAGCACGGGGTTCTCGGTCAGTTTCCAGCGGTTGCACTTGAAGTGACCGTGATAGACGGCGTCGAAACGGACCAGCGTGGTGAACAGCCGGATGTCCGCCTCGGTGATCGTGTCGCCGACGAGGTAGCGCTGCCCGGCCAGGCGGTCCGCCAGCAGCTCCAGCCGCCGGAACACGCCCGCGCACGCGGCCTCGTACTCCTCCTGGCTCGTGGCGAAGCCCGCCCGGTACACCCCGTTGTTGACGTCCTCGTACACCTCCTCCATCACCGTGTCGATCTCGTCGCGCAGCGCCTGCGGATACAGATCGGGCGCCCCCGGACGGTGCAGGGCCGTCCACTCGGTGGCGAAGTCGAGCGTGATCTGCTGGAAGTCGTTGGTGACCAGTACGCCGCTGGGCACGTCGACGATCGCGGGCACACTGACCCCGCCGGGGTAACCCGTCTCCCGCCGGTCGTAGGCCTCGCTCAGGAAGCGGATGCCGAGCACGGGGTCACGGCCGTCGGGGTCGAGCGTGAAACGCCAGCTGCGGTCGTCCTGGATCGGGTCGACGACGGCCAGCGACAGGGCGTTCTCCAGCCCCAGCAGCCGCCGCGACACCAGTGCCCTGCTCGCCCAGGGACAGGCACGGCTGACCACCAGCCGGTAGCGTCCGGGTTCCACCGGCCAGCCGTCCCGCCCATCGGCGGTGATCCGGTCCGTGAAGTGGCTCCTGGACCGCTTGAAGGGTTTGCGGCCGTAGGCGGCGTTGCCCTTGCCCCCTGCGCTCATGTCGTCCTCCCTGCTCGGGGGATGCCCTGGTGAACGCGTTCCCCGAAATCCGTCGTCGGCACGGTGCGTCCCGTGCCGCCCGGGGCGGTCGGCGCATCTGAGCGGAGGATCCGGAAAGCACCCGGCGGACGGGACGCGGAACCGCCACGCAACCACATCCGGGCCATGCGAGGAAGGACCCGGGGCCGCGGCGTCCTCGCCGTGCCCGCCGCGCTCGTCGTGCTTGTGCCCGTCGTGCTCGTCGTGCTTGTGCCCGTCGTGCTCGTTGTGCTTGTGCTCGTCGTGCTTGCCGGTCGTACTCGTTCGTTGTGCTTGCCGTACGCGCGGCGCACGCACTATGGCCGTAGCAGTCGCCGAGGCCGCCGACGGCGCGTCGGGCGCCTGCCGCGGGCCCGGACGGCGAGCGGCGGCGTGGAGACGGCCGCTCACGACGAGGACGCGCCCGGACGGCGGGCAGGCGGAGGAAAGCATGACGGAGCCCCGCCGCGACGGGGGGAGCGCGACGGGGCCCGGAGCACGGGTGCCCGGGCCGGGGCGGCTCATGCCCCTGGGCCCGGATTCTTCTCGTCCCGTCCCGGCCGATGCGTCGGCCGGTGGGTCAGTTGACCGGCTCCAGCACGAAGACCGGGATCTCCCGCGAGGTCTTCTTCTGGTACTCGGCGTACGGGGGAAACGCGGCGACGGCCCGCTCCCACCACTCGGCCTTCTCCTCACCGGTGACCTCACGGGCCATCATGTCCCGTTTGACCGGGCCGTCCTGCAGCTCGACCCGGGGGTTGGCCTTGAGGTTGAAGTACCAGAGCGGGTGCTTGGGCGCACCTCCCTGGGAGGCCACCGCGACATAGCGTCCGTTGTGCTCCACGCGCATCACCGGCGTCTTGCGGATCTTTCCGCTGCGTGCCCCCAGGATGGTCAGCACGACGACGGGCAACCCCGTGTCCAGCAGCGTGGTCCCCTTGGTGCCACCGGAGCTCTCGTACAGCTCCACCTGCTCCCGCACCCACTGGATCGGACTGGGTTCGTACTCGCCCTCAAGAGGCATGCCGCCCCTCCTTCGTCGCATCCTGTGACCGATCGTGCGACGTCATTCAACATCCACGCCGTCCCCCTTCATTCCACGGCTTCATTCCACGGCTTCATCCCACGACTTCATCCCACTGCTCCATCCCGTCGCTTCACCCCACTGCCGTCCCCCGCCTCCGTTCCCACCGCACCGAGCACCGCCTCCGGGGACACCTGCCTCATCCCGGCGGCATCAGCATCCGTACCGCCAGCGCGGTGATCACGCAGCTGGACACGAGCGCCGTCACCAGCCGCCCCCGATGGCCGGTCAGGGCCCGGCCGAGCAGTGCGCCGCCGCCGGCGAGCAGCAGTTGCCAGCTCGCGGAGGCGGCGAAGGCCGCGAGGACGAACGCCGCCTGCTCCATCGGTGCTGCGGCGTGCGCGGCACGGCTGCCGAGCACCAGCGCCGTGAAGTAGATCAGAGTGGCGGGGTTGAGCAGGGTGATCCCGAGCAGCACCAGGTACGCGCGTACCGGGCTCGGCACGGGCGGGTCGGTGCGGGTGGCGAGCCGGTGCCCGCGGTACTGCCGCAGGGCGACGACCGCGCCTCTCAGGGCCAGTGCCGCCAGCACCAGCGCCGACGCCCAGCGCAGCGGCACCAGCACCGGCTGCAGCAAGCCCGCCAGGGCCGAGCCGCCCAGTGCGGCCAGCAGGGCGTAGAGACCGTCGGCGGTGGCGACGCCGAGCGCGGCGCAGAAACCGGTCCGCAGGGAGGTGCGCGAGGTGAGGGTGACGAGGTAGGTCCCGACGGCGCCCACGGGCACGGCGATGCCGTAGCCCGCGAGCAGCCCGGCGACGAGCGCCGAGGTCACGGCAGCACGGGACCGTGCCTCCGGGGGCGGCCGGGCTGCTGCTGGGTCCGCGGTGCCAGGTCGGCGGCGGACGGCAGCAGCAGGGACACATCGGTCGTGAGCATGGCCGGATCCTGCATGCCGTGCGGTTCCGGTGGCAACCGATTTACCCTGTGACTTGGGTGATTTCTGGCCAGTTTTTCCGGATCGCCCGCCTGGCCGGGTTTTTCGTCGCACCATTGGATGCCTCGGGCACCCAGTGGATACGACACGGCGCACCCTTCGTCTGCGAGGTCTTTCATGACGAACTCGACCGACCTGCCCCCACTCGTCGCCTTCCCCCAGGACCGGAGCTGCCCCTACCACCCGCCCACCGGCTACGACCCGCTGCGCGCCGCCCGGCCGCTGGCCCGCATCCGGCTCTACGACGGCCGTCCGGCCTGGCTCGTGACCGGCCACGAGCTCGCCCGTGACCTGCTGGCCGACCCCCGGCTGTCCACGGACCGCACCCACCCGGGCTTTCCGGCCACCACGCCCCGCTTCGCCGCGGTCCGCGACCGCAGGCCCGCACTCCTGGGCGTCGACGGCCCCCGGCACCGCGCCCAGCGGCGCATGATGATCCCGAGCTTCACCCTCAAGCGCGCCACCGAGCTCAGGCCCCGGATCCAGGAGATCGTCGACCGTCTGCTGGACGAGATGATCGCGCAAGGGCCGCCCGCCGAGCTGGTGCGCTCCTTCGCACTGCCGGTGCCGTCCATGGTGATCTGCGCGCTGCTCGGCGTGCCCTATGCCGACCACGAGTTCTTCGAGGCACAGTCGAGGCGGCTGCTGCGCGGACCGACGGCCGAGGACACCCGGGACGCCCGGGACCGGCTCCAGGAGTACCTGGACGCGCTGATCGACCGCAAGCAGCGGGAGCCCGGTGAGGGCCTGCTGGACGAGCTGATCCAGCAGCGGCTGCACAAGGGCGAGCTCGACCGCGAGGAGCTGACCGCCCTGGCGATGATCCTCCTGGTCGCGGGTCACGAGACCACCGCCAACATGATCTCCCTGGGCACCTACACCCTTCTGCTGCACCCCGACCGGCTGGCCGAACTGCGCGCCGACCCCTCCCTGCTGCCCGCCGCGGTCGAGGAGCTGCTGCGGCTGCTGTCCATCGCGGACGGGCTGCTGCGCCTGGCCACCGAGGACATCGAGGTCGCCGGGGTCACGATCAGGGCCGGGGACGGCGTGGTCTTCTCCACCTCCGTCATCAACCGGGACGAGGACGCCTACCCCGATCCCGACACCCTCGACTGGCACCGCCCGGCCCGCCACCACATCGCCTTCGGCTTCGGCATCCACCAGTGCCTCGGGCAGAATCTCGCCCGCGCCGAGCTCGAGATCGCCCTGCGCACTCTTTTCGAGAGGCTGCCCGGGCTCCGGCTCGCCGCCCCGCCGGACGAGATCCCCTTCAAGCCCGGCGACACCATTCAGGGGATGCTGGAACTCCCGGTGACCTGGTGAGGGGCTGCCGTCATGCGCATCCGTATCGACAAGGACCGCTGCATCGGCGCCGGGCAGTGCGCCCTGACCGCCCCGGGTGTCTTCACCCAGGACGACGACGGCTTGAGCACCCTGCTGCCCGGCCGGGAGGACGGCGGCGGCGACCCGATGGTCAAGGAAGCCGCCCGGGCCTGCCCCGTGGGCGCCATCACGGTCTTTGAGGACGACGAGTGAGCCCGAAGGCCGAACAGGCCGAACAAGCCGGACGAGACGAGAAGGACGGGTGAGCCCGGAAGCACGGAAGGAGCTGTGCGAAGGGCTGCCCGCGCTCGGCGGCCGTGAAGCCGGTGGCGTGGGCCGGGCGGACCACCCGGCCCACGCCCCGGGAGGTCCTGCGGCGGTCGGGCCCCACGGCACCACCGGTGCGTGACGGGTGGCCGGCCGCGCGACCGGCCACTCCCCCGCCGTGCATCGGCTCCCCTCCGTCTCCCCCGCCTCCCCTCCGCATCCTCTCCGCCCCCCTGCGTTCCCGTCCTTGTGTGGACGGACGGTCCCGTCCCCCTTTCGGTGTGGGCCATCCGGTGTTCCGGCGGGCAGGGCCGGGCACGGTGGTTCAGCATGACGATGTGACGAAGACCGTGAACACGATGCGTGCCGTCAGTCAGGACGTCCTCGGGGGCCCCGAGGTGCTGAAGGTGATCGAGGCGGAACGGCCCGTGCCACGCCCCAACGAGGTGCTGGTGCGGGTGCGGGCCGCCGGGGTGAACCCCACCGACTGGAAGCACCGGGCCACCGGCGGCTTCCTGGGAAAGCCGCCGTTCGTGCTGGGCTGGGACGTCTCCGGTGTCGTCGAGGCGACCGGGATCGGTGCGTCCCTCTTCCGGCCGGGGGACGAGGTCTTCGGCATGCTGCCCTACCCGTTCGGCCATGGTTCGCACGCCGAGTACGTCACCGCCCCGGCCCGCGCCTTCGCCCTCAAGCCCGCCGGGATCGACCACATCCAGGCGGGCGCGCTGCCGCTGGTGTCGCTGACCGCCTGGCAGGCACTGGTGGAACGGGCGGACCTCCGCGAGGGACAGCGGGTGCTGATCCACGCGGCGGCCGGTGGAGTCGGTCATGTGGCCGTGCAGATCGCCAAGGCGCGCGGAGCGTATGTCATCGGCACCGCGAGCGCGGGCAAGCACGACTTCCTGCGCGGGATCGGTGTGGACGAACCGGTCGACTACCGGACGACCGACTTCACCGAGGCCGTGCGGGACGTCGACGTCGTACTGGACACCATCGGCGGCGACACCTCCCTGCGCTCACTGCGGGTGCTGCGCCCGGGCGGGATCGTGGTGTCGCTCCTGCCGGTCGGCTCCGACGACTTCCACAAGGAGGCCGACCGGCTCGGTGTGCGGGCGCTGCGGATGCTGGTCGACGCCGACCACCACGGCATGAGGACGATCGCGAGACTCGTCGAGGAGGGACGGCTGCGCGCCGAGATCGCCGGCATCTTCCCGCTGGCAGAGGCCGCCAGGGCTCACGAGCTCGGTGAAACCGATCGCACCACGGGCAAACTGGTCCTGCTGGCCGAGTGACCACAACTGGTCACAAATGGACTGCAGTTGACGGCGATTCAGAGACATATGTCAATCGAACATGCTGGAATTCCCTCCGACAGGGGTACCTTGCCGTGCAGAAGCCGCTTGGAGGCGAAGTCGTCGTGGCGAATCAACCCGCGCCGCTGACCCGGCATCTGCGCATCCGCCGGGAGCGTGAGCACACCGTGCTGGAGTTCCACGGCGAGATCGACATCGCCGCGGCGGCCGAGATCGCCCCGTACCTGGACCGGGCCACGGCCCGGCCCGGGGCCCGGGTCGTGATCGATCTGAGCGGAGTCGACTTCTTCGACTGCTCCGGGTTACGCCTGCTGTACCGGGTCCGCAGCCAGGTGCTGAGCCAGAACGGGGAGCTGCGCCTGGTGTGCACGCATCCGCTGACTCTGCGCATCCTCAAGGTGACCGGTCTGGCCCGGCTGCTGCCCCCGCAGCCGACCCTGGAGGCGGCCCTGGGGCAGCCCGAGGCCGCGTCCGACCCGGTGTGAGCCCCGGCGGGCGCCGGCGCCGCGCGGGGAAGGGGTCCTCGGCCCGTCCCCGTGATGTCCTCTGCCTCCGTGAGCCCTCTGCCGTCTTGAGCCTTCTCCTTGTGCCTCCTCCCTCCTCTCCGGCACGAGGGATCCTCTCCGGCACGGGGGAGGTACGACCGCTCCGGTCCCGTGCCACCGCGGTTCCTCGGCTTCGAGGTGCGCATCCCCACGGGGTCTGATCGACGGAGGCCTCGCCGAACAGGGCCGATGCACGCACGCACCCCGCACACGCGCACACCGCGCACGTACGCCCCGGATCCTCTCAACAACTGTTCTGCACACAGGAGTTGACGACTTTTTATTTCACCCCCTTCAATAGGGCGACCTTTTCTTCACCCCCCCACACCAGTCGGCGTGCCCTGCGCGGGCCGCCGCACGGAAGAGAGAACCATGGCTCGTCCACGCCTGCTCCGCAGATGTCTCCTCACCGCGCTGTCGGCCGTCCTGGCCGGCTCCGCCATGGTCGCCACCCCCGCACACGCGGACTCCCCTCACGTGAGCTCCTCCGAGGTCTCCGCCACCGCGACGTTCTCCGACACCTTCGACGGACCCGCCGGTGCGCCCGTCGACTCCACCAAGTGGCGTCTGGAAACCGGCGACAACGTCAACAACCACGAGCGGCAGTACTACACCTCGAGCACTCGCAACGCCGCCCTGGACGGCCAGGGCCACCTGGTCATCACCGCTCGCCGTGAGAACCCGGCCAACTACCAGTGCTGGTACGGCACCTGCCAGTACACCTCGGCCCGGCTGAACACCTCCGGCAAGTTCGCCGCGCAGTACGGGCACGTGGAGGCCCGGATGAAGATCCCGCGCGGCCAGGGCATGTGGCCCGCGTTCTGGATGCTCGGCAACGACTTCGGGTACGAGCCCGGGAAGGTCCCCTGGCCGGACGCCGGTGAGATCGACATCATGGAGAACGTCGGCTACGAGCCCTCCACGATCCACGGCACCATCCACGGCCCCGGCTACTCCGGCACGGGCGGCATAGGCGCGGCGTACACCCTGCCGGGCGGCCGGGCCTTCGCGGACGACTTCCACACCTTCGCCATCGACTGGGCGCCCGACTCGATCACCTGGTCGGTGGACGGCGTCGTCTACCAGCGCCGTACGCCCGCCGACCTGGGCGGGAAGAAGTGGGTGTTCAACAAGCCGTTCTTCCTGATCCTGAACCTGGCCGTGGGCGGCGACTGGCCGGGCGATCCGAACGGCTCCACGCAGTTCCCGGCGCAGCTCGTGGTCGACTCGGTCTCGGTGACCACGAGCAACGCGCCCACCGGCCGCCCGATCCGGGGCCTGGCCGGCAAGTGCGTGGACGTGGCCGGAGCGAACCCCGCCAATGGCACCCCGGTGCAGCTCTACGACTGCAACGGCACCGCGGCCCAGCAGTGGACGTTCGCCCCGGACGGCTCCCTGCGCGCTCTCGGCAAGTGCCTGGACGTCAAGGACCACGGCACCGCGGACGGCTCCCCCGTCCAGCTGTGGGACTGCAGCGGCAACCCCAACCAGAAGTGGGTCCTCTCCTCGGGCCACGACATCGTCAACCCGCAGGCGAACAAGTGTTTGGATGTCACCGAGAACAATCCGGCCAACGGCACCCGGCTGCAGATCTGGACCTGCACCGGCGGTGCCAACCAGAAGTGGACGGTCGGCTGAGCCTGCGGGAGGCTACCTGACGGTCCAGGTGAACTTGTCACCGCCGACCCAGCGGATCACGTCCGGGTCGTCCAGGTCATGGATGCTGATACCGAAGGCGGCGGCGGTTTCGAGTACGTCGGTGATGCTCTTCGCCTCGCCGACCACCTCCCCGTCGATCTCCACGATGCGGAAGGGCGGATTGCCCGGCTGCACACCGAGCACCATGATGCGCGGCCGGGAGATGTGGAGGCCAGCCTCAGTCATGTCACCAGCGTAGGACGCCGGGCGCCGGACGGCCGGTTCTCACCGCCGGGCAAGTCCGCGCCCCGCAGCCTCCACGGCCTTCCGCACCGTCGACCCCCATCGTTCCCGTGCTCACCCGACCGGGTGAGCACGGGAACGTGCGTTCTACCCTCCTGTGCGTCCCGCCCTCCTGGCGCTGGCGCTCCCGCGTCCCCTCCGCATCCTTGTCCCGGCCCCGATCACGGACCGGTGCCGGACGTGCCGGGCGGAGGCCGTGCCCGGACGCCGTACACCGGGGAACCGGGCACCGTACACCGGGGAACCGGGTGCCGTACGTGAGTGCCCCGGGCTCCGCGCAGGGGCGATGCCTCCGCCCGCCGTCTGCGTCTCCGCCCGCCGTCTGCGTCGATCCGCCGGGAGCGGGTACTCGGGAGGCCGCACAGTCAGCCGCCCCGAGAGGAGCCGAAGGTGAGCAGCGCTTCGGGCAGCAGGGTCGTCGTCACGGGTGCCACCGGCAATGTCGGCACGAGTGTCGTCCGTGTTCTCTCCGAGGATCCGGAGATCGGGTCGGTGCGGGGACTGGCCCGCCGCATCCCCCAGTGGTCGCCGCCGAAGACCGAGTGGTCGGCAGTCGACCTGTCGTCCGAACAGTCCAACCTGGCCGGGGAATTCTCAGGTGCCGACGCCGTGATCCACCTGGCCTGGGCCTTCCAGCCGACGCACGATCCGGCGGTCACCTGGCGGACCAATGTGCTCGGCGGCATCCGGGTCTTCGAGGCGGTGTCCGCCGCACGGGTGCCGGTTCTGATCCATGCCTCTTCGGTCGGCGCGTACTCGCCGGGACCGAAGGACCGCACGGTGGACGAGTCATGGCCGACCCACGGCTGGCCGGACGCCGCGTACTGCCGGGAGAAGGCGTATCTGGAGCGGGCCCTGGACACCTTCGAGCGGGACCATCCCGAGGTGCGGGTGGTCCGTATGCGCCCGGCCTTCCTGTTCAAGCGGCAGGCGGCGAACGAGCAGCGCCGCATCTTCGGCGGCCGGTTCCTGCCGGCCCAGCTGGTCCGGCCCGAGCTGCTGCCGTTCCTGCCGGACGTGCCCGGCCTGCGGGTGCAGGCCCTGCACACCGACGACGCCGCCCGCGCCTACCGGCTGGCGCTGCACCGCGAGGTGCGGGGGCCGTTCAACCTCGCCGCCGAGCCGCCGCTGGACGCCCCTGTCCTGGCCGAGATGCTCGGCTCCCGGCCCGTGCGGCTGCCGCGCACCGCCGCGCGCTCGGCGATCGCCGCCGCCTGGGGGCTGCATCTGCTCCCCGCCTCCCCGCACCTCTTCGACGCGGTGCTGCGTCTGCCCCTGATGGACTGCACCCGGGCCCACACCGAACTGGACTGGCATCCGGAGCACACGGCGACCGAGGCTCTGCAGGAGCTCCTGGAGGGCCTGCGGACGGGCGAGGGCGCGGACACCGAACCCCTGCGGGGCCGCAAGGCGGGCTGAGCCGCGCCCCGGGCCGGCGGTCGGCCGCCGGCCCGTCAGTCGTCAGTCCCCCCGTCGGTCCTCGTCGGTTCGGAGGACTCGTCCGGCTCAGTCCTCAGTCGGAGGGCTCGTCCGGCACGGGCTGTTCGGACGGCTCACGTCCGGGTGACGCGATGTCCGAGTGCGGGGCGCTCCGCCGTCCGGTGCCCGCCTCGTCGGTGTCGGGGACATCGGTGCCGGCGGCGCCCTCGTCGGCCGCATCGACCGCGTCGGACCCGGTCCACTCCGGCTCCAGGGCGACCTCCCAGGGGTCCTCACCGGTGTGGGCCTGCTGATCCGGCGGGTCCCGGGGAACGGGCGCGCCGTTCTCACCGGGTGTCCCACCGCGGTGACCGGTCACGGCGTACTCCCTTCTTCCTCGCTTCTTCCTCGGCTCTCCCCCGGCCTCTCCTCGGCTCTTCCTCGGCGTGGTCGGGCGACGCGCGAGTACCTTGCCGGTGATCCCCGAAACCTGACGGGTGCCGGGGCGGCCGGTGCGGGACGCGGGCGGCGGGTCAGCCGTGCAGGCGCAGTGCCCGCATCTGCTCCTCCAGCGGGCCGAGGCCGACGTCCTGGCGCCGCTCGTCGAGGGTCTGCGGCCGGCGCACGGGGTACGGGCGGAGGGTCGCGGGGTTGATCCGTGTCCCGTAGTACTGCGGCTCGCCCTGTTCCACGGCGCAGTGGTCGGCGATGTAGGCGAAGTGCACCGCGGGGCAGCGGCCGTCCGCCGTGGCCTGTGCGATCAGATCCCGGCACCGCAGCCGGAAGTCCAGGTCGGGGGCGTGCAGCAGGATCATCAACGCCGCCGTCGAGGCCGGCCCGCCGACCAGGTCGGTCGTCGGCCAGCCGTACCGGCGCACGACCGCGGCGAGCGCCTCGGCGTTGTCCCGGTGGCACTCGGCCACCCGTCGTCTGCGTTCCGCGGACGGCGCGGTGGCGGCCTCCCGCATCAGCTCCCGGTCCTCCTCGGCCCGGCGCAGCAGTTCGGTCGCGAGGGCCGAGGCGAGCTGCGGCGACAGCGGTGCGGCGGCCGGCTCGTCCACGAGGGTCTCGGTCCCCTGGTCCGACGGGGGCGGCGCAAAGGGGCGCGTCGGTTCGCCGACGTGGTGGTGCGGTGTGCCCTTCATGGTGCTGTGCTCCGGCGTCGTAACGTGAACCAGACTTTCTTGCCCCGGCCGCCCGGTTCGGGCGGTGTTATGCCCCAGTCGTCGGCCAGGGCGGCCACGATGGCCAGGCCACGCCCGGACTCCGCGGTGGCGTCCACCGGGTACGGGCACGGGGGACGTACGGGCGAGCGGTCGGCGACCGTCACACGGAGTGCGAGCGAGTTCCACTCGACGGTGACCGTGACCGTGTCGCACGGCCCGGCGCTCGCGTGCTGGACGGCGTTGGTGAACAGCTCGTCCGCCGCCAGCACCGCGTCGTCGCGCTGATCCGCGGAGAGCGGCAGGTCCGCGAGGTGCTCGGCGACCAGCCGCCGTACGGTCGCCGCCCAGGAGGGCTCGGCGGGCACGGTGGAACACAGCAGGAGAGCCTCGTTCACGGCGGGTCCGGTGGTTCCGGCGGGTGAGCAGGGGACCGTGGGCGCGCGACCGAACGGACAGTCCTCGGTGGTGAGGTGGCCTGTCCTGGAACTCCTCGACTGCCCATCGGTCACAGTGGCCATCCAGGTCTCGCCTCGCGGTCGTGTGCGGCCGGGACCGCCGCATTCACCGGAACGTCAGTTCCGGTCCGTCCAGGCGTGGTTGTCCGTTCCGACGGCGGCGTGCGGCTGCTCCCTCGGTCACTATGGTCTCGGACACACTCAGCTCGCAACCTGCGTTCTGATAATTTCAGAACGCTTGACTTCACCCTGTCTGTGTCGTCGACGACGTGGCACACTGCACGCTGTGACGGCCGCTCCTGGAGGCAGATGGTGAAGGAGAACCGTTCTGGCGGCAGTGCGCCCACCGTCCTGCGCATGGTCCTCGGCAAGCGTCTGCGACAACTGCGGGAGCAGGCCGGGGTGTCCTTCGAGGAAGCGGCACGGGCCATCGAGGTCACCCCCTTGACGGTCCGCCGGATCGAGAAGGCCGAAGTGGGCCTGCGCATCCCGTACGTCAAGGAGCTGCTGCGCACCTATGGCGTCCCGTCGGCGGAGATCGACGATTTCGTCGCGCTGGCCAGGGAGGCCAACAAGCCCGGCTGGTGGTACAACTACCGCGATGTACTGCCGGAGTGGTTCAAGGCGTATGTGAGCCTGGAGAGCGAAGCAAGCGTCATCCGCCTCTACGAACCCCATTACGTGCCGGGGCTGTTGCAGACCCACGACTACGCCACCGCGCTCATGCGGACCGGCTTCCCCAACGAGTCGAAGGAGGAGACAGCCCGGCGTGTGGACCTGCGCCTCAGGCGTCAGGACCTGCTCGCCAAGCCGGACGCCCCGGCGGTGTGGGCCATCCTGGACGAGACGGTGCTGCGCCGTCCCGTCGGCGGTGCCGAGGTGATGCGGGCCCAACTGGACCGGCTCATCGAGGCATTGGACCTGCCGAAGGTCCGCATACAGATCATGCGCTTCTCCGCGGGGGCCCATCCCGGCGCCTACGGTCCCTTCCACTACTTCCGCTTCGGCTTCTCCGAGCTGCCCGACGTGGTCTACACCGAGAACCTCGTGGGCTCGGTGTACTACGACCGGCCGGAGGACGTCGTGACGTATCTCGAAGTCCTGGACCGGATGTCCGTGCAGGCGGAACCGGTCGCCCGGACCAGGGACATCCTGAGCGAACTGCGTAAGGAGTTGTGATCCATGGCATCCAACGGCCCCATCCACAACGGCATGTCCGCCCGCGACCTGGGCACCGAGGGCTGGCACAAGCCCTGGAGCGGTACCAACGGCGGCTCCTGCGTCGAGGTCAAACGCCTGCCCGACGGCCGGGTCGCCTTCCGCCAGTCCACGGACCCGGACGGTCCCGCGCTGGTCTACAGCCGGGACGAGATGGTCGCCTTCCTCCAGGGCGCCAAGGCCGGTCTGGCGGACTTCCTCGTCGACTGATGCCCGGACTCGTCGGCTGACACCCGGACCGCGTCCGGACCCGGGGCCGGCCGGACCGCTCCGGCCGGCCCCGCAGGCCTGCCCCCGGCTTGTCCAGATCCTGTGAACTCACGCGTCACGTCAGGACATTGACGCTAGGTTGGAGACCAGACGAGGGACGTACGGCAGGAGACCCCATGACAGACGGCGAGCACACCCCGGACCAGGGCGCCCTGGCCAAGATCGACACCACGGTGCCGCACTCGGCCCGTATCTGGAACTACTGGATGGGCGGCAAGGACAACTACGAGGTCGACCGGATCGCGGGCGACGCCTACCGGAAGCACGCGCCCTCCATCGTGACCATGGCCCGCGCCTCCCGTCAGTATCTGATCCGCGCCGTGACCCATGTGGCCGGCGAGCTGGGCGTCCGGCAGTTCCTCGACATCGGCACCGGACTGCCGACGTACGACAACACCCACCAGGTCGCCCAGCGCATCGCCCCCACGTCGCGCATCGTCTACGTCGACAACGACCCGCTGGTGCTGCGCCACGCCCAGGCCCTGCTCACCAGCACCCCCGAGGGACTGACCGAGTACATCGACGCGGATCTGCACGAGCCGGAGCGGATCCTCGAGGAGGCGGCGAAGTTCCTCGACTTCGAGCAGCCGATCGCCCTGATGCTGATGGGCATCCTCGGGCACATCCAGGACTACGAGGAGGCGAAGTCGATCGTCCGCCGCCTCCAGGCGGCCCTGCCCTCCGGCAGCTATTTCGTGCACTACGACAGCACCGACACCGACGAGGCGCTCAAGGAGGCCCAGCAGGCCTACGACGACACCGGCGCCGTCCCGTACGTGCTGCGCAGCCCGGAACAGCTCGCCGCCTACTACGAGGGTCTCGAACTGCTCGAGCCCGGCATCGTCTCCTGCCCGCTGTGGCGTCCCGAGCCCGGCACCACGCCCGAACCCACGGACATCTACGGCGGTGTGGCCCGCAAGCCCTGACGGGACGTCACCCGCCGCACCGTCCGGAAACACGGGGCATGAGGGCCGGGTGCGACTCGTCCGCCCGGCCACCGGCCGACGGCTCCGCGCGACGGTCCGGGGTCGCGGAGCGGTCGCACCGGCCGGCTCCGGTGCGTTCGCCGGTGTGCGGCTCACCGGTACGCACACGTGCGGCGCCCCGGTGCGCCGGTGCCCCGGCGCGCCGGCGGGGCGCCGCGGTATGTGAAGGGGGGCGCCGTGGTCCTCGGGCGCGAACCGTCCGGGTCTACGGCGCCGACCGCAGGAAATCCGCCAGCCCCTCCAGAAGCCGGTCGACGTCCTCCTCGTTCGTGTAGGGCGCCAGCCCGACGCGCAGCCCGCCCGTGTCGCCGAGGCCGAGCCGCCGGGAGGCCTCCAGGGCGTAGAACGCGCCCGAGGGAGCCGCGATCGCACGGTCGGCCAGATGGCGGTAGGCGTCGACGCTGCTGCGGCCCTCGAAGGTCAGCAGCAGCGTCGGAGTGCGCTCGGCGGCACGCGAGTGCACGGTGATCCCCGGCAGGCGGGACAGCCCCTCCTCGATACGGCGGCGCAGGGCGTCCTCGTGGTGCTCGAGCGAGCCGAGAGAGGTGAGGAGCCGTTCCCGGCGGGTGCCGCGCGCCTCCGGGTCCATCCCGGCGAGGAAGTCCACGGCGGCCCGGGTGCCGGCCAGCAGCTCGTAGGGCAGGGTGCCGAGCTCGAACCGCTCGGGAACCGCGTCGGGCGAGGGCAGCAGCTTGTCCGGGCGCAGGGTGTCGAGGAGGTCCGGGCGGCTCGCCAGGACACCGAGGTGGGGCCCGAGGAACTTGTACGGGGAGCAGGTGAAGAAGTCCGCGCCCAGGCGCGCGAGATCGACCGCGGCATGAGCGGTGTAGTGCACCCCGTCGACATACAGCAGGGCACCGCGCTCATGGGTCAGGGCGGCGATCGCGGGAACGTCCGGGCGGGTGCCGATCAGGTTGGAGGCGGCGGTGACCGCGACCAGCCGGGTGCGGTCGGACAGCTGGGCCTCGATGTGCCGCGGGGTCAGCTCACCGGTCTCCGGATCGAAGTCGGCCCAGCGGACGACCGCCCCCGCGGCTTCGGCGGCCTGGACCCAGGGCCGGATGTTGGCGTCGTGGTCGAGCCGGGTCACGACCACCTCGTCGCCCGGCGACCAGGTCTTGGCCAGCGTACGGGAGAAGTCGTACGTCAGCTGGGTCGCGCTGCGGCCGAAGACGATCCCGGACGGCTCGGCGCCCAGCAGGTCCGCCATGGCCCGGCGGGCGGCGTCGACGCAGGCCTCGGCGTTGCGCTCCCCCAGGGTGCCGAGTCCCCGGTTGGACAGCGGACCGGTCAGCGCCTCGGCGACGGCGTCGATGACGGGCTGCGGTGTCTGGCTTCCGCCCGGTCCGTCGAACTGGGCCCAGCCGGACTTCAGCGCGGGAAACTGCGCGCGGACACCGGCGATGTCATGAGCCATGGAACACCCCTTGCCTACCCCTTCGGACACCGCGGCGGGAGCTGCCGCCCCATGATCCAACGCCCGGTCTCCCCGTGGGTCAATACGTCGGGGGCCGGCGTTCCGCCAGGGCCGTCTGCCGGGCGGGAGGCGAGGCCCGCGGTTCCGGGCCCGCGCCGCGACCGCCACGGGTGGAGAAGACGGCGGGCGGAAGGGTCTCGGTGGCGCAGTGGATCCCTGCGCCGGCTCCTCATGCCCGTCCCCGCCGGGAGCCGCCGCGCCCCTGCCTTTTACCTTCTGTCTTCTGTCTTCCCTTCTGTCTCCTGTCTTCCGAAGCTGATCGAGGGCTGTACGCCTTCGGAAATAATCCGTTGCCCCCTCGCCGAGGGGCCTGCATAGCATAGGCATTCACCTAACACCCTTAGGCAACCAATCCCGCCACCCCCGGAGGCTCTCATGAGAAAACTGACCGAACAGGACATACGCACCTCTTTTGTCAACTGCTCCAAGGGCGAGGCCAAACGCCTGTCCGTCCCCCGGGACCTCGACGAGCTCCCCTGGGACGACCTGGACTTCCTGGGCTGGCGCGATCCGGGGGCGCCCGACCGCAGCTGTCTGGTCACCGAGCGGGAGGGCCGCCTGGTGGGGGTCGTCCTGCGCTCCCCCTCCTCGCAGCGCGGCTTTCTGCACCGCAGTCTGTGCTCGCTGTGCCTGACCACCCACCCCGGCGGCGGAGTCTCGCTGATGACCGCCCGGAAGACGGGAGCGGCGGGCCGCGAGGGCAATTCGGTCGGTGTGTATATATGCACGGACCTTGCCTGCTCGCTCTATGTACGCGGTAAGAAGGTCCCCTCGTCCACGGTCCGCGTCGAGGAGAGCCTCACCGTGGAGGAGCGGATCGCCCGGACGAGAAGCAACCTGGCGGCCTTCCTGGACAAGCTGCAGACCTGACACCGGCGCGTATGGCCACATGCGAAACCATGTTCGCCTGTTGAAGGAAGGGGAACAGCGCGAAAATGCGAGACGTACGTAAGTGGCCATCGTTCCTTGTCCGGGTGATAAGACGTCACCGGGATCCCCTGGTCGTCCAGGCAGTGCGCTCCACCATCGCGGCGACGATCTCCTATGTGATCGCGCTGCGGGTGAGTCCGGAGCCCGCTCCGCTGACCGCCCCGCTGACGGCGCTGCTCGTCGTCCAGGTGACTCTCTACGCCACGCTGACCACCAGCTTCCGCCGGGTGAACTCCGTGGTGGCCGGAGTGCTCATCGCCAGTGTCTTCTCCCTCCTGGTGGGCCTGACCTGGTGGAGCCTCGCCCTGGTGGTCCTGGCCTCGCTGGCGGTCGGACATCTGGTGCGGGTCGACGAGTTCGTGCCCGAAGTGGCGATCAGCGCGATGCTGGTCCTCGGAGTGACCGCCATGGGCAGTGGTGCGACCTCCGTGGGCCATACGGCGTGGTTGCGGGTCGTGGAGACACTGATCGGCGCGGCGGTCGGTCTCGGCTGCGATCTGCTGCTCGCCCCTCCGGTGTGGACCGACGAGGCGGGCGAGTCGATCGAGGGCCTGGCACGCCGGATGCGGCAGCTGACGCTGAGGATGGGCGAGCAGGCGTCGGGCGCCCCGCCGGCGAGGCTCGCGGCGGAGCGCCTGCACGAGGCACGCCGGCTGGACCACGACATCTCCGCCGTGGACGCCGCTCTGCGGCAGGCCGAGGACAGTCTCCGGCTCAATCCGCGGGTCAGCGACGGCCTGCTGCACCGGGTGGTGCTGCGCACCGGACTGGACACGCTGGAGATCTGCACGGTCGTGCTGCGGGTGCTCGCACGCACCTTCACCGACCTGGCCAAGCAGCGCGAGCCCGAGCCGCTGTTCTCGCCGCAGACGGGCGCGCTGGTGCAGCAGCTGCTGCACGAGATCGGCGATGCGGCGGTCAGCTTCGCGGTGCTGGTCACCACGGACGTCAGCGAGAGCGCCGCATCGGCCGAGGGCCGGCTCGCCGCCGAGTTGCGGCAGGCCGCGACCACCCGGGACAAGCTGGCGCAGCTGCTGCTGAAGGAGGTGCAGCAGGAGGCGAGCCACTGGCAGCTGTACGGGGCGGTGCTGACCGAGGTCAACCGCATCATCGACGAGATGGACGTCGAGCACCGCTCGCGCCGCCTTCTGGAGGAGCTGGACCGGCACACCCGGGAGCAGCGGGAACGCCGCTCCCGCCTGACCCGTTTCGCGGACCGGCTGGGGGCGCCGATGAGGCTGCGGCGCCGTCACGACGAGGGCGCGATGCGCCGTTCCTCGTGAACGTTCCCGCTGAAGAACTCGTGAACGTCCCTCCTGAAGAAGCCGTACAGTGCGGGCATGATCAGTGGGGCGGGAGTGCCGCGACGGAAGTTTTCTTCGCCCGGGGAGAGCCGGGTGTCCGGGAAAAGCCGGGAGCCCGGGGAGCGGTGGAGCAGACGCCGGTTCATGGGAGCCATGACGACGGCCGCCACCATGACGGCGGTCCCGGCGTGTTCACCGGCCCCGTCCGGTTCCCCCACCGGTTCCCCTTCTTCTTCCTCCTCTTCCTCTTCTTCCTCCTTCGGTTCCTCCCCCGGTCTCCCCTCCTCCGGTCCCGTGTCGGCGACCGGGCCGACGACCGCACCGTCCTCCCCGGGGGCCGCAGGGAAGCCGTCCGGCCCCCGGCCGCTCTACCTCGGCACCTACACCTCCGCCGAGGGCGGCGGAACCGGCATCGGCCTGGCGGTGTACGACCCGGCGACGGGCGCCGTCACCGGCCGGGGCACCCTCACCGGCGTCACCGATCCGTCGTATCTCGCCGTGCACCCGGACGGCCGGACGCTGTACGCGGTCGCCGAGGGCCAGGACGGCAGGGTGACCGCCATACGGCTCGCCGACCGGAGGATCCTGGGCACACGGAGCACCGGAGGGGCGGGGCCCTGTCATCTCTCCGTGCACCCGACGGGGCGCTGGCTGCTCAGCGCGAACTACACCTCCGGCAGTGTCGCCGTGCACCCGATCGACGACTCGGGGGCGCTCGGCGAGCGCACCGACCTGGTGACGCACTCCGGTCCGCCGCCCGGACCGGGCCGGCAGGGACCGCACGCCCACCAGATCGTCACCAGCCCGGACGGCGGCCATGTCCTCGCGGTGGACCTCGGCACCGACACGGTCCACACCTATCGCCTGGACACCCGCTCGGGCCGGCTCACCGAGGCCGCCCGGGCGCACACACGTCCGGGCGCCGGCCCCCGCCATCTGACCTTCCACCCGGGCGGCCGGTTCGCCTACCTTGCCAACGAGGTCGACAACACGGTCGCCGTCTGCGCCTACGACCCTGCCACCGGCCGCCTCACCATCGGCGAACCGCAGTCCACGGGCGCGGACGAGGGCACCAACTACCCGGCGCAGTTCCTGGTCACCGGCGACGGACGGTTCGCCTACCTCGCCAACCGCGGCCACAACAGCCTCGCACGCTATGCCGTGGAGGCGGACGGGGCCCGGCTCCGGCTCCTGGGCACGACACCGGTCGCGGGCGACTTCCCGCGGCAGATCGCCCTCTCCCCGGACGGCGGGCTGCTGTTCGCCGCGAACCAGAGGTCGGGGACGGTCAGCGTCTTCCATGTCGACCGCGCGAGCGGTGCGCTGCGCAGGGCGGGTGAGCCGTATGCCTCACCCCTCGCCGTCTGCGCGCTGCCGCTGTAGGGCGGCGCGCGGGCAGGAGGCGGCGTCCGCCTGGGAGATCAGGACGTGCACGCGTTCGGTGAGCTGGGCGACGGTGTCGGCGGGCGCGTGGAACGGCAGGCGTACGTCGCCGTGGGTGCGGGCGCGCTCGATGCGCAGGGTCAGTCCGTGCCGGTCGACGGCGAGCGGCCGTACACGCACCGCGCCGTGCAGGCTCTTGGGCTCGATCAGCCGGGCGAGCCGCTCCACCGTCCCGGGGTGGGCGTCGGCGAGGTGGGTGAGCAGCCGGGCCTCGGCCGCGGCCAGCGGGTCGGGCGCGGCCTCGGCGAACTCGTCGGTGTCGACCAGTACCGCGCCGGACTGCTGCCGCAGCACGATCCGCGTGGGCCGGAACACCAGGTGCTCCGGCTCGGCGGTGAACCGGCCGGCGAGCCACAGCCGGGCGCGGATCCGGTGGCGTACGGGGACGGGCGCGACATCGGCGAACTCCAGGACGGCGGAGGGCTCGCCGCGCGGCGCGCAGAGGGCGGCCGTGCGCAGGACGCTGTCCTCGGGGACGCGCAGCAGCACCCGGCCGTCCTCGGTCACGGTGTGCGCACCGATGCACTCCTCCCGTGCGCCCTCCGCGGTCACCGCGCAGGACCACGCGGCAACGAGCACGGACCGCGCCCGCTGCGCCGCTCCGGGCACCGCCGTCCAGATGTGGCTGTCGCCCATCCCGAAACCTCCTTCTTAGGTAAGGCTTACCTAAGTTATCGAAGATCGGGGTGCACGCCAACCGGCCGAGAGGGTCAGTACGGGGACCCGGGGACCAGAGAGGCCGGAGAAGCCGGACATGCCGGGCAGGCCGGGCAGCGGTCCGGTCCGGCATGTCCTCCCCCGGCCCGCGCGGCAGGCCGGGACGGCGGTCAGACCTCGTCGCGGACCAGTGCGAGCAGCCGGTCCAGGACGCGGGGGCCGCCGGCCCGTACGCCGTCGTGCTCGAACTCGTCGGTGACCCAGGTGCGCAGGCCGCGGATCGCACGGGCGGTGTCGAGGGCGTGGGCGGTGTCGACGTACATGTCGTCGTGGTAGACGGCCGCGGCGACCGGGACCTCGTTGGCGGCGAGGCGGGCGCGGTCGTACAGGGGCCGCCAGTCGGTGCGGGCGGCGAGCAGCTCGGCGGTCTCGCGCAGCGGACGCAGCGCCGGGTCGCAGTCGAAGGTCCACGGGTGCACGGACTCGCCGGTGAACAGCACCGGCGAGTCCCCGGCGAGCGCCTTGGCGGCGTCGAACTGCGGGAACCGGGCGCGGACCCGCTCGGCCGACCAGGCGGTGGGGCGGTCGTCCTGGGCGTAGATCGACTCGTGGAGGAGTGCGTACAGCGGGTGGGCGGCGTACGACAGCAGGCCCTGGACCTGCTCCTGGAACGCGTCGGACAGTTCCGGCCCCCGCGGGGTACGCACAAAGGCGTGTTCGAGGAGGAAATGGAGACGATGGCTGCCGTCGCCGCTGCCGAGCATGACGCCGAGGGACTGGAAGGCCTCGACGGTCAGCCGGTAGCCGTTCGGGAGCACCACGTCATGGGTGAGGAGGTGGTCGGCGATACGGCGGACGCGGTCGACGTCCTGCGGATAGCGGGCGTAGTGGGCGGCGACCTTGCGCTCGATGCGCGGGTAGGCGGCCCGGTAGACGTCGTCGGCGTGCGCGTCCAGGGAGGGCAGGCCGCCGGTGATCAGGGCCGCGGCCAGGCCCTCGGGATGCGTGGAGAGGTAGTGCACCACGCAGAAGCCGCCGAAGCTCTGTCCGAGGACGGTCCAGGGGGCGCCGCCGGTCAGCCCGGGGCGGATCGCCTCGCAGTCGCGGACGATCGAGTCGGCGCGGAAGAGGGTGAGGTAGTCGGCCTGCTCGGCCGGGCCGCCGCGCAGTGGGAGGGTCTGCCGGTTCGCGGGCGTGGAGTGACCGGTGCCGCGCTGGTCGAGAAGCAGGACCCGGTAGTCCCGCAGGGCCCGGCCGAGCCAGGCCTGCTTGCCGACGAACCGGTTCGCCCCGAAGCCGGGGCCGCCCTGGAGGTAGACCAGCCAGGGCAGGTCCTGCCCGGCCTTGTCGCTCGCGACGACCTCACGGGCGTAGAGCTCGATCGTCTCCCCGGCCGGGTCGTCGTGGTCGAGCGGCACGGTGAAGGAGCGGTCGGTGAGGACGACGCCGGGCTGACGGTAGCTGACGGTCAACGGTTCTCCCAGGACAAAGGGGTCGGCAAAGGGGTCGTGGCCGCGTCCCAGTCCAGCACATGTCCGTCCGCCGTCCGGCCGCGAGGATCACGGGGACTGCCGGACACGGGCCGGCGGGCGGACCGAAGCCGCCCGCCGATCGCTTGCCGGCCGCCCGCCGATCGCTTGCCGGCCGCCCGCCGTCCGCCTGCCGGTCGTCCGCCGACGGCCCCGGCCGGAGCACCGCCCCCGGTGTCCGTGCCCCTGTCCGTGCCCCGCCGGTGCCCCCGCGCCTTCCGCGCCACGCCGTGAGACGGGGCTCCCGTCGCGTCGTACGGCTGACTAGGCTTCACTCGTCCGATGACCGAACCCTGGGAGCCGCGATGCGTGTCGCTCTGTTCCTGACCTGCGTCAACGACACGCTCTACCCGGACACCGGACGCGCTGTGGTGAAACTGCTGACCAGACTGGGCGTGGACGTGGACTTCCCGATGGCCCAGACATGCTGCGGGCAGGCGCACTACAACACCGGGTACCGGCATGAGGCGGAACCGCTGGCCCGGCACTTCTCCGATGTCTTCCGGGACTACGAGACGATCGTGACACCGTCCGGATCGTGCGCGGCGATGGTGCGGGAGCTGTATCCGCGCATGGGCGCGCGGGCGCGGGCCGAGGGACGCGGCGACGCACTGGAGCGGGTGCTGGCGCCCGTGGTGCCGAAGACGTACGAGCTCACGGAGTTCCTGGTGGACGTGCTGGGGGTGACGGACGTGGGGGCGTACTACCCGCACCGGGTGACGTACCACCCGACCTGCCACGGACTGCGCGGCCTCGGCCTCGGGGACCGGCCCCGGCGGCTGCTGCGGGCGGTGAGGGGGCTGGAGCTGGTCGAGCTGCCCGGAGCCGAGGAGTGCTGCGGGTTCGGCGGCACGTTCGCGGTGAAGAACCCCGATGTCTCGACGGCGATGGGCGTCGACAAGGTGCGCAACGCCGAGTCGACCGGCGCGAGGGTGCTGTGCGCGGGCGACAACTCGTGCCTGATGCACCTCGGCGGCATCATGACCCGGCTGGGCGTGGGCATGCGACCGGTGCACATCGCGGAGATCCTGGCGAGCACGGAGGAGGCACCGTCAGCATGAGCACGACGTATCTGGGCATGCCCGGGCCTCCCCCGTCCTCCCGTCCGGGCCTTGCGGACTTCCCGGCCTTTCCCCGGGCCGCCCACCAGGCCGTGCGCGACCGGACCCTGCGCGGCAATCTGCGCCACGCCACGCACACCATCCGCGCCAAGCGGGCCCTGGCGGTGGCGGAGGTCTCCGACTGGGCGGCGCTGCGCGAGGCCGGCAAGCAGATCAAGGACCACACCCTGCGTCACCTCGACCGCTATCTGGAGCAGGTCGAGGAAGCGGTCACGGCGGCCGGCGGCACCGTGCACTGGGCGGTCGACGCCGAGGAGGCCAACCGGATCGTGACCGGTCTGGTCAAGGCGACCGGACAGCGCGAGGTCGTCAAGGTCAAGTCGATGGCCACGCAGGAGATCGGGCTCAACGAGGCCCTGGAGGCGGAGGGCATCCGGGCCTACGAGACCGACCTCGCCGAGCTGATCGTGCAGCTGGGCAAGGACCGGCCCTCGCACATCCTCGTCCCCGCGATCCACCGCAACCGCGGCGAGATCCGGGACATCTTCCGCTCCGAGATGGGCAGGTGGGGCCGCCCGGCGCCCGAGGGGCTGACGGACAGCCCCGCCGAACTCGCCGAGGCGGCCCGGCTGCATCTGCGGGAGAAGTTCCTGCGCGCCAAGGTCGGCATCTCCGGCGCCAACTTCGTCGTCGCCGAGACCGGCACCCTGGTGGTCGTGGAGTCCGAGGGCAACGGGCGGATGTGCCTGACCCTGCCCGAGACACTGATCTCGGTCGTCGGCATCGAGAAGATCGTGCCGACCTGGCGGGACCTGGAGGTCTTCCTCCAGACGCTCCCCCGCTCCTCCACGGCCGAGCGGATGAACCCGTACACGTCCATGTGGACCGGTACGACCGACGGGGACGGCCCGAGCGCCTTCCACCTGGTCCTGCTGGACAACGGCCGCACCGACACGCTCGCCGACGAGGTGGGCCGTCAGGCCCTGCGCTGCATCCGCTGCTCGGCGTGCCTGAACGTCTGCCCGGTCTACGAGCGGGCCGGCGGTCACGCCTACGGCTCGGTCTACCCGGGGCCGATCGGCGCGATCCTCAGTCCCCAGCTGCGCGGTACGGCGAGCGAGATCGACGCCTCGCTGCCGTACGCGTCCTCGCTGTGCGGAGCCTGCTACGAGGTGTGCCCGGTCGCCATCGACATCCCCGAGGTGCTGGTGCATCTGCGGGAGCGGGTCGCCCAGGGCGGCCCGGCGACCCGCGGCGGCAACAAGGTGGTGCTCAGGCCCGCGAAGGGGCACGCCGTCGAGCGCGCGGCGATGCGGGCGGCCCGCTGGGCACTCGCCCGCCCGGGCGTCCTGCGCGGCGGGCAGCGGTTCGTCTCCCGCACCCGCCGCTTCCGTCCGCGCTCGCTGCCCGGCCCCGGCCGGGCCTGGACCGGCACCCGTGATCTGCCTGCGGTGCCCGCGGAGCCCTTCCGCGACTGGTGGCAGCGGACCCATGGCGGCAAGGAGGGCCCCAGGTGAACAGCAAGGAGCGGATCCTGGCCCGGGTGCGGCGTGCGCTGGCCGACGTACCGCGGGACGACAGGCCGTACGCACAGGCCGTCCGCCGGGACTATCTGCGGCAGCACGACGAGCGCGGTGCCGAGGACACGGTGAATCTGCTGGCCGAGAACCTGGCGGACTACCGGGCGGTGGTGCACCGGTGCGGCACCGGGGAGCTTCCCGGGCTGATCGCCCACCTGCTCGGCGAGCGCGGCGCGAAGTCCGTGCTGGTACCGCCCGGTCTGGACGAGGCCTGGCTGGCGGACATGGATGTGCGGCGGGTCGCGGACCGGCCGGAGAGCACACCCCAGGAGCTGGACCGCGTCGACAGCGTGATCACCGGATGTGCGCTCGCCGTCGCCGAGACCGGCACGATCGTGCTCGACGGCTCCCCCGACCAGGGCCGCCGTCGCATCTCCCTGATCCCCGACCACCACATCTGCGTCGTGCGCGTCCCCGACCAGGTCGTCTCCTCCGTTCCCCAGGCTCTCGAACGCCTCGTCCCGGGCCGCCCGCTCACCTGGATCTCCGGCCCGTCCGCGACCAGTGACATCGAACTGAACCGTGTGGAGGGGGTGCACGGACCGCGCACGCTGGAGGCGGTGCTGGTGAGCGGGTGAGGAACCGCCCTCCCTGTGCCCCCGTGAACCCCTGTGAACCGCTGAAGGGGCATCCTCCGCAGAAATGGGTTGACGTGTCCAGGGCCATCCCGTTCGATGACCGATCATGTGCGCCGACACCCTGCATCCGGGCGAGCCGAAGGTCGATGCCTCACTCGTACGGCGGCTGATCGCCGCCCAGTTTCCGCGGTGGGCGGGGCTTCCCGTCGAGCGGATCGATTCCATCGGCACGTCCAACACCCTGTACCGGCTCGGCGGGGACATGGTCGTACGGCTCCCCCGCACCGCCGGTGCCGCCGAGGACGTCGAGAAAGAGCACACCTGGCTGCCCCGGCTCGCCGCGTCGCTTCCGGTGCCCGTGCCCACACCGCTGGGCAGGGGCGCACCGGCCGAGGGATTCCCGTGGTCCTGGTCCGTGCACCGCTGGATCGACGGGGAGGTCCCGGTGGAGGGCGACGTCACCGCACCCGAGGCGCTCGCCGCGGACCTGGCGGAGTTCGTCGCCGCGCTGCACCGGGTCGATCCCACGGGCGGGCCGCCTTCCTACCGCAGTGAGCCGCTGGCCGCGCGGGATGCCGCGACCCGCACGGCCATCGCGGAGCTGGACGGCGCCGTCGACGCCCACGCGGCCACCGCCGCCTGGGAGGAGGCGCTGCGTGCGCCCGGGCCGGCCGGTCCGCCGGTCTGGATCCACGCCGATCTGCAGCCCGGGAACCTGCTCCTTGCCCGGGGGCGGCTGTGCGCCGTGATCGACTTCGGGTGTGCGGGGCTGGGGGATCCCGCCGTCGACCTCCTCGCGGCGTGGTACGTGCTGCCGGCCGGTGCACGGCCGCTCTTCCGGGCCGCGCTGGACGTGGACGACGCGGCCTGGGCGCGGGGGCGCGGCTGGGCGCTGTCGGTGGCGCTGCTGGAGCTGTCGTACTACCGCGACCGCAGTCCGCACATGACCCGTGTCGCCCGGCACGTCATCCAGGAGGTCCTGCTCGACTACCGTCCGTAGCGGCGCGTCCCTCCCCGCCGCTCCGCCCGCCCGATCGAAGACCGGGGTCACGAACGTCCTGCGAGGCCGCGCCGCACGGCCGCTCCCGCCGCCGCGGCGGCACCGAGGGCGAGCCCGGAGACGACGAGGGCGGGGTGACGGGCCAGACCGGCCCCGAAGGACCGGCTGTGCGCGGAGTCGTCGAAGGGGCCGTGGGCACCGTGGTCGCAGCCCTCCTCCTGGTCGACGGGCTCGTAGAGGTTGCTCCGGCCGCTCGGGGGCAGCCGGTCGGTCTGCTGGGAGTCGAAGCCGGTGCGGGCCAGATAACGGTCGAGCAGGGCGGGGGCCAGGCGGTTGCCCCAGACCGTCGCCCACGTGCTGGGGCCGATGTAGTACTGCTTGCGGCCGGGGTGGTCGGCGGCGTGCACCACGCCCCGGGCGGCGACCTCCGGCTGGTAGATCGGCGGGACGGGCTGCGGGTGCCTGGGCAGCCGGGAGTGCACCCAGGAGAACTGCGGGGTGTTGACGGCCGGCATCTGGGCGATGGTCACCCGTACGTTGCTGCCGCGGTGCAGCAGTTCGGTGCGCAGGGAGGACGTGAAGCCGTTGATGGCGTGCTTGGCCCCGCAGTACGCCGACTGGAGCGGGATGGCTCGCTCCCCCAGTGCCGAGCCGACCTGCACGATGGTGCCGCGGTCGCGCGGCAGCATCCGCTTCAGCGCGCTGCGGGTGCCGTTGACGAAGCCGAGGTAGGTCACGTGGGTGACCCGTTCGTACTCCTCGGCGGTGATCTCGTCGAAGGGTGCGAAGACGCTGGTGAACGCGCAGTTGATCCATACGTCGATGGGGCCGAGGGCCTGCTCGGCGGCCGTGGCGGCCTCTTCGATCTGCTCGGCGGCGGCGGTGTCGGCGACCCGTACCAGCGCTGTGCCGCCGAGCTCCTCGACCTCATGGGCGGCGGCGTCCAGACCGGCCCGTCCGCGGGCGATCAGGACGACGTTGGCGCCGCGCTCGCCGTACAGGCGGGCGACGGCGCGGCCGATGCCGGCGCTGGCGCCGGTGATGACGACGGTCTGAGGCATGGTCAGTTCCTTCTTGTCCCGCGGCTGGTCCCGCGGCTCGTCCGGCTGTTCGTCCTGTGGCTTGTCCGGTGGTGCGCGCCGAGCGGCTCGGGGCCCTGGGCCAGACGGGCGGCGGTCTCCAGCAGCAGGGAGTGGACGAAGGTCTGCGGGAGGTTGCCGCGCAGCCGGCGCTGGGCGATGTCGAACTCCTCCGCGTACAGTCCCGACGCTCCGCAGGCGCCGCGGTTGCGTTCGAACCAGCGGTGCGCTTCGACCTCGTGGCCCTGTTCGTGCTCGGACAGCGCCATGAGGAACCCGCACAGCAGGAACGCGCCCTCGGCCTCCTGCAGGGGCCGGTCGTCGTGGCGGAAGCGGTAGATGAAGTGGTCCTGGGCCAGTTGCTCGCGGCAGGCGGCCAGGGTGGCACGGGTGCGCGGGTCGTCGGCGGGCAGGGCGCCGCGCAGGGCGGGCAGCAGCAGGGCGGCGTCGGTGGCGGGCTCGTCCGGGGTGCGCTGCCAGTACCCGTCGGGGTGCACGCAGGTGGCCGAGACCGCCGCGAGCACGGTGTCGGCGAGGCGTGTGCAGGTGTCGGCGAGCGGCCGGCCGGGAGCGGCGCCGGCCAGGGCGCGCAGTCCGGCGACGCAGATGAGCCGGCTGTGCGTCCAGGGGCGGGGGTCCAGTTCCCAGATGCCGGCGTCGGGTTCCCGCCATCGCTCGCCGATCGCTTCGACCGCGAGCCCGGCGGCCTTCCAGGCGTCGGTGTCCAGCCGGCCCTGGCGTTCGGCGGCGGCGAGCAGCAGCAGGGCCTCGCCGAAGCAGTCCAGCTGGAACTGCTTCTCCACCTGGTTGCCGATCCGGCTGGAACCGCCGGGGTAGCCGGGCAGGTCGAGTTCCCGCTGTCCGGGGACCGGTGTGCCGTGCACGGTGTAGGCGGGGGCGAGGCCCGGTCCGTCGGCGAGCAGCCGTTCGCCGATGAAACCCACGGCGGCGTCCAGGAGTCCGGGGGCGCCGGCGAGGGCCGCGGCCTGTCCGGCGTAGCTCTGGTCGCGGATCCACACGTACCGGTAGTCGTAGTTGCGGCCGGCCTCGGCGCGTTCGGGCAGGCTGGTGGTGGCCGCGGCGACCATGCCGCCGCCGTGGTGGGTCAGCCCGCGCAGGACGGCGCAGGCGCGCCGGGCGTCGCGCGGGGCGATGGTCCGCTCCAGGGCGGGCACGTTCTGCCGCCAGGCGCGCTCGGTGGCGGCCCAGGTCCGGTCGGCCCGTGGCGGGGCGGGCGGCAGCGGGCGGTCGGAGCACTCCAGAACCAGGTCGTGGTGCTCGCCGGGCCCGAGCACGAGGTCGGCGGTCAGTGCCCCGCCGCGGACGGCGGCCGGCGCGGCGCCCTGCCAGCGCAGGTGGTGAGGGCCTGCGTCCAGGTGCCAGACGCCGTTGTCGTCGCGGTGCGGAGAGGTTTGCCGGGTGCGGCCGTAGTCGGCACAGGCGTCGAGGACGACGCGCAGGTGGGCGGTGCCGTCGACGGCGAGCAGCCGGCGCAGCAGGATCAGACGGCTCGCCTCGCCGGGGAAGGCGAGGGCTTCCCGGCACTCGACGACGCCGTCATCGGTGACCCAGCGGCTGCGCCAGATCAGGGTGCCGTCCTCGTAGTAGCCACCGGGCACCCAGCGGCTGCGCGGACTGATCGTGTAGGCGCCCGCGCCGCCGATGAGGGAGGCGAACACGGCGTCGTCGTGCCAGGCGGGGGCGCACAGCCAGCTGACGGCGCCGTCCGGTCCGATCAGCGCCCCGCGTTCCCCGTCGGCCAGCAGCGCATAGGCGTGCAGCGCGTGCGGGGGGCAGGAGGAGGCGGTGTTCATGTCTGCCGGCTCCCTTCCGTCAGGCCACGCGGTACGTCTGCGCGCGCTCGCCGGCGAGGGTCAGTCCCAGCCCGGGCGCGCCGTCGGCTCCGGGCGTGATGCTGCCGCCGCCGGGGTCGAGGACGCCGTCGAACAGCAGGCGTTCGACGCGTACGTGGTCGTGGAACCACTCCAGGTGCCGCAGGTTGGGCACGGCCGCGGCGGCATGGGCGTGGGCGTGCGGGGCGCAGTGGCCGGAGAGGTCGATGCCGCGGGCCTGGGCGAGCGCTGCGGCGCGCAGCCAGGTGGTGATGCCGCCGCACCGGGTGACGTCGGCCTGGAGGCAGTCGACCGCACCGGCGGCCAGCATGTGCTCGAAGTACGGCAGGGTGTAGCCGTACTCGCCGGCGGCGACGTCCAGGGCGAGCTGCTCACGGATCAGGCCGAGAAGGGTGAGGTGGTCGGAGGAGACCGGCTCCTCGAACCAGGTCACGCCCTCGTCGGCGAGCGCCCGGCCGACCCGCAGGGCCTGTTTGGCGTCGTAGCCGCCGTTGGCGTCGACGTACAGGTCCGCCGTGTCGCCGATGACAGTGCGGGCCCTGCTCACGCGCCGCCGGTCGCGGTCCTCCCGCCGCCCCCATGACTCGGCGATCTTGATCTTGACGCGGGGGATGCCCTCGTCCTCGACCCAGCCGCGCAGTTGCCGCTCCTGCCGGGCGTCGTCGTACGTGGTGAAGCCGCCGCTGCCGTAGACGGGCACCTCCTCGCGGGCGGCGCCGAGCAGCCGTACCAGCGGCAGGTCGAGCAGGCGGGCCTTGAGGTCCCACAGGGCGATGTCGACGGCGGCGATCGCCTGGGCGGCCACGCCGGGCAGGCCCGCGTTGCGGACCGCGCGGTGCATGGCCTCGTTCACCCGCGGCACGTCCAGCGCCGGTGCCCCGGTGACGACACCGGCGAGCAGGCCGTCGACGACGCGGGCCGTGGCGGAAGGCGCATAGGTGTAGCCGAGGCCGGTGACGTCCCCGCAGCGGGCGGCGGCCAGGACGAGCGTGGTGCTGTCCCAGCTCAGGGTGCCGTCCCCTTCAGGGGCGTCGGTGGGAACGGTGAATGCGGCGGTGTCCACCCGCTCCACGGCCGGGAGGTCGCTCACTTGCGGTCCTTCCCGCCGGGCAGGAACTCCTGCACCTTGGCCTTGAGCCCCTGGCGGACCATGGCGGCGCGGTCGCTGTCGCCCTTGAGGACGGCGGTCGCGGCGGCCTCGATCTGGTCGAGACCGGCATGCGGCGGGATGGGCGGCACGGCCGGGTCGGTGACGAAGTCGAGCACACAGGGCCTGTCGGAGCCGAGCGCGCTCTCCCAGGCGTCCCGCACCTCGGTGGGCTTCTCGATCCGCAGGCCGTGCAGGCCGATCAGGCGGGCGAAGTCGGCGTAGGCGACGTCCGGGATGGACTGGGAGGGCAGGAACTGCGGGGCGCCGGTCATGGCGCGCATCTCCCAGGTGACCTGGTTGAGGTCCTGGTTGTTCAGGACGGCCACGATCAGCCGCGGATCGCTCCACTCCTGCCAGTACTTGGCGACGGTGATCAGCTCGGCCATGCCGTTCATCTGCATCGCCCCGTCGCCGACCAGCGCGATCGCCGGACGGTCGCCGTGGGCGAACTTGGCACCGATGACGTACGGCACTCCGGGGCCCATGGTGGCCAGCGTGCCGGACAGGGAGCCGCGCATGGCGCCGCGCAGCCTCAGATGGCGGGCGTACCAGTTGGCGGCGGAGCCGGAGTCCGCGGCGAGGACGACGTCGTCGGGCAGCAGGTCGTCGAGGGCGTGTGCGACGTACTCGGGGTTGATCGGGTCGGCGTCGACGGCGGCGCGCCGCTGCATGACCTCCCACCAGCGGGCGGTGTCCTTCTCGACCTTCTGGCGCCAGCTCCTGTCCCGGTCTCCTTCGAGCAGCGGCAGCAGCCGGATCAGGGTTTCGCGGGCGTCGCCGACGAGGTTCACCTCGAACGGGTAGCGCATGCCGACCATGTGCGGGTCGATGTCGATCTGAACGGCCCGCGCCTGGCCGAACTCCGGCAGGAACTGCGTGTACGGGAAGGACGAGCCGATCACGAGGAGGGTGTCGCAGTCCCTCATCAGCTCGTACGACGGGCGGGTGCCCAGCAGGCCGATGGCGCCGGTGACGTACGGCAGGTCGTCGTCCAGGGCGTCCTTGCCCAGCAGTGCCTTGGCGACGCCGGCGCCGAGCCGGTCGGCGACCGCCATGACCTCCTGGCGTGCCCCGCGGGCACCCTGCCCGATGAGGAGGGCGGCCTTCTCCCCGGAGTTGAGCACCTCGGCGGCGCGGGTGAGGTCGTCGTCGGTGGGCACCAGCGCGTAGTGCGGCATGCCGAGGCTGGAGGGCACCATCTTGAAGGCGTGCTCGGGCGGCGTGTAGTCGAGTTCCTGCACATCGGCGGGGAGGACGACGGCCGTCACCGTGCGGCGGGCCGTCGCGGTGCGCATCGCCCGGTCGATCACGTTGGGCAGCTGTTCGGGGACGGTGACCATCTCGACGTAGTCGGAGGCGACGTCCTTGTAGAGGCTGAGCAGGTCGACCTCCTGCTGGTAGGAGCCTCCCATGGCGCTGCGGTCGGTCTGTCCCACGATCGCGACGACCGGGACGTGGTCGAGCTTGGCGTCGTACAGGCCGTTGAGCAGGTGGATGGCGCCGGGGCCGGAGGTGGCGGCGCAGATGCCGGCCCGGCCGGAGAACTTGGCGTAGCCGACGGCTTCGAAGGCGGCCATCTCCTCGTGGCGGGCCTGGATGAACCGGGGGTTGTCGTCGGCGCGGCCCCAGGCCGCGAGCAGCCCGTTGATGCCGTCGCCGGGGTAGGCGAAGACGTGCTCCACCCCCCAGTCGCGCAGGCGTTCGAGGACGTGGTCGGAGACCTTCATCGACATGTGCGGGGACCTTTCCGGGGTGGTTGCTGTCGGGCGTGGTCACGGGTGGCGCGAAGGCCGCAGGGCCGGCCGGACGGCCGCGGCCGCGGCGGCCGCGGTGAGGGCCGCGGCGCCGGCGGTGGTGGCCCACCGGGCCGTCCGGGAGGGCGGGGAGGGCCGCTCGGCCAGGCGTTCGGGCTGCCGGCCGGGCAGGTTCCCCTCGAGGCCGAGGGCCAGCGCCTCGGCCAGGTGCAGGGCCCGGCGGCCGGTGCCGCCCTGGTCGATCTGGGTGCGGCAGCTGAAGCCGTCGGCGAGGACCAGGCTGTCGGGGGCGGCCTCGCGGACAGCGGGCAGGACGCCCTGTTCCGCGACGGCCATGGAGATCTCGTGGTGGCCGCGTTCGAAGCCGAAGTCGCCGGCCAGGCCGCAGCAGCCCTCGTCCAGGACGTCGGCGTCCAGGCGGGCGCGGCGCATCAGCTCCCGGTCGGCGTCGAACTTCATGATCGCGTGCTGGTGGCAGTGGGTCTGCACGGTCGCCCGCCGGGCGAGTTCCGGTGGCTCCCAGCCCTCGGGCGCGTGGTGCACCAGCTGTTCGGCGAGGGTGCGGACCTGTCCGGACAGCCGCTGGACGTCCTGATCGGCGGGCATCAGCTCGGGCGCGTCGGCCCGGAACACCGCCGTGCAGGAGGGTTCCAGGCCGATGACCGGGGTGCCGGCCTCCAGGTGGGGCCGCAGCACGTCCAGGGTGCGGCGCAGCACCTTCTCGGCGACGGTCAGCTGGCCGGTGGAGATCCAGGTCAGGCCGCAGCACACGGGCCGGGTGGGCACGGTCACCTCGAATCCCGCGTCCCGGAGGACCCGTACGGCCGAGATGGCGACGGACGGGTGGAAGTAGGTGCTGAAGGTGTCGGGCCACAGCACGACGGTCCGCGGGTCGGCCGGGTCGGGTTCCGCCCCGTTCCGCTCCTGGGTCTGCGCCTGCCACCACTGCAGGAAGGACTGCCGGGCGAACACCGGGGCCGCCCGTTCCCCGGTCACCCCGGCCAGTCGTTTGCCGATACGGCTCAGGCCGGGTGCGTGCAGCAGGGCGTTGGCCGGTGACGGGGCGATGCGGGAGAGCCGGGCCAGCACCGGCAGCCAGCCCAGGGAGTAGTGGGCCGCCGGGCGCAGCCGTCCCGCGTAGTGGTGGGAGAGGAACTCGGCTTTGTAGGTGGCCATGTCGACGCCGACCGGGCAGTCCGACTTGCAGCCCTTGCAGGCCAGGCACAGGTCGAGCGCGTCGCGGACCTCGGTGGAGCGCCAGCCGTCGGTGATCGTGGAGTCCGTGTGCCCGCCGAGCATCTCGAACAGCAGCCGGGCCCGGCCCCGCGTGGAGTGCTCCTCCTCCAGGGTGGCCCGGTAGGAGGGGCACATCACGCCGCCGTGGTGGCTGCGGCAGTTGCCGATGCCGACGCAGCGCATCACCGCGCGGGTGAAGGAGTGCTCGTCCTCCGGATAGCCGAAGTGCGTCCTCGGTGCGGCCGGCCGCCAGGCGGGGCCGAGGCGGAGCTGTCCGTCGACCGGGTTCGGGTCGACGACCTTGCCCGGGTTCATCCGGTTGTCCGGGTCGAACACTGCTTTCAGCTCACCGAAGGCGGTCACCAGGCGCTCGCCGAACATCCGGGTCAGCAGCTCGCCCCGGGACTGGCCGTCGCCGTGCTCGCCGGACAGGGAGCCGCCGTAGGAGGTCACCAGGTCGGCGGCCCGCTCGACGAAGCGGCGGAAGCCGGCGACGCCCTCGGCGGTCCTCAGCCCGAACGGGATGCGGGTGTGCACACAGCCCTGCCCGAAGTGCCCGTACAGAGAGGGGTGGTCGTAGCCGAACTCCTCGAACAGCTTTTTGAGGTCGCGCAGATAGTCGCCGAGCCGGTCCGGCGGAACGGCGGAGTCCTCCCAGCCCTCCCAGGTCTCCCGGTCGTCCGGCGGCCGCGCGGTCACGCCGAGCCCGGCCTCGCGGGCCTTGAGCATCCTCTGCTCACGCTCGGGGTCGTCGGAGAAGGCCACATCCGGGTCCTTCTCGCTGCGGCCGAGGGCACGCAGCAGGGAGTGCGCCTGCTCGTCGACGTCCTCCCGGCTGTCACCGCTGTACTGCACCAGAAGCCAGCTGTCGCCCTCGGGAAGGACACCGAGGGAGTCCAGGTGGACGCCCTCCTCGCGCATCAACTGCGCCATCCGCCCGTCCAGCGCCTCCAGCTGGCCGGGCGAGCAGTGCCGCAGCAGACGGGGGACGTCGTCGCCGGCCCGGCAGATGTCCTCGTAGCCGAGCACCAGGAGGGACTGGCACGCCGGCACGGGCACCAGGCCGAGTTCGGCGCGCAGCACGGTCACCAGGGTGCCCTCGCTGCCGACCAGGGCCCGGGCGACGTCGAAGCCGTTCTCCGGCAGCAGCGAGTCGAGGTTGTAGCCGGAGACCCGGCGGGGAATCCGCGGAAAGCCGCGCCGGATGTCGGCCAGGTACTCGGTGACGATGCGGTCCAGGCCGGCGTAGATCTCCGCCTTCCGGCCGCCCTCGGCGACGGTCCGGGCCCGCTCGGCCCCGGACGTCGGCCCCACCCGCATGCGCAGCCCGTCGTAGGTGAGGACGTCCAGCCGGCGGACGTTGTCGACGGTCTTGCCGTACGCCTGTGCGGACGCGCCGCACGAGTTGTTGCCGATCATGCCGCCCAGCGCGCACTGGCTGTGGGTGGAGGGCTTCGGGCCGAACTGCAGGCCGTGCCCGGACAGCCGCTGGTTGAGCGTGTCGAGGACGATGCCCGGTTCGACCACGCAGGTGCGCGCGTCGGGGTCGACGGAGATCAGGGCGTGGCAGTACTTGGTCCAGTCGATCACCACGGCGGTGTTCGTGGACTGGCCCGCCAGGCTGGTGCCGCCGCCGCGGGAGAGCACCGGCGCGCCGAACCGGGCGCACACCCGCACGGCCCGCGCCCCGGCCTCCACGTTCCGCGGGACGACGACGCCGATCGGGACCTGCCGGTAGTTGGAGCCGTCGGTGACGTACGCGCCTTTGCTCCCGGCGTCGAACCGGATCTCGCCGTCCACGGCCTCGCGCAGCGCCGCCTCGAGACCGGCCACGTCCCCTGCGGGGGCGGTGAGAGGGGAAATGCGACCCATGGGAGCAACCGCCTTCCGGGACCGTGCGGAACGTCCTGGGCCTGCGAGCGGCGGTCCGGCCGCCGGCGCCTGCCTCGGGTACCCGCCCCCGCGGTGCGCAAGGCCGGTTTTTTTTGAGGACCGAGGCGGCGGATTCCTCCTGACGGCAGCCTCCTCGTCACCTGAAATCACCCGAACGCCCTGACAACTACGCGCGTTGACCCTAGGCTGCGACCTGCCGTCCTTTAGCTTGTTCGGAACACGACAGAAAGAGACCATGTCGCCGATTCGCTTCCGCCGCCCGGCTCCGCGAAGAGCCGTCACCGCGGCACTCGCCACCGCCGCCGCGCTGGCCACCGTCGGTGCGCTCACCGCGGCCGCCCCCGCGCGCTCCCACCCCGCCGGAGGGCACCACCCTCACATCACGGATCTTCAGCTCCTCGCCATCAACGACTTCCACGGCAATCTGGAGCCGCCCACCGGTTCCTCCGGCCGGGTGACCGAGCTGCGGCCCGACGGCACCACGACGAGCATCGACGCCGGTGGCGCGGAGTACCTGGCGAGCAGTCTGCGCGCCGCGCGCAAGGGACACGACCGCTCGCTGACCGTCGCCGCCGGTGACCTGGTCGGCGCCAGCCCGCTGCTGTCCGGTCTGTTCCACGACGAGCCGACCGTCGAGGCCATGAACAAGCTCGGTCTGGACGTCGCCGGCGTCGGCAACCACGAGTTCGACGAGGGCAAGGACGAGCTGCTGCGCCTGCAGAACGGCGGCTGCCACCCGGTCGACGGCTGCTACGCCAGGGGCCGTACGTTCAAGGGCGCCGACTACCCGATCCTGTCGGCCAACGTGGTGAACGAGAAGACCGGCAAACCGCTGCTCAAGCCGTACGTCATCAAGAACGTCAAGGGTGCGCGGGTCGGATTCATCGGCGTCACTCTCGAGGGCACCCCGGACATCGTCTCCGCCGAGGGGGTCAAGGGGCTGAAGTTCCTCGACGAGGCCGAGACGATCAACAAGTACACCAGGGAACTCCAGCGGCGGGGCGTGCGCGCGATCGTGGCCCTCATCCACGAGGGCGGCTACCCGGCCTCCCCGGCGTACAACTACGACTGCGACGCGGGCGGCAGCGGCTCCGGGCTGAGCGGGCCGATCGTGGACATCGCCAGAAAGGTCTCCCCGGAGGTCGACACCCTCGTCACCGCGCACACCCACAACGCGTATGTGTGCACCATCCCGGACCCGGCGGGCCTGCCCCGTCTGGTGACCAGCGCCGCCTCCTTCGGCCGGCTCTTCACCGAGCTGACCATGAAGTACGACCTGCGCAGCCACGACATCGTCCGCGCCACGGTCAAGGGCTCCAACCGTGTCGTGGACCGCACCCGGCCCAGGGCGGCCGACATGACGCGGCTGATCGACTACTGGCAGACCCTGGCCGCCCCGGTCGCCGGCAAGGCCATCGGATACATCTCCCAGGACATCCCGCGGGGCGCCGAGGGCGCCGTCGAGTCCCCGCTGGGCGATCTGATCGCGGACGCGCAGCTGGCGTACGCCAGGACCCTGGACAGCAGCACCGACCTGGCCCTGATGAACCCGGGCGGCATCCGTGCCGATCTGGTCTATGCCGCCTCCGGCAGTGAGGGCGACGGTGTGGTGACCTACGCCGAGGGCTTCACGGTGCAGCCGTTCAGCAACACGGTCAACATCAAGGACCTGACCGGCGCCCAGCTGATCACCGTGCTCCAGCAGCAGGTCAGCGGCAGCAACGCCGAGGCTCCGAAGTTCCTGCAGGTCTCCGAGGGTTTCACCTACACCCTGGATCTGACCAAGTCGGGCGCCGACCGGGTGGTGACGGACTCCATCAGGCTCAACGGCAAGCCGATCGACCCGGCCGCCACCTACCGCGTCGCCGTGAACTCCTTCCTGGCCGGCGGCGGTGACGGCTTCAGCGAACTGGCGAACGGCACCCGCCAGCTCGTCGGCGGCGACGACCTGGCCGCCCTGGTCGACTACCTCACGGCGCACTCCTCGCCCGCCGCGCCGTACACGCCGACGGCGGCCGACCGGATCACCGTCATCCGGTAGCGGTCACCGGACGAGCCGATCGGACGCATCGGCCGGACGCATCGGCCGGACGCATCGGCCGGACGCATCGGCCGGACGCATCGGCCGGACGAGGGGCGGGCCCCGCGGGGCCCGCCCCTCGGCGGAGGCACACCGCGCACACGGCGCAGCCGGCGGTCGTGCCTCCGCCGAGCCCGCCCCCGGACCGGGATCCGTATGCGCCGGGGGTGTGCACGGTGCTGCGGTGAGCCCTGTACGCGCCTCCGCCCCGGCGGGAAGACTGCGCGTCGGACAGTCCCCGTTGCTCCGGCTTCAGAAAGGCAGGTCGGTCGCCGTGTTGCTGCGTCTGCCCGTGTCCGTGACCGAAGCACAGCAGTATCTGGCCGAAGGGGCGGTGCCCGTGGGCGGGGCGACCCTTGTGTGGGCCATCTGGCAGCGCGAAGGTTTTCCCGAGCAGGCCATGTCACTGCGCCATGTGCCCGAGGCGAACGTGCTCGGGCCCAGGTCGCTGGGCGCCGCCGTGGTGCTCGACCGGATCGACGACCGTGTGCCCCGGGTACTGCGCGACGCCGCGGCCTCGGTGGGCACCGGAGCCGTACGCCGGGCCGCCACCGTCGGCGGCAACCTGGTCGGCAGCGCGCTGCGCTGCCTGCTGCCGTCGGCACTCGTGCTCGACGCACGGGCCACCGTGCTGGAGCCGGACGGGGTCCGTGAGACCGACCTCACCGAGGTCCTGGCCAAGCACCACCTGCTGCTCAGCCTCCACTGGCGCGAACCGCTCGCCTGCGCTCACTACAAGCAGCCCGGCGAAGTGGGCGGCCCGCCGCCGCTGGTCGTCGCGGCGGCCGTGCACGAGGAGCACGAGGGGCACGCCTCCTCACGCCGTCTCCGTGTGGCCGTGCGCGACGGCTACGACGTGCTCACCGGCAGCGTCCCGTGCGCCGACGGCACCGAACAGCTTCTGCGCACCCTGCGCCACTCGGCCTTCCCCACCCTGTCCCCCGCGGCCTGGGAGGACGTGCGCCGGCATGTCACCGGCGTCCTGGCCTCGGCCGGCTGACCGGCCGGTCGCCTGCCGTCCCCCGCGGACCGCGGTCACTCAGGGGTCTCACGGCCGCTCGGCACCGACTGAGCGGCCCGGGCACGGGCGGCCTCGATCTCGGCGTACGCCTGCTCCCTGCCCTCCCAGTGCGAGCCCTCGACGCTCTTGCCGGGCTCGAGGTCCTTGTAGACCTCGAAGAAGTGAGTGATCTCCAGCTGGTCGAAATCGGGGATGTCCGCCAGGTCCTGGATGTGGGAGTGGCGCGGATCGTGGGCGGGCACGCACAGGACCTTGTCGTCCGGCCCCTGCTCGTCCCTCATGCAGAACATGCCGACGGCCCGGCACTCGATCACGCACCCGGGAAACGTCGGTTCGTCGACCAGGACGAGTGCGTCGAGCGGGTCCCCGTCGCGTCCGAGCGTCCCCTCGATGAAGCCGTAGTCGGCCGGATACCTGGTCGCGGTGAACAGCATCCGGTCCAGCCGGATGCGGTGCAGCTCATGGTCCATCTCGTACTTGTTGCGGGATCCCCCGGGGATCTCCACGACCACGTCGAATTCCACGGTCGCCTCCTGGCCACGTCAGAGGACCAGGGCCATCAGTGGCATGAGCCACGGTGTGCGGTGAACCCTGCCGCCGGCACGCCGGACATGCATCTCCACAGTGCCCCGCCACGTCCATGGTGCCCCGCAGGCCGGTCGTGTCCACATTCCTTCCATACTCAGTCCGTCTCCAGCCCGTTCACCCCTCCCTCAGTCCTCCCTCAGTCCTCCCTCAGTCCTCCCTCAGTCTTCCTCCAGTCCGCCTTCACTCCCCCCTCAGCCGTCTCCGGTCCGTCCCTCGGGCCGCACCACGGTGCCGGAGGGCTCCTGCGCTGCCCGGTGGTTCTCGGACATCGGCAGCCGCACCTCGAAGAGCGCTCCCCCGCTCGGGGCCTCGCCGACGGTGATGTCGCCGCCGTGACGGCGGACCACGTCGCGGACGATGGCCAGCCCCAGGCCGGCTCCGCCGTCGTCGCGGGTGCGGGCGTCGTCGAGGCGGACGAAGCGTTCGAAGATGCGCTCCCGTTCCGCCACGGGCACACCGGGCCCGTCGTCGGCGACCCGCAGAACCGCGGTGGCGCCCTCGGTGTGCAGTGTGACCGTCACCGAGCCGGTGGCATGGCGCTGGGCGTTGTCGAGCAGGTTCCGCAGGACTCGGGAGAGCCGGCTGCGGCTGCCGTCGACACGGACCGGGGTCTCGAGGGTGACGTGGACGGGAAGGGCGTCGGTGCGGCGGGCCACTTCCTCCCGTACCAGGTCGTCGAGGTCGAGGGGGACTGCCTGCGGCTGTTCCCCGGCGTCGAGGCGGGCGAGCAGGAGGAGATCGGCGGCCAGGTCCTGGAGCCGTACGGTGTCCTGCACCGCGCCCTCCAGGTCGAGGAGTTCGGGGTGGGCGGCGGCGACCTCCAGCTGGGTGCGCAGGGAGGCGATCGGGCTGCGCAGTTCGTGGGAGGCGTCGGCGACGAAGCGGCGCTGCTGCTCCACGGAGGCCTCCAGGGCGGCCAGGGTCCGGTTGGTGGTGGCCGCGAGACGGGCGATCTCGTCGTGGGAGTCGGGTTCGGGCACCCGGCGGGTGAGGTCGCTGGAGGCGGTGATGGCCGACAGTTCGGCGCGTATGTCCTCGACGGGACGCAGCGCGCGGCGGGTGGTCAGCCAGGTGACGCCGGCGACGACGGCCAGCAGCAGGGGCAGGCCGATGAGCATGGCCGTGACGACGGTGCGGACGGCCTTCTGCTCGGTGGCCAGGGGTGCGCCCGCGTACACGGTGGCGGTCTCGCCGAAGGGGCTGGTCGCCATGACAGCGGCGAAGCGGTAGTCGGCGGTGCGGCCGTTCACGGTGGCACGGCCCGTCGAATGGGCTACGTCGTTGGAGACTTCGCCACGACCGGGGGCGCTGCCGGAGTCGTCGTGGTCGTCGTTGTCGTCATCGTCGTGGTCGTCATCGTTGTCGTCGTAGTCGCCGATGTCGTCGGTGTCGTCGTTGTCGTCGTCGCTGCTGCGGGGTGCGGCGGTGGCCGGGGCGGTGGTGGCAGGGGCGGCGACAGGTGCCACGGCGGTGGTGGAGGTGCCAGTGATCGCCTGCAGGTCCTTACCGGCCGCGCGAACGCGCTGGTGGGGGCCGACGACCTGGACCGGGCTCTCGTCGCCGTCGGGCAGTTCCAGCTTGTCGTAGGGGGTGCCCAGGGCGATCTGGGAGGCGATCTCGCGGGCGGTGACCTCGGCCTGCAGATCCGCCTGGGAGACGAGGTTGCCGCGCAGCGCCCACACCACGGCGGTACCGGCCACGACAAGGGCGACGGCGACGACCGTGGTCGCGAACAGAGCGGTGCGTGCCCTGACCGAGCGGAACGGGCGGAACGAACGCTTCACGGCGTACCGCCGTCGGCGATCAGCCGGTAGCCCGCGCCGCGTACCGTCCGGATCGATCTGCGCCCAAAGGGGGCGTCGATCTTGCGGCGCAGTGCGCTGACGTACACCTCGACGATGTTGGGATCCCCGCCGTAGGCGAAGTCCCAGACGTGCTCCAGGATCTCCGCCTTGGACACGACCTGGCCGGCCCGGCCGGCGAGGAACTCCAGGACCGCGAACTCCTTCGCCGTCAGTTCGACGTCCTGTCCGCCGCGGGCGACACGCCGGGTGGCCGGATCCACGCTGAGGTCGCCCACGCTGAGCAGCGGGGCGGAGCCGGCGGCGGTGCGGCGGCGCAGCAGGGCACGGATGCGGGCGAGCAGGACGAGGTACGAGAAGGGCTTGGTCAGGTAGTCGTCGGCGCCGGTGTCGAGTCCCTCGGCCTCGTCGTACTCACCGTCCTTGGCGGTGAGCATCAGGATGGGGGTGTCGTCGCCGGCCGTGCGCAGGGCGTGGCAGACCCGGTAGCCGTTCATGCCCGGCAGCATGATGTCGAGGATGATCAGGTCGTAGGGGTGCTCGGTGGCCTGATGCAGGCCCTCGCGGCCGTCGTGGACGACGTCCACGGCGTATCCCTCGGCCGCCAGTCCCTGGGCCAGGGAGCGGGCGAGTCTCTTTTCGTCCTCCACGATCAGCAGCCGCATGGGTACAGCCTCGCAAAACGAACCTGAAGGCGGCTTCAGGTTGCTTCAGCCTGGCTTCAGGATGTCTCGGGCACGGTGGTTCCCGTCGGCACACACCGTGTCGGCAGGGCCACGAGGAGGAACCATCGTGAAGCGCAAGGTCATCATCGCCGCGGCCGCCGCAGCCGTTCTGATCGGCGGGGGCACGGCCACCGCTCTCACCGCCGTCGGCGGCTCCCACGACGACAGCCGCGGCGGCATGACCGCCTCCCCCCGGCACGACCGCCACGACGGTGCCGACGACCCCGATGATGCCGCCGGCACCGGCACAGGCCGGAGCGGGGCCGCGGCGGCCCGGTCCGCCCGGGTCTCCGTGCAGGACGCCCTTGCCGCCGCGCTGAAGGCGGTGCCCGGCACGGTGTCCTCGGCGAAACTCGACCGGGGCCGGAGCGGCCCGGTCTGGGAGGTCGAGGTCCTGACGCGGAACGGCACCGAGTACGACGTGACCGTCGACGCCACGAACGCCAGGGTTCTCTCCACCGACAGGAACGACGACCGGGACGACGGCAGGGACGACGCCGACGACAGGGCGGAAGCCGCCGCGATCATGGCGTTCAGGACCGACGCCCGCGCCGCCGCCGAGGCCGCGCTCGCGGTCCGGCCCGGCACCGTGACCTCCGTGGACGCCGACGACGATGACGACGTTGCCGGGCGGGCCGGCGCGTGGGAGGTGGAGATCCGGGGCGAGGACGGCAGGCGGTACGAGGTGACCGTGGACGCGTCCACCGGGAAGGCCGAGATCGGCACCGGTCACCACGACGACGACCACGACGACAAGTACGACGACTAGGAACCGTCCGGACACGCTCGGTGTCCGCGGCCCATGGCCCCGACCCCGCCCAAGGTCACGGGGGCTCTCGGGAACGCCGGCACACAGGCGCCGGCCAGGACGTGCCGCCGCAGTCGTGCGCGAAGCCGGGTGACTGCGGCGGCCGCACCGACGGTGCCCCGGGAGGGCGGAGTGACCGCACTGAAAGACCCCTGCCTCAGGGCTTCACGTCTCCGGCGCCGTACTGCCTCATGCCAAAATCCGTGATTTCACCCGTTTGGGTCACATATATGACGGTACGACGATGAGAGCGTCCGACCCGGGAGGTACCTCATGTCCGTACACGACCCGGCGCTCACCGAACGTGGGCGAGCACTCGAGGAACGAGGTCCGGGCCCGGTCAGGGTGACCCTGTCGGTGAACGGGGTCGAGCACTCCCTGGAGATCGAGCCCCGGGTCAGCCTGCTCGACGCACTGCGGGAGCGCCTTTCTCTCACCGGTGCGAAGAAGGGCTGCGACCAGGGGACGTGCGGCGCCTGCACCGTCTGGGTGGACGGCACTCGTGTGCTGGCCTGTCTGACGCTCGCCCTGACGTGCGAGGGACGCGAGGTGACCACGGTCGAGGGACTCGCGGAGGGCGACGAACTGCACGCCATGCAGCAGGCGTTCATCGCCGAGGACGCCTTTCAGTGCGGCTACTGCACTCCTGGACAGATCATGTCGGCCGTGGCACTGCTCAAGGAGGGCCACGCCGGTGACGACGACGAGATCAAGGAGTGGATGAGCGGCACCATCTGCCGCTGCGCCGCCTATCCCCGCATACGGGCCGCGATTCGCGCCGTCCGCGACGGATCCTAGGAGTTCTGCCGTGCGGCCGATCAGCTACTCCCGAGCCACCGACGCCGCGACCGCGGTCGCCGCCGTCAGTTCCGATCCCACCAGCGAGTTCCTCGCCGGCGGCACCACCGAGATCGATCTGCTCCGCCAGAACGTCCTGCACCCACGACGGCTCGTCGACATCAACCGCCTCCCGCTGGCGGACATCGAGACGACCCGGGAAGGGGGTCTGCGCATCGGGGCCCTCGCCCGGATGAGCGAGGTCGCCGCGTCGCCCCTGGTGCGTGAACGCTTCCCGATGATCTGCCAGGCCCTGGAGCTCGGCGCCTCGGCGCAGTTGCGGCACATGGCCTCCATGGGCGGCAACCTCCTGCAGCGGGTCCGGTGCCCCTACTACCGGGACGCGCAGTCGCCGTGCAACAAACGTGATCCGGGCACCGGCTGCTCGGCCGTCGAAGGGTTCAGCCGCAACCACGCCGTCCTGGGGGTCAGCGAGCACTGCATCGCCGCACATCCCTCGGACGTCGCCGTGGCGCTGGCGGCCCTCGACGCCCGGGTGCACACTCTGGGCCCCCACGGCGAGCGGACCTATGCGTTCGACGACTTCTTCCTGCTCCCCGGAGACTCTCCGCACCGTGAACATCCGCTGGAGCACGGTGAGTTGATCACCGCGATCGAGGTGCCCGCGACGCCCGTGGCGCGTCACTCGCTCTATCTGAAGGTGCGGGACCGCGAGAGCTACGAGTTCGCGCTCGCCTCGGTGGCGGCCGCGGTGTCCGTCGTGGACGGCACCGTCGCGGACCTGCGGGTGGCGCTCGGCGGGGTGGCCACCACACCCTGGCGGGCCCGGCGCATCGAGGACTTCCTGATCGGGGCCCCGGCGAACCGGGACACCTTCGCACAGGCGGCCCGGGTGGAACTCGCCGACGCCCGGCCGACCCTCATGAACGCCTTCAAGGTGGAACTCGCCCGGCGCACCGTCGTACGGGCCCTGGAAACCCTCGTGGGCGACACCAGCAGGAGCCCGGCATGACGACGACAACGACCACGACGGCCGTCGGACAGCCTCTCGACCGTGTCGACGGTCGCGCCAAGGTCACCGGCAGCGCCCGCTACTCCGCCGAGATACCGATCCCCGGCATGGCCTACGCCTGCCTGGTCGGGTCCCGTGTCGCAAGCGGCCATGTCACCGGGATCGACACGAGCGCCGCCCGGGCGGAGGAGGGCGTGCTCGCCGTGCTCACCCACCAGAACCTGCCGAGGATCGCGGAGCAGCCGTCGCTGATCCCCTCCCTGGACGGCACCGCGGCTCCCGGGCAGTCCTTCTTCCCCCTGCAGGACGACGTGATCCACTACGCGGGCCAGCCCGTCGCGATCGTCGTCGCCGACACCTGGGAACGGGCCCGGCACGCGGCGAGCGTACTGCGCGTCTCCTACGCGGAGACACCGTCGGTCACCACCCTGGAGCAGGGCCGCATCCAGACGTATGTGCCCGATCGCATCTTCGGTGGCCTGATGCCGGGCCGGATCCGGCGCGGGAACGTCGAGGCGGGCCTCGCCAGGGCGGATGTGCGGGTGGAGGCCGCCTTCACGTACGCCGCGAACCATCACAACCCCTTGGAGGCCGCGAGCACCACCGCCGTCTGGGACGGCGGCGAACTGGTGCTGTACGACTCCACCCAGGGTGTCAACGCCACTCAGATCACCGTCGCCCGGCTGCTCGGGCTCCCGCTGTCGAAGGTCCGGGTCATCAGCCACTACGTGGGAGGCAGTTTCGGCTGCAAGGCCATGGTCCACGCGCATGTGACGCTGGCCGCGATGGCCGCGCGCGAGGTCGGCCGGCCGGTCAGGCTCATGCTGAGCCGCGAGCAGATGTTCACCTCGGTGGGGCACCGTGAGGAGCAGGAACAGAGCGTCGCCCTGGGGGCCGCACGCGACGGCCGGCTGACCGCGATCAGGCATCACAAGCTGTCGCCGACCTCGTTCTTCGACGACTGGGCCGAGCCTTCGGTCAGTGCCTCGTCGGACTTCTACGCCTGCCCGGACTTCGAGGGCGTCCACCGGGTCTTCCGGGCCAACACGATGACCCCGACGTTCATGCGGGCGCCCGGGGAGGCGAGCGGGATGCTCGCGCTCGAGTGCGCGATGGACGAACTGGCCCAGGAACTCGGTCTGGACCCGATCGAGCTGCGTCTGCGCAACCACGCGGAGGTGAGCCCCGCGTCGGGCCTGCCGTGGTCCAGCAGCGGTTTCCGGGAGTGCTGCCGGCGTGGCGCCGAGCGTTTCGGCTGGGCGGACCGTGACCCCCGGCCGGGTCTGCGGCGCGAGGGGAACTGGCTGATCGGAACGGGTATGGCCAGTGCCTGCTATCCGGTCGTCGCGCCCGGCTCTCCGCAGCGTGCGCGGGCTCGTCTGTACGCCGACGGCACCGCCGTCGTCCAGGCCGCCACCCCCGACTTCGGCACGGGGGTCGCCACGGTCATGGCCCAGGTCGCCGCCGACGCCCTCGGCATACCGGTCGACCGCTGCCGGTTCGAGAACGGCGACACGGACCTGCCCAGCATCGCGACCGCGGCGGGCTCCGCGGGAGCGGGCATGATCAGCGCCGCTGTGCACAGTGCCGCGACCGCCCTGCGCAACCAGCTCGTCCTCCATGCCGTCATGGACGCGGGCTCCCCGCTGCACGGCGTCGACCCGGGCGGCGTGGTCGTGCGGAACGGGGTGTTGACCGCCGGCTCCGCCTCCGACACGTACACCGATCTGCTGCACCGCACCTCCCAGCCCGATGCCGAGGCCTCCGGTACATGGAGCCCGCCCCGCGGCGACGGCGAGTTCGCGATGATGACCTTCGGGGCGCAGTTCGCCGAGGTGGCCGTGGACCCCGAACTCGGTCTGGTCCGGGTGCGGCGCATGACCGGGGCCTTCGCCCCCGGCCGGGTGCTCAATCCCAGGACGGCCCGCAGCCAGCTGATGGGCGGCATGCTCTGGGGGCTCGGCCAGGCGCTGCTGGAGGCCGATCACATGCATCCGCGCACCGGACGCTGGGCCAGTACGAGCCTGGGAGAGTACCTGGTCGCCGTCAACGCGGACGCCCCGGACGTCGACGTCGAACTGGTCGAGGTCGAGGACGACGTCGTGAATCCGCTCGGCGTCAAGGGCGTGGGCGAGATCGGCCAGGTCGGGGCCGGAGCCGCGATCGCGAACGCCGTCCACCATGCGACCGGCCGCCGGGTGCGGAAGATCCCGATCACGATCGAGGACCTGCTGTGACGACCTCCGGCACCGAGGATCTGCTGTGACCTCCGGCTGAGCCGGGCCTCCCGGCTCCGCCGGGTGCGGCCGTCGGTCCGTCTCCCGGCTGTCCGGCCGGCTGCCCGGTCCGTCTCCCCGCTGTTCTCCGGCTACTCCTCCGGGTCCTGGTCGCGCAGGCGCACCTCCACGTGGCCGTCGACGATCCGGGTGTCGAAGGCGGGCTGGGGAGCGGTGGCGGGGCCGTGGACGTTCCAGCCGTCCGAGAGCCGGAAGACGCTCCCGTGCCAGGGGCATCGCACGCATCCGTCGGCGACGGTGCCCTCGGACAGCGGTCCCGCGAGGTGACTGCACCGGTCGGCCAGTGCGTGGAAGGCCCCTCCGGACTCACGGACGACCAGCACCGGCACGTCGTCCACGCTGCGCCGCACCGGGTGGCCGGCCGGGAACTCGGCCACGGCCCCGATCCGGTGCCAGCCCTCCGTGACGACGTGCGGGACCTCTTCCGCGTGGTTGGCGCCGGACGCCTGCCGGTAGGCGAGGTGGCCGCCCAGCATGCCGCCGGCCCCGGTCGCCGTCAGCCCCAGGAAGCCGAGCGCACGGCCCGCTCCCGTGCGGCCCTTGAGACGGCAGGCGAGCGAGGCGGCGTACAGGCCGACGGCCGTCGCGTTGGCCAGGGCGTGCACCAGGCCGGTGCGCTGCTGCCGGCGGTGCAGTTCCGCCCAGTCGACGGTGCCCGCCAGGGCCGCGGGGGCGGCTGCGGCGAGTCCGACCCCGACCAGCAGGCCGGCCTCGCGCGAGCGTGCGGGGAACAGGTCCAGCAACGCGGCGGACAGCCAGGTGCCGATGGGCACCTGCACCATCAGCGGGTGCAGCGGGTGCCCCAGCCACCTGCCGTGCAGCAGGTCCCGGCCACCGCGCAGCGGCAGGGCGCGTACGCCCCGGCCGGCCGCGTCGATCACCGCATCGGCCCGGGGTTCCTGTTCCAGGCGGTCCAGCATCCGCAGGACCCGGTTCTGCCCCATCCGGTGACGCCGTGTCGGTGTGCTCATGGGCAGCCGGGTCCCCCTTCCGTGCGGACGGCAAACGGCCGGGGCGGCCCACCGGGTCTTCCCGGCGTGCGGCAGCGGCTCGTGACCGGCTTTCGCCGGGGCGCGCTCCTCGGCGGCTGCCCTCGCTGCTCCTCACCACGGCTGCCCGCGGGACCAGCGGGCCGGAGCGGGTGGTCCCGCGGGCAGCCGTGCGTCCGCCACGCACCGGTGTACCGTGGCTCAGCTCTTGCCCATGACTTTGCGGATGGCGTCGCGGGTGCGGTCCATGACCGCGGCCAGGGGGCCGAGTGCCACATTGGCCGCGGCGGTCTCGGCTCCCGGGTGGGGGCGGGTGGGGGCCATGGCCTCGGCGGCCTTGAGGGCCTTGGCCATGGAGGCGAGTTCCGCGGGATCGGCGGTGCGCCGGATGTGGGTGAACTCGTAGCGCTCCTCGGCCCGCGCGTGCTCCTGGACGTCGGTGCGCAGGGCCAGCAGCCGGGGCATGAACTCGGGGTCGTCGGGGTCCATCTCGTCGAGGGCGGCGAGTGTCTCCTTCGCCTCGCGCTCCTCGGCCAGCCGGTCCTCCACGACCTGGTCACCGCCGGGCAGCTTGCGGCGCGCGTAGGGGTGGACCACCTCCTCCTCGGCCGTCTCGTGCACCGCCAGGAGGCGCACCAGGCGGCGGAAGGCAGCGCGGCGCTCCTCTCCGGTGGTGGCCTCGACCTCGTCGAAGAGGTTGCGGATGTCGCCGTGCTGGCGGATCAGCAGGGAGACGACGTCGGTGTCGGACGCCTGGTCGTCACCGGCCTGCGGGGTGTGGATGTCGGACATCGCTGCCTCCCCTCAGCGCTCGCGCAGGGCGGGGTCGGGGTGCTCGCCCTCGGTCTCCACGCGGTACTCGCGGCCGAACATCTCGTCATGCTCGGCCATGACCCGCTCGCTCGGAGGCTGTTCGCCGCCGTGGATCTGCTGCTGCATCCTCTCGAACCGCTCGTGCGCCTCGCGCACATAGCCGGCCCCGAGCGTGGTCAGATCGATCTGGGTGGCCAGCAGCTCGCGCAGGTACTGCTTGTTGGGCTCGAAGGTGAGCACGTTGGGCAGCTCCGGCGCGAGGATCTCCTGCGGCTCGCGGCCGTCGTGGCGGCGCATCAGGTCGCAGGCGATGCGCAGGTGCTCCAGCTCCATGTTCAGGTGCAGCTCCCAGATGGCCTTGACCTTCGGGTCGCTCTCCTGCTCCATGAACGAGTAGTACAGGTAGCACTCGTTGTACTCGTGGTTGACCAGCTGCTCCCACCACGTCTCCCCCGGGTCCACCAGCGACTCGTAGTGGGTGACGTGCTCCTCCTCGATCAGCCCGATCTCCTGGTACAGCTGGCGGGCGATCGGCTCCATGTAGGTGGGGCCGGTGTTCATGTAGAAGTTCATCGTCTGCTGCTCCGCCGCCATGACGGTCAGCGCGTGCAGCTTCGACAGCGGGTTGACCGTGGTCCTGTCGTAGGGGTCGCGGACGTTGTCGTACGGGTCGCGGTGGTGGTACTTCGTCGGACGGCCCGGCATCACCTCGGTGAGGTTGTCGACCACCGACTCGGCCTTGCGGTGCTCGATCATCTCGTACAGGTTGGCGTACCGGTACAGGTGGTCGAAGTCCTCCAGCACCCCGAACTCGTAGGCCTGCTTCAGATACGGGTCCGGCTCCATCCGCGCCACCCACGCGGTCAGGTCCACCGCCACCTGCTCGTAGGCGATCGTCGTCTCCAGGACCGACGACACCCCGGGCAGCAGCCAGTTCACCACCCGCTGCTGCTGTGCCTCGATGTACCGGGTGCGGGCCAGCTGTCGTTTGAGCTCGGGATCGGACGTATGACGGGCGAGGTGGTGGCCGAAGAGGATCGCCTCGGTCTCGATGCCGTTCATGGTGATGATCCGGCACCGGGTGTACGGGTCGCAGTGGTCCGGATCGATCGGCTGTACATTCAGCTCACGCCAGTTGCGCAGCTGACGGTCCAGCGGAATCCCCCGCTGCTCGAGCGGATTGAAGGTCATACCGGGGCCTCCTGAGGGCGGAACGGCTTGCACGCCGGCGCAGGCCCGTCACTCCAGCAGTCGGCACAGGCCCGCCCCCGCATCCGACCACCGCCCGCACCGTCCGGCCACCGCTGCTCCCCCACCCGCGTGCTTCTCCCCCTCGACCAGCCCACCTCCGCGCGACACACCGAGCCCTTCCGCCCTTCCGCGCGGGCCCGGTGTGCGCGGACCTCGCCCTGTCCCTGTCGAAGGCGCTTCCACTCGAGGGCACGACCTGTCGTCCCGCACGCTTGTGCCGGCCGACCACTGGGCGATCGAACTTCCGGGCGTCCGTGCGACCGGGCTCGATCTCGACCGTCGCGCGCCCGATTGCGCGAGTGCGGTTCCGCGGATGTGGCTGCGCGGGCGTGCTCAGGTCAGCGGCCGGAGCCACAACGTGCCGCCGCTCACCCCGGCGCCGCACCGGATTTCCGCACCACGCGGCGTTTCCCTCCCTGACACGCCACAAACCGGAGTGGCACCGTGCACACAATCCCTTGTGACGGGCGTCACACACCCGTCCGGTTCGTGCCCGCTTCGCGCGGCCGCCGTTCCCGCTGCCGGCACCTGTCCGGCAGCGGGAACGGCGATCCGCCGAGGACACGGGCCGGACGGCGGGTGCGGTTTTCCGTCGGGGCCGGCCGCCCGGCCGTACGCACGGCCTGACCGCGGCCCGCGTACGGTGCGATCCGGGCCTGTCCGTCCTGCCGGGGCCTCCTCACCGCAAACTCGCCGCGGACCCACCGCGGGATTCACCGCGCTCACCGAGTCCGCCGAATTCACCGCGGAAATTCTCTGCGGAAATTCACCGCGGACACGGCCATCGCGGTGCTGGACGAGATGCGGGGTACCCGGCTCTCCTCAGAGCGTGACCGGCCGGTCCAGGCAGACTCCGGAGCCGGCAAGGACCGGCGCAGGCCGCACGGCGCACGCTCGCTGTGCGGCAGCCGGTGGAAGGGGTTGTCGCCATGACCGCGAAAGGAGCCTCCGGAACTGTTCACGGCCGGGCCGAGCAGATAGCCGAACAGATAGCCGAAGAGATAAAGATAAAGGACGTCTCCTCCGCTCCGGGCGGACTGCTGGACGTCCTGGGGGTCGCAGCCGTCGTCCTCGACGCGGAGGGGCGGGTCGTGCTGTGGAGCCCGCAGGCCGAGGCCCTGTTCGGCTACACCGCCGAGGAGGCCCTGGGGCAGTACGCGGGCCGGCTGCTGCTCGAGGAGAAGCACCTGGAGCAGGTGCTCGAGCTGTTCGCCCGGCTCATGGGGAACGGCGAGAGCTGGGCCGGCGGTTTCCCCATCCGCTGCAAGGACGGCAGCACCCGGATGGTGGAGTTCCGCAATATGCGGCTGGAGAACGGCCGAGGGGGCGTCTACGCCCTGGGCATCGCCTCCGACCAGGCCACGCTGCGGGAGGTGGAGCGGGGACTGGCGCTGTCGGTGCGCCTGATCGAGCAGTCCCCGATCGGGCTGGCCGTCCTGGACACCGATCTGCGGTTCGTGACCGTCAATCCGGCGCTGGAGCGGATCAACGGTCTGCCCGCCGCCGAGCACATCGGCCGACGTCCACGCGAGGTCATGCCGCATCTGGGCCCCGAGGTCGAATCCGCGATCCGCCAGGTGCTGAGGTCCGGAGTCCCGCAGCTGGACCAGCTCGTGATCGGCCGCACCCCGGCCGACCCCGGCCACGACCATGCCTGGTCGGTCTCCCCCTACCGGCTGGAGGACCCCAACAGGCGGGTCCTGGGGGTGGCCGCCTCGGTCGTGGACGTCACCGAGCGGCACCGGGCGGAGATCGAGGCGTCCCGGGCCCGGCGGCGGCTCACCCTGATCGCCGACGCCACCCTGCGTGTCGGGACCACGCTCGACCTCGAGCGGACCGCCCGCGAGCTGGCCGGCGTGTGCGTGCCGGACCTCGCCGACGTGGCCACGGTGGACGCGCTCGACAGCGCTCTGCAGGGTCATGTGGCGGAGAAACACGAAGGGCCCGCTCTGTTCCGCTCCCTCGCCGTGGCCGCGGCCGGTCCCACCGAGGCCGTCCGCGCCGCCGACCCTCCCGGCGAACTCACCGTCTACGACACCGACCGTCTGGCCGCCCGGTGCGTGAACCTCTGCCGTCCGGTCCGGGTGCCCCACGTGGGCCGCCACGACCTGCGGCGCATCGCCCGCTCCCCCGAGGCGGCCGAGCTTCTGGCCCGCGCCGGGCTCCACTCCTACCTGGCCGTGCCGCTGACCGCCCGCGGCGAGATCCTCGGGGTCCTGTGCCTCCTGCGCATCGACACCCCCGAGCCGTTCACCCACGACGACGCCGTCCTGGCCGGCGAGCTGGCCGCCCGCGCCGCCCTGTCCATCGACAACGCCCGCTGGTACCGCAGCCAGCGTCACACGGCCCTCGCCCTCCAGCGCCACCTGCTCCCCCAGCACCCGCCGCACCTGACGGGTCTGGAGGTCGCCGGCCGGTACCAGCCCGCCGAGGCCACCGCCGAGGTCGGCGGCGACTGGTTCGACGCCGTCCCCCTGGCCGGGGACAAGACCGCCCTCGTGGTCGGCGACGTCATGGGCAGCGGCGTCAACGCCGCCGCCACCATGGGCCAGCTCCGCACCGCCACCCGCGCCTTCGCCGATCTGGACCTCGCCCCCGCGGAGGTGCTGGAACGTCTCGACCACACCAGCACCCGCCTGGAAGAGGCCATCATCACCTGCGCCTACGCCGTCTACGACCCGCATCGCGCGCAGTGCCACGTCTCCCTCGCCGGCCACCTGCCCCCCGCCCTGGTCCGCCCCGGCCACGCCCCGCGGCTGCTCGACCTGCCCACCAGCGCGCCCCTCGGGGTCGGCGGCATCCCGTTCCGGACCACCACCTTCGAGCTGGGCCCCGGCGACCTGCTGGTCCTCTACACCGACGGCCTGGTCGAGACCCGGGACGAGCCCATCGACCGGCGTCTGGAGACCTTCCTCGGCCTCCTCGACGATCCGAAACGCCCCCTGGAGGAGACCTGCGACCGGCTCCTGCACACCCTGCGCCGCCCCGACGACCACGACGACGTCGCCCTGCTCGTCGCCCGGGCCCGGCCCCTCCCCGACGGCTGAGCACCGCGGGGCACGAGGGTGCGGGCGCCCCTGTCCGGTGCCGGACGACGGGTCGGGCCCCGGCTGTGTGGAACCCGGCACGGCACACGGCGCACAAAGGGAGGCACATCCGTGGTGAAGGCGACCTTCTCGCTCGGGCGCGTGGCCGGCATCCGGATCGGAGTGCACTGGAGCGTCCTGTTCATCGTCGGCGTGCTCGCCCTGGGCCTCGCGAGCCGGTTCCCCGACGTCCACCCCGGCCGGCCGCCCTGGCAGTACTGGCTCGCCGGGATCCTGGGAGCCGTCGTCTTCGTCCTGTCCCTGCTGGCCCACGAGCTCAGCCACGCCCTCGTGGCCCGCCGCAACGGCGTGGGCGTCGACGACATCACGCTGTGGCTCCTGGGAGGCGTCGCCCGGCTGAGGAGCGAGGCCCCCACCCCCGCCGCCGAAGTCCGCATCGCCGGGGTCGGCCCGCTGGTCAGTCTGCTGCTCGGCGTGTTCTTCGGAGTTCTCGCGGCACTGTTCGATGCCCTGTACGGCGCCGGGCCGGCCGTCGAGACACTCGCGTGGCTCGCGGGCATCAACGTCCTGCTGGCCGTCTTCAACGCCCTGCCCGCCGCCCCACTGGACGGTGGACGGCTGCTGCGGGCCCTGGTGTGGCACAAGACGGGCAGTGCGCTGCGCGCGACCGCGGTGGCGACCGGCGCCGGACGCGCGCTGGGCTGGCTCCTGACCGGCGCCGGGCTCTACCTCGTCCTGGCCGGTGCGGTCTTCAACGGCTTCTGGCTCGTCGTCATCGGCTGGTTCATCATCGCCATGGCGAGCGCGGAAGGCGGCCAGGCGAAGCTGCGGGAGCTGCTGAGCGGCGTCCCGGTGCGCCAGGCGATGGGCCCCGACCCCGTGACCGTGCCCGCCTCCCTCACCGTGGCCCAGTTCCTCACGGCTCCCGAGTTCCGCTACCGGCACTCCGCCTTTCCCGTCGTCGACGAGGAGCGGCATCCCGTCGGGCTGGTGCAGGTGAGGACCGCCGCCGGTGTTCCGGAGGCGGAGCGGGACTCCCCCGTCACCTCGGTGATGATCCCGGTCGAGGACATTCCCACACCCCACCCCGACGACCCGCTGGTGCACCTCCTGCCCGCGCTGGACAGCAGTCCGGCGCACCGCGCCCTCGTGGTCGAGAACGGCCGGGTCGCGGGCATGGTCACCAGCTCCGACATCAGCCGGGTCACCTCCTGGCTGGCGTCCTCCCCCGCGGGGCGCGGCCGGCCCTCCTGACCCCGGCCGCGGATATCACAGGCAGCACAGAAACGTCACAGGCAACGCAGAAGGCGTGCGCCGAAGGCCCGGAGGCGGTCCCGGGGAGCGGCCCGGAGACCGGACGGCTCGTAAACGGTGAAGGCGGCGTCCAGGAACGCGGCGCCGCGGCACCCCGGCCCGCGTGCCCTCAGGAATCCTCGCCGTCCCCGTCCTCGGGGGACCGCTCGTCCAGAACCGCGGCGAAGGCCGAGGCGACGAGGGCGACAGCACGGTCGTCGTCGTGGGCCAGGCGTCGCAGGACCTCCCGCGCGGCGGTCCCCGGCAGCTCGACCAGTGCCTGGGTCAGACGGATCCGTGTCGCGGAGTCCGCGGTGGGTGCGGCGAGTTCGCCGGCCAGCGCGGCCAGAATCCGGTCCGCGCACCCGGGGTCCCGGGACAGTGTTCCCAGAACCTCCGCCGCGTCGACGTCGTGGGAGCCCTCGACCACCATGGCGACGAGCGCCGGCACAGCCTCGGTCCTCCCCCGCCTGCCCAGTGCCAGGGCGGCATGCCCGCGCACCGCCGGGTCCGGGTCCTCGAGCGCGTCCGCGAGCACCGCGGTCGTCTCCGGGGTCCCGGGCAGCTCGGCGATCGCCCGCACCGCCCGCCGCCGGGTCTCGGCGTCCTTTGAGCGCATGCCGGCAGCCAGGACCGCCACACCGTCGCCGTCCGACTGGGCGAGCGCCCAGCGCAGCGCGCCCGCGACATGGGGATCGGCTTCGGTCAGGACCGCCTCGGCCAGCAGCCCGGCGGGAACCGACGCGCCCTCCGGCCGGGTCAGGACGGCCTGCTGTCTGCGCGCGGCGCTGGCCGAGCCGAGCCCCTGCATGAGTTCGACGATGCGCAGGACGTCCTGCCAGTCGGCGGGCGCCGACGCATCGATCACGCGGAGCCGCTCGAGCAGTTCCCGTTCCCGCTCCAGGCGGTCCTCCGTCCACCGGATGAGATCGCGGACCAGGGCGGACGGGGTGAAATCCGGGTCCTCCAGCGCACGCCCGGTCTGCTTGAGCGAGAGCCCGAGGGAGCGCAGGCTCTCCACGTGGAAGATCCTGCGGACGTCCTCGGCGGAGTACTCACGGTAGCCGCCCACGGTGCGACCGGTCGGCCGCACCAGCCCGAGGGCGTCGTAGTGGCGGAGCATCCGCGTGCTCACCCCCGAGCGGCGGGCCACCTCGCCGATCAGCATTCCACGACCTCCTCAGCCGCCCCGGCCGCTTCGTTCTCCCCCCCACCTTCGCAGCCTCCGTCGCCTCGGTCGTCCCCGCGGGCCCGGCGGCTTCCGCCGCAGCCGTGGCGGCGTCGGCGGCAGCGGCCCGCTCCGGGCCGAGGGCGACGATGCGCCTCGCCTCGTCGACGGCCGCGTCGAAACCGGCCTCCGGGTTCTTGCGCAGCAGCTCGGTGGCACGGGCGTGCGCGGCCACCGCCGGGTCGGGGCTCATCATGGCCCGCTCCAGGGCGGGCCTGGTCACGTCGCCGAGGTCGACGAGGGCCCGGCTCAGGCTCAGCCGCACCTCGCGGTCGCCCCGGCCGAGCTGCGTGACCAGTTCACCGGCCAGGTCCTTCCTCGCGTCCTCGGGTGCGAGGGCGACCGCGACGCGCCACGCTGTCCGCGCGACCTCGTCGTCGGCGTCGCGCAGCATGTCGCGGGTGATCCAGGCCCACGCCCTCCTGTCGCCGATCTTGGAGAGTGTGTGCAGCGCCTGGCTGCGGGCCTGGGCCCGCTCGGAGCCGAGTTCCCGGCGGATCCGGGGCAGGGTGATCTCCGGCGGGAGACGGGTCAGCGCCCAGGACAGCATGTCCCGCACGAAGAAGTCCGGCTCGACCGCGCACCGCTCGACGAGTGTCTCCAGGAAGCCGGGGTCGGGGTCCGAGCCGGCCGCCAGGGCCGCCTGAAGCCGGACCGACGAGTTCCCGGCGCTCAGGGCGTCGAGCACGCGGGCACGCTGCGGGGTTCCGCTGGTCGGTTTGATCGAAACCACCTCCTGCGCCCAGGGGACACCTTGTCACTGTGTCAAGGTCAAGCCCGTGGCCTGCGGGAAGAAGGAAAGATCCAAAGGGAGGAAGGAAAGATCCGGGGAGAGAAGATCCTGGAAGAGAAGATCCACCGGCCCGGAACGCAGCTCGCACATGCCGAACACGCTGGGTGACGCTGCCGGGACACCACCGCGCATGTAACAGCGCGACTCGGCACGACGGTCAAGGCTGCCGGGGCCACGTCCCCGGGCTCAGGTGAACGCGCGAGACGTGCGCGGCCGTCATACCTTGGCCGTAGGGGCCACCAAGGGCGGCCATCTGTGTCACACAGGGGCGCACATGCATCTGTCACCGGTCCCTGCAGCCCGGCGCCCCCGTGAAGATCACGGCCATTCGGAACAGCCCCCCCGGACTCACGGCGATCCCAGGAATCACCGAGAACGAGAGCCAAGGACGAGGACGAGAGCGAGAACGGAATCCACGGTGACGGGGATGCTCTCCCCGCAGGCGAAGGACAACCTCATGGGTGCTCTTGATCTGACCGGACGCGTGGCCCTGGTGACCGGAGCGACCAGCGGCATCGGCGCCGCGACCGCGGTACTGCTGGCCCAGCGGGGCGCCCACGTCCTGGTCCATGGCCGCAGCCGCTCCCTCGGCGAGTCCGTGGTCGCCGCCGTCCGCGGCCACGGCGGCACGGCCGACTTCGTCGCCGCTGATCTGCGCGAGGCACCATCGGTACGGCAGCTGGCGCGGCGGGCCATGGACCTGGGGGGCGGCCGGGTCGACCTCCTGGTGAACAACGCGGGCATCTACCCGCTCGGGCCCACCGAAAAGACGACGGAGAACGAGGTCGACGCCGTCTACGCGGTGAATGTGAAGGCGCCGTTCCTCCTGGTGGCGGAACTCGCGCCGGCGATGGCCGAGCGGGGCAGCGGTGCGATCGTCAACGTGAGCACCATGGTCGCCGCCTTCGGGATGGCGGGCACGGCCCTGTACGGGTCGAGCAAGGCGGCCGTGGAGCTGCTGACCAAGGCGTGGGCCGCGGAGTACGGTCCGCGCGGGGTGCGGGTCAACGCCGTCCGTCCCGGGCCCACCCGCACGGAGGGCACGGCCGGCATGAGCGAGGCCCTTGATGCTCTGGCCGCCCAGGCCCCGGTCGGCCGACCGGCCGATCCGAAGGAGATCGCCGAGGCGATCGCCTATCTGGCCAGCGACGCGGCAAGTTTCGTCCAGGGCGCCGTGCTCCCCGTGGACGGCGGCCGTACCGCCGTCTGACGACGCGGAGTTCGCCGGCTTCTCATCAACCGGGACCATCCGGGCAAGACACCTGTGCACCGGCACGGCCTGCCGGGCCGCTCGTATGACGGGAGGTTCCCTGGTCCGCAGGATGTGGCGGAGCACCGATGCTCCTCTTGCCTGATGCTCCTATTGCCTGTCAGTGGCGGGTGACAGCATCGGCCGCATGACGGACACCACGGCATTCGACTGGCGCTCCTTCCTGCTCAGGTGGAGCGAGGAGTGGGCGGACTCCCTGCCCGCCGACGAGACGCGGAGCGAGGAGGACGAGGCCGCGCGGCGGGCGCGGTGGCTGGGGTTCCCGCCCGCGTCCGAGGAGCGGATCACGGCCCTGGAGAAGCGCCTCGGCCGACGCCTGCCCCCGTCATACCGGGAGTTCCTCAAGGTCAGCAACGGGTGGCGGCACGCGGGCGGGTTCGTGTGGCTGCTGGCGGGGACCGAGGAGGCGCACTGGCACAACAACGCGTCGGGACTCGCGGACGTGTACGAGGGACACCTGGACGAGGACGCCGGGCCCGAGGAACGACGGGAGGCGGGCCTCTGGCGGCGCGGGCTGCAGCTCGATGTGGAGTCCGACGTCACTTACGTCCTGTTGGATCCCGAGGACGTGGACGAGGACGGCGAGTGGGCCGTCTGCACATGGTCGAGCTGGCGGGCCGCACCTCCCAGGAGGCATGCGAACTTCCGTGAGTTCATGCGGGACATGCACCGGGAGTTCCACAGCCTGCGGGCGAGCCGGAGCGACGGGGAGCCGTTCGTCAACGACACGACGCGAAGGCTGGACGCCCTGGTGGAGGAGGCCCGGCTGGAGGCACTGCGCGGCGGCTGGGAACGGGCCGAGAAGACGCTGGACGAGGCCAAGGAGTACGGCAGACCGCGGGCAGCGGGGCTGGGCGACCAGATACGCCGACTGCTCGGACGGACCTCCATGGTGTACTTCGACGGACTGCTGACGGACCCGCGGTACGCGTCCGAGCTGCTGCCGCCGCTGGTCGCCGAGCACGCGGCGCACTCGTACCGTGACGACTCCGTGCTGACGCTCCGTCTGCGGGGTGCCGACGACGAGCTGGTGGCACTGGCCCACACGCTGCTGGACCAGGTGAGGAACGGCACGTACCGGTACACGGCGACCGGGCCGTTCGGGGAGGCGGTCGAGCGGGCGCGGGAGCTGGCGCGGTGGGGGGACACCGACGGGGCGTGGCGGACGCTGATGAGCGCTCTGCCCCTGTGGGAGCCGCTGGGGCCGGACCACCTGGCGCCGCTGGGATGGGTGGCCGACCCGGTGCTCGGGCCGCTGCTGACTCCGGAGCGGGGGCGCGAGCTGCTGTCCACTCCGCGGGGCGGGCAGACGGGTGAGGCGCCGGCTCCGACCGCCGGGCTCGACCCGGGCGGCCTGGCGTGGCTCGCGGAGCCGGATCCGGGCAACAACCGCACGTCCTACCGGTTCGTCCTGGTGGAAGGCGTGGGACCGGAGGACTTGCCCGGGCGTCTCGCGGACGGGGACGACATCGTGCTGAACGAACCCATGACCTTCTGGGAGGCACGCCACAGGGCGCGGCGCGGCCGGAGGGAGGTCTCGACCTATGAGGACAAGGCTCTCATGGCGGTCGGCCGGGCCGGCGCCGGCTGGAGTTTCGCCTTCGACGGAGATCCGGCCCCGTTCCTCCGGCAGCGGTTCGTCTCCCCGGCCGTGGCCGCCAGCACGGGCACCCGCGCGGTGGTGGTGTGGAGCGGCCTGAGGTCGTGGTACGGAGAACCGTTCTTCCATCTGTCGGTGGCACGGGACGGTGCCGAGCAGTACGCCTTCACCTATGCGGACGGAGAGATCCGGAAAAGCGGGGAGATACCACGGGCACTGGATCCGGGCCGGTTCTTCGGCGGTCCAAAGGCCGGCGCCGAGGCGGAACGCTCGCTGCTGGAGGCGGTGACCCGGGAGTTCGGTGTCCGTCTGCCGCGTCACGCGATCGTGAAGGGGCGGCTGCACACGTTCACCACCCGTTCCTGGACGCGGCCTCCGGGGGACGGCGAGACCTACGCGGTGCTCCGCATGGTCGGGAAGCCGCCCCGGCGGACGGCGAACGGACGGGAGACGACCGACCGCGAAGCAGGTGGGGACCGGCCGGGCCGCGCGTCCTCCCGGGGCGGCGAGGACTGCGACGAACGCTTCTCCTCCTGAACGTCCTCCTGAGCGCCGACCGTCCTCCTGAGCAGCGGGCGGTCCCGACGGCGTGAACGGCGGCGGGCGTGCGGCCGGTGCGGTCGTCGCCCGACTGGGTCACCGGGCGCGCACCCGCGCACACGGCCCGGCACAGTTGGGGTACAGCCGCCGACGGGTGCGGGACCCCGTCGGCGCTGCCCCACAGCAGGGGACTCATCGGTCGGGAGAACGTCACCGCAGCGGTCCGCCGGGAGGATCCATGCACGACAAGCCGCTCAGCGAGCTCGCCGGTCACCTCCTGAACCGGCGGGCGGGCGCGTCACGCCCCGCGCGGCACCACGTCGCACCCGACAGGTTCGGCCTGGACGAGGAGAAGGTCCTCCGCTTCACCGACGGAACGCTGGACGCCGCGGAGGAGCAGCGGCTCGCGGAGGAGGTCGCCGAGCTCCTCCCCCTGAACTGGTCCTTGACGTACAGGGGCAAGGAGCGGCTGCACGCGGTCGTCGAGCACCTCGGCGGCGAGTCCGAGCTGCTGCGGTGGCTGGACCGCCACCCCGGCCCTCCGCGCCTGACCGCGCGGCTGGTCGCGCTCACGAGCACCCTCGACCGGTACAGCGAGGACGCGGACGTCGTCGAGGCCCTGCGCTCGTTGCGTGCCGAGAGCCCGCTTCCCGCCGAACTGGAGGGCGTCCTGCCGCCGGACACCGACGCGGAGACGCTCAGCGCCGTCTCCTACCGCATCGAGGAGCTCCTCTTCGAGCGGCACCCGCAGGGCGCGGCGCGGCTCGCCCTGGCGGCGACGGACTGGGTGCGGGATGCCGCCCGGCGGGCGCCGTCCGCGTCCGCCCAGGTCGGTGAGCTGGGCGACCTGATGGCCCATCTGCACCAGGACATCAGCGAGGCCGACGCGAAGGTGTAGCCGACGCACGGAGCGCGTGGGGTGCCGGCCACGGCATCAGCCGGTCCTGCGGAGGGCTGTCCCTGACGATCCCTCTTGCCGCCGGCACTCGCAGGCTCTCCGGTGCGGCCGACAAGGGGACTCCGGCAGTCCGTACCGGGGTCTTGTACGTCGGGTGGAGCGGGGTCAGCTGAGGCAGGTGGCCATCGACCCGCCTCCGGAGGTCGGTGCACCCTTCCCCGTGGTTTCGACGAAGCCGGGGGACGCCGTCAGCAGGGGCCTCGCCGGACATGGACGGACATATGGACGGACATGGAGGGGACGGCGTACTCGAAGTCCGGTTCCACTCGAAGTCCGGTTCCAGAGGGACCGGAGGGAGACGTACGTCGGCAGCCGCGGGTGAGGGACAGGTCGGGCCGGTGCGGTGTGTGGGCCGGTGGGGTGGGCCGTGGGACGAGGTCGGCCGGAAGAGCCGAGGGCGGTGCGTGGTGCGCCGACGGCCGGGGCGTCAGCCGCGGTACGCCTCCAGCAGCCGCAGCCACACCTCGCTGATCGTCGGATACGACGGCACCGCATGCCACAGCCGCTCGATGGGGACCTCCCCGGCGACGGCGACGGACGCCGAGTGGAGCAGTTCGCCGACGCCGGGGCCGACGAAGGTGACGCCGCGCAGGATCTCCTCGTCGAGGTCGACGACCATGCGGGCGCGGCCGCGGTAGCCGTCGCCGTACAGGGACGCACCGGCGACCGAGGAGAGGTCGACGTCGACGGCGCGGACGCGGTGGCCGGCCTGTTCGGCCTCGGCGAGGGAGAGGCCCACGGCGGCGGCCTCCGGGTCGGTGAAGACGACCTGGGGGACGGCGCGGTGGTCGGCGGTGGCGGAGTGCGCGCCCCAGGGGTCCGTCTCCAGCAGCGGTACGCCCGCGGCGCGGGCGCTGATGGCGTTGCCCGCGATCCGGGCCTGGTACTTGCCCTGGTGGGTGAGCAGGGCGCGGTGGTTGACGTCGCCGCACGCGTACAGCCAGGTGGTGCCCTCGACCCGCAGGGTGTCGTCCACGGAGAGCCAGGAGCCGGGCTCCAGGCCCACGGTCTCCAGACCGATGTCGTCGGTGCGCGGAGCACGTCCGGTGGCGAAGAGGATCTCGTCGGCCTCGAAGCGGTCCCCGGTGCCGGTCACGGCGATCACGGTGCCGTTCTCCCGGGTCACCGACTCCACCGAGGTGCCGGTCCGGATGTCGACGCCCGCTTCGGCGAGGGTCCCGGCGACCAGTTCGCCGACGAAGGGTTCCATGCGGGCCAGCAGCCCCTTGCCGCGGACCAGGACGGTGACCTGGGAGCCGAGGGCCTGGAAGACGGTGGCCATCTCGGTGGCGACGACACCGCCGCCGACCACGATCAGCCGCCGCGGCACCTCCTTGGCACTGGTGGCCTCGCGGCTGGTCCACGGCCCGACCTCGGCGAGGCCGGGCAGGTCGGGCAGCCGGGCGCGGGTCCCGGTGCAGACGGCGACGGCGTGCCGTGCGGTCAGCGTCCTGACCTCCCCGTCGGCGCCGGTGACCGTGACCGTGCGCTTTCCCGCCAGCCGGCCCTGCCCGCGGTACAGGTCGGCGCCGATGCTCTCCACCCAGCGCACCTGCCCGTCGTCGTGCCAGTGGGAGGTGTACTCGTCCCGGCGGGCGAGGATCGCGGCGGCGTCCAGGGGGCCTCGTACCGCCTGGCTCAGGCCGGGCAGGCGGCGGGCGTCGGCCTGGGCGAGGACCGGGCGGAGCAGGGCCTTGCTGGGCATGCACGCCCAGTACGAGCACTCGCCGCCGACCAGCTCGCTCTCCACGATCGCGGTGGACAGCCCGGCCGCGCGGGTGCGGTCGGCCACGTTCTCGCCCACGGGTCCGGCACCGAGCACCACGACGTCGTACGCGTTGGTTTCCGTTTCCGTCATGAAGTCAGTCTGGTGGCTGGTGTGCGGGTCGGCCACACGGGTAGGTGCCCCGGAATACCCGTGGGGTCGGCCGTGTTGTGCGGGTGGCTTCCCACCGCGTCAGCCCCCTGGAGAACCTATGGAGAACCTCTGCAGCCCCCACCGGATCCCCACCAGGAAGCCGGGATCCCCCCTTGGGAAGCCCCGAAGCCCCGTCGGAAGCCCGCCGGAGCCCCACCGAGAGACCGCCGGAAGTCCACCCAGAGACCGCCGGAAGTCCACCGAGAGACCACCGGAACCCCCCACCGGAAGCCCACAGGAAGAGGGAACACGACATGAGCAGCACCGTGGAGCTCACCAAGGAGAACTTCGACCGGACGGTCGCCGAGAACGACTTCGTTCTCGTCGACTTCTGGGCCTCCTGGTGCGGGCCGTGCCGGCAGTTCGCCCCGGTCTACGAGAAGGCGGCCCAGGAGAATCCGGACCTGGTGTTCGGCAAGGTGGACACCGAGGCGCAGCCGGAACTGGCGGCGGCCTTCGGGATCCAGTCCATTCCGACGCTGATGATCGTCCGTGACCAGGTCGCGGTGTACGCGCAGCCGGGTGCCCTGCCCGAGGCCGCGCTCGCGGACGTGATCGAGCAGGCCCGCAGGCTGGACATGGACGAGGTCCGCAGGGCGATCGCCGAGCAGCAGGCGCAGGGCGGCCGGCAGGAGCGGTGAGGTCGTCCCGCAGGCCGTCTCAGGTGGACTCGCGGTGCACCACCCGCGCGCCCAGCGCCGGGTGTCTCTCGAGCGGGGCGCCGGGGTCCCGGACGGCGCGGTCGACCAGCTCGGCGAGGTCGCGGCCCGAGGGCAGGTCGATGTGGACGGTGCTCAGCCGGGGCCGCAGCAGCCGGCCGAGCATGAGGTCGTCGGCGCCGATCACGGCCGTCTCCTCGGGGATGCTGATGCCCGCGTCCTGCAGGGCGCGCATCAGCAGCATCGCGTACTCGTCGTTGTAGGCGAACACCGCGTCCAGGCCGAGGCCGCGCCAGCGGGCGGCGAGGCGGGCCGCGGAGTCCTCGTCGTAGCCGAGAGGCAGTTCGGTGACGCTGCCGTCGGTGCCGTCCAGGGCCCGTCGTACGCCCTCCAGGCGCGGGCGGGAGAACATGTCCAGGCCGCTTTCCTCGGGCACGACCACGCCGATGCGCCGCCGGCCCCGCTCGTACAGATGGGCGCCGGCCTGGTGGCCCACGCTCGCGTGGTCCATGAGCAGGGCGTGGGCGCCCTCCACAGCCTCCGGGCCGACGGTGACCACGGCCCGGGCGCCGGAGCGCTTGAGCACCGCGACGCCCTGGGGACCGAGCCCCGTGCCGGGGACCAGGACGGCGACCGGCCGCAGTTCCGCCCAGGCCCGGGCGGCCTCGTCACCGGGCAGACCGATGGTGCCGTGCTGCACGACGGTGTAGTCGAGACGGCCGAGCGCCCACTGGAGTTCGTGCAGGAACCGGCCGTAGAGCCGGCCGGCCGGGACGGACGGCGCGGGTATCAGGACCATGCGGCTGTGCCCCGCGCGCAGGCTGCGGGCCGCCGCGTGCGGCACGTATCCGAGTTCTCTGGCGGCCTCGTGGACGCGGCGGCGCGTGGGCTCGCTGATGCGTACGGCCCTGGTGTTGTTCAGAACGTAGGAGACGGTCGCGCGCGAGACGCCGGCCAGTCGGGCCACGTCGGCACTCGTGGGCACCGAGCGTGGTGCGGGCGATGGGGGCGCGGCGGGTTTCGGGATCTGCACCATGACGTACCGCATCTTGGCAGAAGCCGCGAACGACGCTTCGGGCGGGTCAACTACCGGAAACCACGCAGAAGTTGAAGCAGAAACAGCGTGCGGGCGACGTCACTGCCCCGGTGCGGTGCGGGTGATGCGGTCGACCAGGTCGCACCAGCCGGCCTGCAGCCGTTCCATCGGCATCCGGCACTGCCGGGTCAGGTGGTGGATGAGGGCGGGTTCGAGGTATCCCATCAGCGTCTGGGCGAGGAGTTCGCTGTCCGCGTCCGGGACCGCCTGCCGCAGCAGCATCACGACATGGGCGTGACGGGCCCGGCGGGCCGGCGCGAGATAGCGGCGGTCCGGGCAGGGTTCGGCCGCCAGCTGCAGTTCCAGGTCGTCGGCGGCGCGGCGCAGGGCGGCGCAGCCGAACGCCCGCAGCCGCTCCACGGGCGGTGCGCCGGGGCCCATCGGGGGCTCGCCGTTGAGGAAGGCCGCCTGGAACTTCCTCTCGGAGTGGTCCAGCAGCGCGTTCAGCAGGCCGGTGCGGTCGCCGAAGCGGCGGAAGACCGTGCCCTTGCCCACCTTGGCGGCGGCGGCCACCGCCTCCATCGTGACGCCGGCCGCGCCGTGCTCCGCCACCAGCCGCGCGGCGGCGTCCAGCAGCCGGGCACGGTTGCGCGCCGCGTCGGCCCGCAGGGCGGGTTCCTCCTCGCCGGTGCCGATGTCGAGCAACACCGGTGTCACCGCGGGGTCCTGGGGCTTCTGGGGCTCGGGGCAGCGCGGCAGGGAGCGGGACATGAAGACAGCGTAAAGCACGGGGAAGAAAACTGGACCGTGGTCCGGTTATGCTGCTAGAAAATTTAAGCGGACCCCGGTCCGCTTTGTTACGGCACTACCTCCCCAATGGAGCCCCCACATGTCTGTTCGCATTCTCGCGCTCGTCGGAAGCCTCCGCTCCGGTTCGCACAACCGTCAGCTCGCCGAGGCCGCGGTGAAGCTCGCCCCGGCGGGTGCCGAGATCGTGCTCTACGAGGGCCTGGGCGACATCCCCTTCTACAACGAGGACATCGACGTCGAGGGCAGCGTCCCGGCCGCCGCCGTCAAGCTGCGTGAGGCCGCCGGATCCGCCGACGCCTTCCTGCTCTTCTCCCCCGAGTACAACGGCACCATCCCGGCCGTCCTGAAGAACGCCATCGACTGGCTGTCCCGCCCCTACGGGGCCGGTGCCCTCGTCGGCAAGCCCGTCGCCGTCATCGGCACCGCCTTCGGCCAGTACGGCGGTGTGTGGGCGCAGGACGAGGCCCGCAAGGCCGCGGGCATCGCCGGCGGCAAGGTGGCCGAGGACATCAAGCTGTCCATCCCCCACTCCGTCACCCGCTTCGCCGAGACCCACCCGGTCGACGACGCCGAGGTCGCCGCGCAGCTCACCGAGGTCGTGACCCGGCTGCAGGCTCAGGTCGGCGGCGCGACGGCCGCCTGAGCCCCACCCGAACGGCCGAAGCGCAAAGGCCCAGCACAAAGGACCAGCGCAAAGGACCGAAGCACAGGGGCCGGAGCCGGAAGCTCCGGCCCCTGCCGTGTCCGCACCACCCGCACGGTGCCGACGCCGGGCCCGGTGCGCCCCTCCTCCAGGCCGCACAGCCCCGGTGTGCCCCTCTCCAGGTCGCACAGCGGCGCATCCGGCTCCTCCTCGGTCCCCTCCCGGCCGCCCTCGCGACACCAGGGGCTCGAGCGCACTCGCAGCCGGACACCGCCGCGTCCAGGGGGTAGACGGTGAACGGCCGCACAAGCGGTCGCTTCCCCCTGACGAGGAGATGCCCATGACGCAGCCCCCGCCCCCGTTCGACCCCGAGCTCGCCGCCGCCCTGGACGCCGCGGGGGGCATGCGGCCGGGTCTGGCCCCGCAGGACATCCCGGCCGCCCGGCAGGCCCTCGCCCTCCTCGACCCGGCGGCCGGGCCGGACCTGACCCTGGGCGGCGCCTTCGTGGTGGAGGACCGTACGGCGCCGGGGTCCGGGGGCGCTCCCGACGTGCCCCTGCTGGTGTGCCGGCCCACCGCGCCGCCGGGCGGCGGGACGCGGCCCCTCCTGTACTACACGCACGGCGGAGGCATGGTCGTCGGGAACAACCGGCTCGGCGTGGACATGGTGCTGCCCTGGGCGCGGGAGCTGAACGCGGTCGTGGTGTCGGTGGAGTACCGGCTGGCGCCCGAGCATCCGCATCCCGCGCCGGTCGAGGACGTACGGACGGGCCTGCTGTGGACGGCGGAGCACGCCGGGGAACTCGGCGGCGACCCGGGGCGCGTCGTCGTCGCCGGCACGAGCGCGGGCGGCGGTCTGACCGCGGCGCTGGCCCTGCTGCTGCGGGACCGCGGCGGCCCGCGGCCGATCGGCCAGATGCTGATGAGCCCCATGCTCGACGACCGCAACGACACACCGTCCGCCCATCAGATGACGGGCGTCGGCGTCTGGGACCGCACGGCGAACGAGACCGCGTGGACGGCGCTGCTCGGCGACCGGCGCGGCGGGCCCGATGTGCCGCCGTACGCCGCCCCCGCCCGCGCCACGGACCTCTCCGGCCTGCCCCCGGCCTTCCTCGACGTCGGCTCCGCGGAGACCTTCCGCGACGAGGTCGTCGCCTACGCCTCGCGCATCTGGCGGGCCGGCGGTGTCGCCGAGCTCCATGTGTGGCCCGGCGGCTTCCACGGCTTCGACGCCCTCGCCCCCGAGGCGGCCCTGTCCCGGGCCGCTCACACGGCTCGGCTGGACTGGTTGCACAGACTGCTGGGACGGTAAAGGACACGCACCGCGCGTCCGGGCCCGGACGCGGTCGCGCCCGAAACGGGGTACCCGAACCGGGCGAAGCAGGCGGAGGGCTGCTGTCATGAGTGACGTTCCGAACAGCGACGGGCCGATCACCTTTCCCGATCTGACCGTCTTCAACCCCGCGCCTGTGGGTGTGGCCCTCTTCCGCGGACCGGAGCACATCCTGGTCTATACCAACGATACCTACCGGCACCTCTTCGGTACGCGTCAGTACGGCGTCCCCGCCCGGCAGCTGTTCGCCGACCTGAAGCCGCAGCAGATCTTCCACCTGCTGGACGTCGTCTACGAGACGGGCGAGCCGGTCGTCATCGGTCCGGAGAGCCCGATGACCCTGCGGGACGAGCGCGGAGTGATCCGTGACCGGTGGTTCAGCATCAGCCTGTCGTGCTCGGCCCGGCAGACCTCACCCGGCGATCCGGCGGGTCCCGGGGACCACGGGGTGCTGGTGGTGATCGTGGACGTCACCGGTGAGGTGACCGCCAAGGAGGCCGCCCACGAGCAGGCGGAACAGCGGCGGCGCGCCCTGCTCCGCTACCAGAGCCTGATCGCGGTCAGCGTCCAGATGGTGTGGGTGGCCGACCGCGACGGGCGCGTGATCCAGCTCAGCTCCGGCTGGCACCGGGTCACCGGCATGCCCGAGGAGAAGCTGCTCGGGTGGGGCTGGCTGGACAGCGCCCACCCCCGGGACCGCGCCGGCCTGGCCAAGGCCTGGAACCGGGTGGTGCGCACGGAGCCGGATTCGTTCGAGCACCGTTACCGGATGCGGCGCCGGGACGGCACCTACCGGCACTGCTCGCTGCGGGTGGCGCCGGTCCGTGAGCACGGCGACGTCACCGAGTGGGTGGGAGCCTGCGCCGACATCGAGGACCAGTGGCTGCGCGAGCGGCGCCAGGACCTGCTCGGCCAGGCGTCGATCGCGGTGTCCGGGCCGAACCGGCCCGAGCCGGCGCTGGAGGCGGTGGGGCGTGTCCTCGTACCCGAACCGGCGGACGCGTGCGGCATCTATCTGCTGCCCGAGGGCGTCCGTCCCCAGGCGGCCGGCCCGCTGATGACCCGGCATGTGGCCACGGTGACCGCTCCCCATCTGCCGTCCTTCCCGTCCGGCGGGGAACTGCGGGGCACCCCGCCGGGCAGCCTGTTCGACGAGGTGGTACGGCGCGGACGGACCGCCCTTCGGCGTGCGGGCCCCGACGGTTTCGCCGAGGCCGACATACCGCCGGGCGCGGCCGCGTGGGCGCAGGCCGGCGGGATACGGGAGGTCGCCCTGCTGCCGGTGGTGGTGCTCGGCGAGATCCGGGCGGTCGTCGCCCTGTACGCGGCGGACCGTGAGCCCTTCAGCGCGGAGGAGATCTCGCTGGTCGAGGAGGTCCTCGACCGGACCGCGCCCGCCTTCGGCCGGCTGCTGGAGCTGCGGCGCACCCAGCGTGTCGCCCTCGCCCTGCAGGAGAGCCTCCTGGGCGCCCCTCCCGAGGTGCCCGGGCTGGACATCGTGGCCCGCTACGCGTCCAGCGCCGCCGCGAACGAGGTCGGCGGCGACTGGTACGACTCCTTCGTGACCCCCGACGGCGCCACCGCACTGATCATCGGCGACGTCTCCGGACACGATCTGCAGGCGTCCGTGACCATGAGCAAGATGCGCAACATGCTGCGCGGCATCATCGTCGACCGGCGAAAGCCCCCGGGGGACGTCCTGCGCCGGCTCGACCGGGCCACCTGCCTGCTGGGCCCCGAGGAGGGGACGGTCACGTGCGTCTACGCCAGGATCGAGGAGGCCGAGGGCGGCGGCCGACAGCTCAGCTACAGCGTCGCCGGCCATCCGCCGCCGCTGCTGGTCACCGCCGACGGCCGGGCGCGGTTCCTGGAGGACGCCCAGGACCTCATGCTCGGCGGGCTCAAGCCCGACGGTCTGCTGCGCATCAGCGCCACCGAGCCCCTGGAGCCCGGCAGCACCGTCCTGCTCTACACCGACGGCCTGGTCGAGCAGCCGACCGAGGACCTGGACCAGGGGCTCGAGCGTCTGCGCCGGCACGCGGCCGGGCTGGCCGGTGCCCCCCTGAGCACGTTCTGCGACGAACTCCTGCGAGAGGCGTGCACGGTCAGCGGCGACGACATCGCCCTTCTCGCGGCCCGCCTGCCGGCCGCCGCGGGCTGAACGGAAACCCTCTGCGAGAGCGGGGGCTGTTCCCCGCCCCCACGGGACGTTACCGTTCGGTAGAAACGCGTTCCGGAGGTGTCCGCATGACGCTCGACCGTGCCGCGGGTCTGGCCGAGACCGCCCGCGCCCTGGCTGCCGGAGAGGTGTCCTCCCGCGCGCTGGTCGAACAGGCCCTGGCGCGGATCGAGGCCACGCAGTCCTCCCTGAACGCCTTCCGCGTCGTCCGCGCCTCCGCCGCGCTCGCCGAGGCCGACGCCGCGGACCGGAAGCTGGCCGCCGGGGTGCGGCTGCCGCTGCTCGGGGTGCCGGTGGCCGTGAAGGACGACATGGACGTGGCGGGCGAGCCGACCGCGTTCGGCTGCCGCGGGGACTTCCCGGTGGTGGCCGAGGACGGCGAGGCGGTGCGGCGGCTGCGTGCGGCCGGAGCGGTGATCGTGGGCAAGACCAACACCTGCGAGCTCGGCCAGTGGCCCTTCACCGAGGGGCCGGCCTTCGGCGCCACCCGCAACCCCTGGGCCCCCGACCGCACTCCGGGCGGCTCCTCCGGCGGGTCGGCGGCGGCGGTCGCCGCCGGGCTGGTCCCGGCCGCGCTCGGCTCGGACGGCGCCGGCTCGGTGCGGATCCCGGCCGCCTGGACCCATCTGGTCGGCATCAAACCCCAGCGCGGCCGGATCTCGACCTGGCCGCGCGGCGAGTCCTTCAACGGCATCACGGTCAACGGCACCCTGGCCCGTACGGTCGGCGACGCCGCCCTGCTGCTGGACGCGGCGAGCGGCAACCACCCGGACGACCCCCACCAGCCGCCCGCCGTGGACGTCACCGCCGCCGTGGGCCGCGACCCCGGCCGGCTGCGCATCGCGCTCTCGCTCAAGCCGCCGTTCACCGCCCTGCCCGCGCGCCTGGCCCCCGAGGTGCGCGACCGGGTCGTGGAACTCGCCCGAAGACTGAGCGCGCTGGGGCACGAGGTGGAGGAGGCCGACCCGCCGTACGGGCGGATCGGGCTGGGCTTCGTGCCCCGCGCCGCCGCCGGGGTCGCCGAGCTGGTCCGCGAGGTCCCGGACCCGGCGCTGCTCGACCCGCGCACCCGCGGCACCGCCCGGCTGGGCCGGCTGCTCGCCGGTTTCCCGCTGCGGGCGGCCCGGCGGGCCGAGGCGGTCCTGCACCGGCGCATCGGCCGCTTCTTCGACTCCTACGACGTGGTTCTCGCGCCCACGACGGCCACTCCCCCGCCGCGGATCGGCGCGATGCTCGAGCTCGGCGGCTGGGCCACCGACCGCGCGATGATCGCCGCGTGTCCCTACGCCTGGCCGTGGAACGTCCTGGGCTGGCCGGGAGTCAACGTGCCCGCGGGCTTCGTCGCCGGGGGTCTTCCGGTCGGTGCCCAGCTGCTCGGCCCGGCGAACAGCGAACCGCTGCTGGTCTCGCTGGCCGCGCAGCTGGAGGCGGAACTGCGCTGGCACGAGAAGTGGCCCGAGCAGCCGGCGCTCACGGACTCCCCGGCCTCCTGACCGGCACCGCCCCGCACCGGGCACCGCCCGCACCCGACGACGACGGCCGCGGGCCACGGCCGTCCTTTTCTCCTTGCTGATTCTCCCTGCTGACGCCCGGTCACACCGCGGCGAGCAGGACGCCCAGCGTGATCAGCACGCCGACCTTGACGACCTCGAGGGCCACATACGCCAGGTGGCTGCGGGAGCGGGGGCCCTCCTCCCCGGCCAGGACCCGGTCGGACCTGCGGTTCAGCCAGGGGCGGACGACGGCCAGCTGGGCGAGGAGCACCGCGGCCACGGCCGCGGTGAGCCCGATGACCGGCGCCGTGGCCGCGCCCGTGGCGACCGCGACGATCAGGACGACGGCCAGCACTGTCTCCACCAGGTTCAGCGCCCGGAAGACCAGCCGGCCTATGCCCAGCCCGATGGGGACGGTCACACCGGGGGCGCGGAACTTCAGCGGGGCCTCCAGGAAGGAGATGGCCAGCACCATGCCGAGCCAGACGAAGGTGGCCGCGCTCGCCACGGCGGCCGACGTGGTGTTCATCGATGCGTCGCCTTTCTGTCGGGTCTGTCGGGGCGCAGGCGGCCCGTGGCCGGCCGGGTCACGCGACCGAGGTCCCGGCCGGGCGGGCGGCCAGATGGGCCAGGCAGGAGTCGGGTTCGGCGAACGGTTCCAGACGGGTCGCGGTCAGCGGGGCGCGCAGTCCGTCCAACGCCCCCTGCATCAGCCCCAGATGGACCGGGCACACCAACTGGCCGTATTCCTCGGCCAGTTCGAGGAAGGGACAGTGCCGCAGCCGGATCCGCTCCGGCGCCTTCCCGGCACCGCCGCCCTCGGCTTCGGGGGCGAAGCCCAGGCCGTCGAGCAGGGCGAGGAGCCGGGCGGCCGAGCGCTCGGCCGTCGGCGGCTGCGAGGGCGGCAGCGGGTCGACCAGGAAGCCGCCCCAGGCGCGGCCCGCCTCCGTCGCGGCCTCCCGCGCCCGGGGGCCCTGGGACGCCAGCTGTCCGAGCAGGATCCGGGCCAGAAGCCGGTAGCTGCGCGTCCCCCCGCGGTCCATGCCGGGGCGGGGAGCGTAGACGGTACGGGGACGGCCGGGGCCCGAGGGCGCCTCGGCCTGCCGTACGACCATCCCCTCGGCCACCAGGGCGTCCAGATGGAAGCGGACGGTGTTGGGGTGGACCCCGATCCGTTCGGCCGTCTCCGCGACGCCCAGCGGCCGGGCGGCGGCGCGCAGCACGTCCAGCACCTCGCGGCGGCGAGGGCTCTTCCGGGGGGCGGTCACATCCGCTCACCTCGTTTCATCTGCGCGTTTCACCTGCGGTGACCTATTTTTACGAATCCTACATGTAATAATCGTGAGCCGGAACGGCCCGGACGAGGACGAAAGAGGGTGCGCCATGACATCGCCTTCCGCGCGCGGCACCGACCCGGCCGGCGGGACGGATCCGGAACCGCGGCTCCTGTGCGACGCCCGGGCCCTGGCCGACGCTCCGCCGCTGCCGGCCGGTGTGCTGTGGAAGCTGGACGAGCCCGGACGCCAGCTCGACGCCAATGTCGTACGCCTGGCACCGGGCGGGAGCGTCGCACCGCACCGTGAACCGGACCTGGACGTCCTGCTGTTCGTCGTCGCGGGCAGCGGCGTCCTCGGCGCGGGCCGCGGCGACGAGCCGCGGCAGCTGACCCCGGGGACGACGGTCTGGCTGCCACACGGCTCCACACGCAGCCTCACCGCGGGCCGGGACGGCCTGACCTACCTCACCGTCCACCGCCGCCGTCCCGGAATGCAGATCCGCCGCCGCGACGACGCCACCTGACCGGCGCGGCACCACTCCACTGCCGCATCCGGGCGCGCACTGTACGCCCGAAGTCAGTGCACTCCGGAGGGCGTTCTAGGGTTCCCCCGTGAGTGCCTTCGTCGACGAGAACATTCCCGGCCGTTACGGCCCCACCGCCACCACCGAGGTCGACCCCCGCCGGGTCGGCCGGGTCCGCACCGAGTACTCGCCCGCCTACGACGGCGATCCCGATCCCGGGGAGATCGTCTGGACCTGGGTGCCCTTCGAGGAGAACGACGGCCGGGGCAAGGACCGCCCGGTCCTGGTGGTGGCCCGGGAGGCCGCCGGGACGCTCCTCGCCGTGCAGCTGTCCAGCAAGGCGCACCACGGCGACCGTGAGTGGGTGCCGATCGGAAACGGGCCCTGGGACCGCTCGGGCCGGGACTCCTGGGTGGATGTCGGCCGGGTGCTGCGCCTCCACGAGGAGGGCATGCGCCGTGAGGCGTGCGCTCTGGACCGTATGCGCTTCAACCTCGTCATACACCGGCTGAGAGAGCGCTACGGCTGGGACTGATCCGGGACCGGGAAGGCCCCGGCGGACCGCCCGCCGGGGCCCGGCCGCGCCCCCTTGACGTCACGGACAAGTCGCGGACAGCGGGATTCGGGGCCAGGATTGTCACGAACCGCGCCCTTGTGCGGATCGGCCGGAGGGTTTTGGCTGGGACGGTGCGCCACCGCCCCGGCCCACCGTCCCCGGGACGGTGGTGCGCCGACATCGCAGGAGGACCCGACATGTCCGATTCGGCAAGCGGCTGCACGGGCCCCCGTGCAGTCATCACCGAAGCCGAGGCCGAGGCCCTGGTCCACGGCATCTGCTTCAAGACCGGACCACCCCGCCGCCTCGGGGTCGAAGTGGAATGGCTCGTCCATGAGCTGCACGCGCCGCAGCTCCCCGTGACACCCGAACGCCTCGAAGCGGCCTACGCCGCCCTGCGGACCGTGCCCCTGAGGTCGGCGCTCACCGTCGAACCCGGCGGCCAGCTGGAGCTGAGCTCGCCGCCCGCCGCCTCCCTGATGGAATGCATCGGCACCGTCTCCGCGGATCTCGACGCCGTCCGCGCCGTTCTGGCAAGGGACGGCCTCCGTCTCGTCGGCCTCGGCCACGATCCCTGGCACACCCCCCGCAGGTTTCTGCGCGAGCGGCGCTACGACGCCCTGGAGACCTGCCTGGACCGTGACGGCCCGGCCGGCCGGCACATGATGTGCGCCTCGGCGTCCGTCCAGGTGTGCGTGGACGCCGGGCACGAGGAACCCGGACCGCTCGGCCACGGGCGCCGCTGGTGGCTGGCGCACCATCTGGGCGCGGTGCTGGTGGCCGCGTTCGCCAACTCCCCGCTGCTGGCCCGCAGGCCCACCGGCTGGCTCTCCACCCGGCAGCGGACGTGGGCGCGGATCGGCCCCGCCCGCGCCGGTGCTCCCCCGCTGGACGGCGATCCGCGCACCGCCTGGGCCCGGCACGCCCTGGACGCGCCGGTGATGTGCGTACGGCGCGACGACGGCCCCTGGGAGGTGCCCGAGGGGCTGACCTTCCGGCAGTGGACCCGTCTGCGCCGCCCGAGGCCGCCGACCAGGGACGACCTCGACTACCACCTCACCACGCTGTTCCCCCCGGTCAGACCGAGGGGCCATCTGGAACTGCGCATGATCGACGCGCAGCCCGGCGACCACGGGTGGATCGTGCCGCTCGCGGTCACGGCGGCGCTGTTCGACGATCCGCAGGCGGCCGAGACCGCCTATCGGGCGGTCAAGCCGCTCGCCGAACGCGCCGGTCCCCTGCCCGCGCCGCACAACCCGCTGTGGGCCGAGGCGGCCCGCACCGGGCTCGCCGACCCCGAACTGCACGAGGTCGCCGTCACCTGCTTCACGGCCGCCCTGGAGGCCCTGCCCCGGCTCGGCGCCGGCACCGAGGTCACGGACGCCGTCGCCGCGTTCCAGGACCGCTATGTCCGCAAGGGCCGCTGTCCCGCCGACGACCTGCTCGAACCGCTGCGCACCGCGGACGGTCGCGCGTACCGGAAGGACACAGCGACATGACCGACCCCGCCCTCGCCCCCGAGACACCGCGTGACCGGGCGCTGCGCTCGCTCACCGCGGCCCGTGACCGCACCACGCTGCTGACCACCTGTGTGGAGGATCCCGATCTCACCGCCCAGCACTCGCCGCTGATGTCCCCGCTGGTGTGGGACCTCGCCCACATCGGCAACCAGGAGGAGCAGTGGCTGCTGCGCAGGGTCGGCGGCCAGGAGGCCCTGCGCCCGGAGATCGACAGCCTCTACGACGCCTTCGAGCATCCGCGCGCCGAACGCCCCTCGCTGCCGCTGCTGCCCCCCGACGAGGCCCGCCGCTACACGGCCGAGGTGCGCGCCCGGGTGCTGGACGTGCTGGAGTCCACCGTGTTCCACGGCACCCGGCTGACCGAGGCCGGATTCGTCTTCGGCATGATCGCGCAGCACGAGCAGCAGCACGACGAGACCATGCTGATCACCCATCAGCTCCGCAAGGGACCGCAGGCCCTGACCGCTCCCGACCCGGAGCCGGCACCGCCGTTCACCGGCCCGTCCGAAGTCCTCGTTCCCGGAGGCCCGTTCACCATGGGCACCTCCACCGAACCGTGGGCGCTGGACAACGAACGGCCCGCGCATGTGCGCGAGGTGCCGCCGTTCTGGATCGACACCACCCCGGTGACGAACGGCGCGTACCTCGCGTTCATCGAGGACGGCGGCTACAGCGACCCGCGCTGGTGGACACCGGACGGCTGGGCCCACATCCGCCGGCATGGGATCACCGCGCCGCTGTACTGGCGGCGTGACGGCGGACAGTGGCTCAGGCGCCGCTTCGGCGTCGTCGAGGCCGTCCCGCCCGAGGAGCCGGTGCTGCACGTGTGCTGGTACGAGGCCGACGCCTACGCCCGCTGGGCCGGGCGCCGGCTGCCCACCGAGGCCGAGTGGGAGAAGGCGGCCCGTCACGACCCGGCCACCGGCCGCTCGATGCGCTACCCGTGGGGCGACGACGACCCCGCGCCCCACCACGCCAACCTCGGTCAGCGGCATCTGCGTCCGGCTCCGGCCGGCAGCTATCCGGCCGGGGCGTCCCCGCTGGGCGTACGGCAGTTGATCGGGGACGTGTGGGAGTGGACGGCGAGCGACTTCCTTCCCTACCCGGGCTTCACCGCGTTCCCGTACAAGGAGTACTCGGAGGTGTTCTTCGGGCCGGAGTACAAGGTGCTGCGCGGCGGTTCGTTCGCCGTGGACCCGGTGGCCTGCCGGGGCACGTTCCGCAACTGGGACTACCCGATCCGGCGGCAGATCTTCTCCGGGTTCCGCACGGCCCGCTCGGAGGACTCCTGATGTGCCGTCACCTGGCGTACGTGGGGCCGCGGGAGCCGCTCGGCCGGTACCTCGTGGAACCGCCGCACGGCCTGTACCGGCAGGCGTGGGCCCCCCGACACCAGCGGTACGGGACGGTCAACGCCGACGGCTTCGGGGTGGGCTGGTACGCCGAGGGCGACCCGGTGCCGGCCCGCTACCGCCGTGCCGGTCCCATCTGGGCCGACCCGTCCTTCGCCGATCTGGCCCGGGTGGTGCGCACCACGGCGCTGCTGGCCGCGGTGCGGGACGCGACCCTCCCGGGTGCGGACGCGGAGGCCGCGGCGGCGCCGTTCGCCGCGGACCGCTGGCTGTTCAGCCACAACGGCGCCGTCACCGGCTGGCCGGACTCGCTCGCCGCGCTGTCCCGCACCCTGCCGCCGCGGGACCTGCTGGCGCTGGAGGCCCGCACCGACTCGGCACTCGTCTGGGCGCTGGTGCTGGCCCGGCTGCGCACCGGCGACGGGGCGGGGCAGGCGCTCGCCGACACCGTGCTGGAGGTCGCCGCGGCGGCCCCCGGCTCGCGGCTCAACCTGCTGCTCACCGACGGCGGGACGATCACCGCGACCGTCTGGGGCGACACCCTGTGGTACCTCACCGGACCCGGCCGCCGCACGGTGGTGGCCTCCGAGCCCTACGACGACGATCCGCGCTGGCTCCGGGTCCCCGACCGCACCCTGCTGACGGCCGACCGCACGGACGTCCTGCTCACCCCGCTCAAGGACCTCACCGAGGACCTGGCATCCGCCCCCTGCGAGGAGCCCCGTACGTGAATGCGTTCCACGTCACCCGCATCCTGCCCGAGGAGGCCGTGGCCGCGGCGCTGCGCGCCGACGTCCTGCACGGCCTGACCTCCCGTCCCAAGTGGCTGCCGCCGAAGTGGTTCTACGACGCGCACGGCAGCGAGCTGTTCGAGCGGATCACCGAGCTGCCCGAGTACTACCCGACGCGCGCCGAACGCGAGATCCTCGCCGACCGCGCCGCCGAGATCGCCGCCGTGCTGCCCGCCCGCACCCTGATCGAGCTGGGCTCGGGCTCCTCGGAGAAGACGCGCCACCTGCTCGACGCGCTGACCGGCCTGCGCACCTACGTCCCCGTCGACGTCAGCGGCACCGCGCTGGAACAGGCCGGGCGGGCGCTGGCCGCCGAGCGGCCGGGGCTGCGGGTGCACGCGCTGATCGCCGACTTCACCGCCGGCCTGACCCTGCCCGACACCCCGGGGCCGCGGCTGCTGGCGTTCCTCGGCGGCACGATCGGCAACCTGCTGCCCGCCGAACGGGCGACGTTCCTGGCCGGGGTGCGCGCCCTGCTCTCCCCCGGCGACGCGCTGCTGCTCGGCACGGACCTGGTCAAGGACGAGGAGGTGCTGGTCAGGGCGTACGACGACGCGGCGGGGGTGACGGCCGCGTTCAACCGGAACGTCCTGAGCGTGCTCAACCGCGAGCTGGGCGCCGACTTCACGCCGGACGCCTTCGACCATGTGGCGCTCTGGGACGCCGGCAACGAGTGGATCGAGATGCGGCTGCGCTCGCGCACCGCGCAGACCGTGAAGGTGCCCGCGCTCGCGCTCGCCGTGGACTTCGCGGCGGGCGAGGAGCTGCGCACCGAGGTGTCGGCGAAGTTCCGCAGGGAGCGGGTGCACGAGGAGCTGGCCGCTGCCGGGCTGGAGTCGGCGCGGTGGTGGACGGACGGCGAGGGGCGCTTCGCGCTGTCGTTGAGCGTGGTGCGGTGACGGTGCGGTGAGACCGCCGCCCGGAGCGTGCGCGTGCGTCTCCGGGGTCCCCGGGTTCTCCGGGCGCTTCGGCTGCTCCGCGCGCTCCGGGTGCGCTGAACGCTCCGGGTGTTCCAGACGCTCCGGGGCGAGCGGGGCTCGTGCGGGTGGCCGGGGCTCGGTGGCGGCCCCGTGCCGGGCCGGGGCGCGTACGTCATGCGGGCCGCACGCCTCGCGCTCCGCCTCCGCATACGGCACGGTGGAGTGACGTACGCCACACGCGCGTGCGCTGTCCGCAACCCCGCGGTCCACAGCCTCAGTCGCAGTCCCAGTCCGCAGTCCGCCGGGAGGAGCACCCCGATGACCGAGCACACCTACCGGGTCACGGAGATCGTCGGCAGCTCGCACGAGGGCGTCGACCACGCCATCCGCAACGCCGTCGCACGCGCCTCGCAGACCCTGCGCAACCTGGACTGGTTCGAGGTGACCCAGATCAGGGGCCAGATCGAGAACGGGCGGATCGAGCACTACCAGGTGGGCCTGAAGGTCGGCTTCCGGATCGAGGACCCGAGCTGACACCGGGGCCGCTCAGGTCCGCCCCTCGCGTTCCTGCGCGGCCCTCAGCGCGGCCGACGGAGCCGCCCAGCGGGCGCGCAGGACGCGGAACCCCGCCCGCTCCGCGTCCTCGCACACCAGCTCGTCGTCGTCCACGAGGACACGGATCTCCCGGTGGCGGGCGAGCCGGCGCAGGATCTCCAGCTTGGTGCGGCGGGCCGGCCTGCGGTCGGCGTTGCCCCGCATGTACAGCCGCCCCTCGGGCAGCCCGTGCGCGGCGAGCCAGTCCAGCGTGTCCCGGCGGCACCGCTCGGGCCGCCCGGTGAGATAGACGATCTCGCACTCGGCCGCACTCCTTTGGGCCAGTTCGACGCCCTGCTCGATCGGCGGGTCCGCGGGCGCCGCGGCGAAGAAGGCGTCCCAGTCGCGCGGCCGGCGTTCGAGGAACCGCTGCCGGTGCGCGGTGTCGGCGAGGGTGTTGTCCAGGTCGAACACGGCGAGCGGCCGTTTGCTGCTGTCCGTCACGGCGCCAGCGTAGTGCGGCCTTTCCCGGGAGCTTTCCGGGGGTTCCCGGGGGGTTCGGGGGCGTCCCCCGTCCGGATGCGAGCCGGGAGCCCGCGCCCGATGCTGGGTACATGCCCGGATCACTGCCCGTGGTCGTGTCCCCGCCCTCCCCGACGGGCGGCCGGCGCGTGCGGGTGAACGGCGAGATCCTGGGGCTGGCCCACAGCGTCACGGATGTCGCCGAGTTCCTGCGCCGCGCGGGCCTGGAGATCGAGCCGGCACAGGTCGTGGTCTCCCCGCTCATCGACTGGCGCGGGGGCGGCCCGGACTACTGGGGCCCGGAGCCGGGAGTCCCGTCCGGCTGACTCCGCGGAAGAGCCCGCACGCGGGGTGCGCGGCGGGGATGCCGGGGATGCCTACGACCGCCGGGAGCGGTTGCGGTCGACGATGGAGGCGTTCAGGGCCGTCGCGAAGGCGCACCAGGCGGCGTAGGGGACGAGGGTCCCTGCCGCGGTTTTGTCGATGTGGCCGATCCGGCGGATGAGCCGGGCGTTGCTGAGATCGAGCAGGAGGACGTCGGCCAGCGCTGCCCCGGGGCTGCGGCGGGCGAAGAACAGCCGGGTCCACCCCGCGTTGAGCACCAGGTTCGCCGCCAGCTCGGTGAGGAGCCGGCCGCGGTGCGGGGTTTTCCCGAGCGCGTGACCGGTGGCGTAGGCGAGGGCGGCGTAGAGCGGTGGCCATACGACGCCGAATGTCCGGGGCGGCGGCTGCCAGGGAGGCTTGCGCAAGGACCTGTACCAGCGGCTGTCCGAGTCGACGGCCCTGGCACCTGCCACGGCCGTGGCGGCCACGGCCGCCGCGGCCGCGCCGTACCGCAGCCAGGGGCCGGTCCGCCTGGTCCGCCCCGGGGTGCCGTCGTGCTTGCCGATCGGTTCCATGCCTCCCCGTCTTCCCCGGTTCCGTCCGCTCTCACCAGGACCGGCGGGGAGAACCGGGCGTCGGCGCGTGCTCGGCCGCCCGGCCGCCCGGCCGTTCAGCCGTGCAGGGGGAGCAGAATGCGGAAGGTGGCGCCCTCGCCCGGGGCCGTGCGGACCTCCACCCGGCCACGGTGAGCCGTCACCAGGGAGTGGACGATCGCGAGACCGAGACCGGCGCCTCCGCTCCGGGTGCGGCCGCGGGAGTCGTCCGCACGGTAGAAGCGGTCGAACACCCGGGCGGCCTGTTCCTGGGACATCCCCGGCCCCTCGTCGTGGAGCTCCAGGACCGCCAGACCGTCCTGGGTGCCGACGCCGATCCGGACCGGGGTGCCGGGCGGAGTGTGGGCCACCGCGTTGCCGACGAGGTTGGAGGTGACCTGCCGCAGTCTCTCCTCGTCGCCGAGCACCGGCGCGCCCCCGGGCGGGCCGCCGCCGGGGCCGGTGAGGGTCACGGGGCGCCCCGGATCGAGTGCGCGCAGGTCGTGCAGGGCGTCGACGGCCAGAGTGCGCAGGTCCATGGGGGTGAGGCGGAGCGGGAAGTCCGCGGCGCCGTCGTGCTCGTCGAGGCGGGCGAGCAGCAGCAGATCCTCGACCAGCCGGACCAGCCGTGCCGCCTCCCGCTCGATACGGCTCATCGCGGCGTCGACATCCGCACGCTCGGGCATGCCGCCCATCCGGTACAGCTCACTGAACCCCTTGATGCCGAAGAGAGGGGTGCGCAGCTCATGACTGGCGTCCGCGACGAAGCGGCGCATGCGCTCGGCGGTGGCGGCCCGGGCGGCGTCCCCCGCCTCGATCCGGTCCAGCATGCCGTTGAGCACCGTGGCCAGCCGGCCCAGCTCGGTGCGGGAGGCGGCCAGTTCCGAGATGCGGCGGGAGAGGTCGCCGTCCGCGATGGCCGCCGCGGTGGCCTCGATACGGCGCAGCGGACGCAGCCCGGCCCGCACCGCGCCCCAGCCGACCGCACCGAGCAGGGCGAGCACCAGGAAGTCGACCACCAGCATCCGGGCGCCGAGCTGCCCGACCGTCTCCCGCACCTCGGCGAGCGACCCGGCGACGACGACACTGCCGCCGTCCGCGCCCCGGTCCTCCTGCCCCGTCCGTGCTCCGTCCGGTCCGTCGAGAGGCCGGGCGATCACCCGCCAGGCCGCGCCGCCGTCGGCCGCCGGGACCTCGAAGGGACGGCCGCGGCGCTCCCCGACCGCCGCGGCGTCGAGCACAGGCAGCTCGGGGGCGCTGCGCTCGGCCCGCCGGACGACCCGCCGCACCTGGCCGTCCGGGCCGAGACAGGCCAGGTGGACGTCGGCGATCACCTGCTGTGCGGGGGTCTCGTGCCTTTCCAGCGGCACCTGGTCGCGCAGGGCGACGGACAGGTCGTCGAAACGCGCCGCCACCGTGACGGCGGCGTGCAGCCGGTTGTCCAGCTGCCGCACCAGGTCCCGCTCGAGCAGGGTGATGAGCAGGATGTTGCTGCCGAGCAGGGCGGCCACGAGTAGCAGCAGGGAGATCACCAGCAGCCGGACGCGCAGCGAGAGCCGCCCCCACCGTGCGAACCGCTCACGCGGCGCGGACCGGCCGTCCGGTGCGCGCCGGCCGCGCGCCGCCGGCCGGCCGCGCAGTCCACGCGGGGTGCTGTCGCTCATGGCCGGGGCCTGCGCAGCACATAGCCGGTGCCGCGCACCGTGTGGATCAGCTTCGGCCCGTCCTCGTCCTCCACCTTGCGCCGCAGATAGCTGATGTACGAGGTGACGATGCTGTCGTCGCCGCCGAAGTCGTACTGCCAGACCATGTCCAGAAGCCGGGCCTTCGACAGCACCTGGCCGGCGTTCTCCATCAGCACCCGCAGCAGGCTGAACTCGGTCGGGGAGAGATGCACCGGGCGTCCGCCCCTGGTGACCTGATGGCTGTCGGGGTCCAGTTCCAGGTCACCGACGACCAGCCGGCCGTCCGCCTGCCGACCGCTGGTGCGGCGCAGAATGGCCCGGATGCGCAGGATCAGCTCCTCCAGGTTGAACGGCTTGGTGACGTAGTCGTCGCCGCCCGCCCTGAGCCCGCCGACGCGGTCCTCGGGCGCGTCACGGGCGGTGAGGAACAGCACCGGTGGATGCCCCGCCGCGACCGGATGCCCGCCGCGCAGCCGGCGGACGACCTCGAAGCCGTCGACGTCGGGCAGCATCACGTCGAGGACGATCAGGTCGGGGCGCTGTTCCCGCACCGCTTCCAGCGCCTGCGCGCCGGTCGCGACCGGGACCACGGCGAAGCCCGCGAGACGCAGGCTGGCGGACAGCAGTTCGCGCAGCGTCGGGTCGTCCTCCACCACCAGCAGCCGTTCCGGTGCCGTCATGCGGTCCTCGCTTCCGCCCCCGCCCGAGCATCCACTTCCTGCCTCCCGCCCGCTATGCGTCACGCTTGTGGAAGACGACGAACGCCGCGGTCAGCAGAACCGCGACACAGCCCGCCATGACGGCGAGTCCGGCCCACGGGCCCAGCAGCGCGGGATCACGGTAACCGGTGATGATCTGCCCGCCGGCCAGGGGCGGCCAGTACTTCACCATCCAGTCGCCGACCCCGCCGGGCAGCGCCGGCGCGAACGCCTGCACGATCAGCAGGACGCCGAACAGCGTCGTCACCGTCGCCGTCGTACTGCGGATCATGGTGCCGAGCGCCAGCCCGAACAGTGCGGCGAGCGTCAGATAGAGTCCGCAGCCCACGATGCCACGCAGCGCCTGAGGGTCGGAAAGGGCCAGGTACGGGGCGCCCTCACGGGCCAGCATCGCCTGTCCGGCAACGAATCCGGTGAGGGACACCAGCAGCCCGGTGGGCAGCGCGACCAGGACGAGGGCGACGGCCTTCGCCGCCAGCACCCGGACCCGGTGCGGCACGGCGGTCAGCGTGCCGACGATCGTGCGGGCACCGTACTCGGAGGTGATCGTCAGACCGCCCAGCAGGCCGAGCGCGACCTGCGCGAGCAGATAGCCGCGCAGACCGGTGGCCAGCGGGTCGAAGGCGGCCCGGTCGGCCGCGGGCAGGGTCGCGTACTCGCTCCCGGCGGACGTGCCGCTCAGCAGGGCGAGACCGGTGCAGAACACCAGGGTGCCGAGGACGAGGTGGAGGGTGGACCGCATGGTGCGAATCTTGATCCACTCGGCGTGGAAGCAGTGCGGGAGGGTCGTCCGCCCCGCCGCCGCTCCCGGGCGCGCTCCGTCCTTCCGTGCCTGCTGCCGATTCTCCGGCTGCTCCTGCTGCCGGTTCTGCGGCTGGTCCTGCCGTTGACGGTGCGGTGCCTTGCTCCGCGCCGCGGTGCGCGGTCGTATGACGCTCCGGCTCATCGGCTCATCTCCTTCTGCGCACGGTCAGTGCGGTCGGCGCGCTCGATGTGCTCGATGTGCTCGGTACGCCCGGTGTGCTCCGTGCTCCGCCCATGCTCCGTGCTCTCCGTGCGGTACTGGACGGAGTCGCGGGTCAGATTCATGAAGGCCTGCTCCAACGACGCCTGCCGGGGCGTCAGTTCGTGCAGTTCCACTCCCCCGGCGGCAGCCAGCGCACCGATCCTGGCGGCGTCCAGCCCGGTCACCACCAGGCCGTCCGTACCGTCCTCGCGCACCTCGGCCGCCGGCTCCAGCATCCGGCACAGCGTCTGTGCCTGTGGGCTGCGCACCAGCACCTCGCGGCTGGAGTGCGCGTCGATGAACGCCGTCATGGAGGTGTCCGCGATCAGCCGTCCGCGTCCGATGACGACGAGGTGATCGGCGGTGAGCTCCAGTTCGCTCATCAGATGGCTGGACATCAGCACGGTACGCCCCTGGGCGGCCATCCGCCGCATCAGCCCCCGCATCCAGACGATGCCCTCCGGATCGAGTCCATTGAGCGGCTCGTCGAGGATGAGCACCGGCGGATCGCCCAGCAGGGCGGCGGCGATGCCGAGCCGCTGCCGCATACCGAGCGAGAACGTCCCCGTCCTGCGGCGGGCCACGCTCTCGAGCCCCACCTCCGCCAGCACCTCCGCCACCCGGCGGCGCGGAATCCCGTTGCTCGCCGCGAGCGCCAGCAGATGGTCCCGTGCGGTGCGGCTGGGCAGGAACGCACCCGCGTCCAGCAGCGCGCCGACGGCTCTCAACGGCGCCGGGTGCGCGGCGTACGGGAGCCCGCCGACGGTGGCGGTTCCCGACGTGGGGGCGTCCAGGCCCAGGATCATCCGCAGGGTCGTCGACTTTCCCGCACCGTTGGGCCCGAGAAACCCGGTCACTTCTCCCGGGCGGACGGTGAACGTCAGGTCGTCGACGGCCGACACCTCGCCGTAGCGTTTGGTCAGCCCGCGGACTTCGATCATCAATGACTCCAGAACCGATGGTGTGGGTGGTGCGCACCGTCCTCACGCGCGCCACTCCACAGTGATCCGCTCGTCTGAGGCGGATCTGCACAAAGCTGAGTGCTTCCTGTGAACCGGGCACCCTCCCGGGCAGAAAACCGGCAGGTCACGGCACCCATCGGCCGGGGACTCACAGAAACTCACAGAAAACAGCCGCCGGTCGTCAGCCGCGAACGGGGAGCCGACCGACACGGCGTCACGGACGAGGCCGGACGGCGTCCCGCCGCACGGGACCTCCGCGAACAGCCTTGAACGACGCCGGTTTCGCCCTGTGGCGTGCCGGCGCCGTGGGCCGTCTCTGCGGTCAGGAGCCTTCCCTGCGGGCGACGGAGAAGTCGACCTGGAGCGCGTAGCGGTGGGCCACGTAGGAGCTGACCGTGTATTCCAGGGGAGCGCCGTGCTGGTCGGCGATGGAACGCGTCTCGACGAGCATCGGGGTGGTGGCGTCGACGCCGAGTTCGGGTGCGTCGTCGCCGGCTGTGCGTGCGCTGAGGACGGAGGAGCCGAGGGTCGGGTGCAGGCCGAGGCGGCGCAGCGCGTTGTGCAGGGAGCCGGTCTCCAGGTCCGTACTGAGCAGGGCGCCGAGGGAGGCGGGGAAGGCGGCGTGTTCGACGGCGATGGGCAGGTCGTCGAAGAGCCGGACGCGGCTGATCCCGACCACAGTGGCGTCCTGGGCGGGGTCGTCGGGGTAGAGCGCGGCGGCCTCCTGGGGCGAGGCGGGGCGCACGCCGGCCTGGAGGACGCGTGAGCGGGGAGTCCTCCCGGCCGCGAGGGCCTGGTCGTGGAAGCTCATCAGGGTCCCGACCGGGCGGGCTGCGGCGGCCCTGCGTACGAAGCTGCCCCGGCCGGGCACGCGTTCCAGCAGGCCGTCGCGTTCCAGCCCGGCCAGGGCCGCCCGCACCGTCATCCGGGAGACGCCGAACTCCGCGGCCAGACGCGGCTCCGAGGGGAACGGGTCGCCGTCGGCGGCCGCGGCGATGCGTCGGCGCAACTGCTTCTCGATGCGTTCGTACAGCGGCTGCGGTGCGGCCATGGCGGGTGCTGTTCCTCCTGGGTCGGTGCGGGTCGCGGCTTCCGGCGGGACGCCCGTCGACACCGTCATCCTCACCTGTATAGGCTGTCTAGACAGCTTATGGAGGGCCGGAAGGGAAAGCCATGTCTGTCGCCCCGATCGCCGCCCCGCGCTGGGACGGTCCGCTGCCCACGCTCGAGGAAGCGGCGAAGATGATCGACCACTCGCTGCTGCGGCCGGAGCTGACCCCGGCCGAGGTCGCCGCCGGTCTGGAGACCGCGGTGAAGTACCGCACGGCCTCGGTGTGCGTGCGCCCGGCCGATGTCACGACCGCGGTGGCGGCGCTCGCGGGCAGCGGGGTCGCGGTCGGTACGGTCGTCGGCTTCCCGCACGGCGGGGCGACCACGGCGGCCAAGGTGTTCGAGACCACTGAACTGATCGGCCTGGGCGCGCAGGAGATCGACATGGTCATCGACATCGGCCGTCTGCGCGGCGGCGACGTCGCGTACGTCCAGGACGAGATCGCCGCGGTCGTGCAGGCGGCGAAAGGCCGCACGGTCAAGGTCATCTTCGAGAACGCGTATCTGGACGACGAGCAGAAGGTCGCCGGATACCGCGCGGCCGAGGCGGCGGGGGCGGCCTTCGTGAAGACCAGCACCGGGTTCGCCCCGGGCGGGGCGACGGCCGCCGACATCGCCCTGATGCGGCGCACCGTCTCACCGCACGTCCAGATCAAGGCCGCGGGCGGCGTGCGCACCCTCGACGCCCTGCTGGAGCTGCACCGTCTGGGCGCCACCCGCTTCGGCGCGACCGCCACCGCCGCCATCCTCGACGACCTCCGGGCCCGTCTCGCCGAGGCCGCGTCCCCGGCGGACGGCGGGCCGGAGAAGCAGGGTTAGGAACGGGCCCTGAAGCACACCAGGGTGTTGCCGCCGTCGGCGAGCAGGGACCAGTACCGAAGGGGGTCCTGGGCACTTGTGCGGCAGTGGGAGGCATTGGCGCCGGCGGGTGCCCGGTACACGGCGGCGACGACGAGGACCTGGTTGTAGGGAACGGGCACCCGGGTGGCGTAGCAGTCCGCCGCCGTGGTGGAGCCGATGGAGGTGATGGTGTTCCCGGACTGTTTGGCGAGCACGCAGTAGTCCTTCACCCAGACCCGGTTGAGGCAGAGGGTCGTGGTGTTGCCGGTGATGGTCGAGTAATAGCTCCACCTGTCCCGCCCCACGCCCGTCGGGCACGTGATGCTGCTCGTGGCGGTATGCGTCACCTGGAAGAGTCCGGCCCGCTCGCTCCTGCAGGACACCGCATCCGGCGGGACGGGGACATTCCAGGTGCTGCCGTTCCTGTACACCGGCAGACACGTCCCCCGGACGACCGCCCGGAACGCCTCCTCTCTCGGGTCGGTCGGTTCCGGCCGGGGTTCCGGCTCCGCCCTCCCGGCACCGCCCGAACCGCTCCCCCCGTCACCGCCGTCACCGCCGTCGGCGCCGCCGCCTCCGAGTTCGATGCCGGGCACGGGCAGGTCCCCGATGCCGGGTCCGTCCGCACCGTCGGCCTGACGGGACACCCCCGGACGGTCGACGGAAGGGCCGCCGCGGTCGCTTCCCCCTCTCCGGCTGCAGCCTGCCAGGAGCACGGGTACGAGCAGCCAGACCAGCCAGGTCCAGCGTCTTGAGCTCTTGCCCCTCATCCGCATCCTCTTCCCGCTCGTCTCCTCCGAGGGGTGTGAGCGTGACACAACTGCCCGGTGACGAAACGGCATTCGGGCCCTCTAGTACGAGTTCGGGACATTCGTCGAGCGAATGTGACCGAACATCCGCATATCCGCCACGCGTTCCGTCCGCAGGGGACGCGACGTCAGACCGCCGCAGTCCAGGGAATCGACGGCTCGACGGCGGCTGTCCGACTGCACGCAGCAGTGACCGCAGGTGCGGGGACTTGCGGAAGGTCCGCCGTGTGCGATCCCTTCCGGCCTCCTGCCCGTGACAGGGCCCGGGACAGGACAGAGCGCTGCGGTTCCAGCGCACGAGGACGGCCCAAGTGCTCTGTCCCGCCGGGGCGTTCTGCTCCCCGCGCACACGGGGATGACCCGTCCCGGTCACCGGGAGTTGTCACCGCCCGGCGGGCCCTGCAGGTCCTGCCGGGCCCCGCAGAACCCCACAGGCCCCACCCGGTTACAGCAGGCCACCCAGCGGCAGGGCGCGTTGGGAGAGTTGTCCGCGCAGTCTGTTCTCGGTGATGTCGGCTTCGGCAAGCCAGTCGGCGGTGACCAGCAGGTCGGCATGTTCGCCGATCTGCTCGGGCGTCAGGCTGGAGAACGCGGCGATCCGGTCCAGGTGCAGCCCGCCGTCCTCCGGGTGCCCGAGGCTGCCGTCGGGGCGGATGTGGGCGGCGGTGTACAGGGCCAGGAGCCGGGTGGCGGCGCCCAGTTTCTTCTTGCGGATCTTCCGGTCGCCCACGACTCTCTGTGCCCAGCCGGAGATCCTCGAGCGGGTGGTCTTGCCGAAGGTGAACAGGCGGGGCTGCTCGGGCAGCAGCGTGGGGACGGTGAACGTGGTGGGGTTCTCGGGCCGGGAGGCCATCACCTCGGCGACGGTGTCGGGCAGGCGCAGCCAGTCGGCCTCGGCCAGCTGCTGAAGCACGCGCTCGGCGTCGCCCTGGAGCCAGCCGGTGAGGTCTTGGCCGGTGACGTTCCCGCTGCCGGCGCGCGCGGCCCGCAGGGTGAGCATGAGCACCGCCAGGCGTACCTCGGCCTCCGGGTGCGGGGAGTGGGCGGCGACGTGGTTCAGCACGGTGCGGGCGTGCTCGGCCTGGTTCCGGGTCAGGAGGCGTTCCACCACCACTCCGCCGTCCAGCGTGCCGACCCGGTTGTGGTGCATCTCGCGGGTGGTCTGCGCGGCTTTCTCGGCCCGCTGCGCCTCCTGTCGCAGGGATTCGTCACCGGTCACATCGGCCCACAGACGGAAGGCGCGGGCCTTGCGTTCGTGGAGTTCGGCGAGGAGGAGGAGATCGGGTTCGGTGCGCTTCTGGTAGGCGCGGAAGGCGTCTCCGAGTTCGATGAGCTCCAGGCGCAGGACTTCGGGCTCGAGGTTGTGCGGCACGATCCGCTGTGCGATCTTCCCCCACCGTTTCGCCCGCCGGGGCATCGCACTCGGTGAGGCGGCGCGGGCACGGGGGGCCGACACCAGTGCGGCGATCGAGGCCGGCGAAGCGTTGACCACGCGGGATGAACCGGCCGCGGGGGAAGAGCCGGAGTCGGAGAACACCGCCGCCATGCCCCGGCCCGCCGTGCTGCTCGCGGTTTCCCGCTCCGCGTCCGGCTTTTGCGTCGCCTGGTTCGGCCGGGGCGGGGCGGGGCGAGCCGGGGACGGGGCGGTGTCCAGGACACGGCAGCCGGGAGTGGCGGCCGCGCACCGGGCGCACATTTCCGCGATCCGCCACAGTCTTCCGGCACGGTCCGCGTACACCGTCAGGACCACCGGGCCGCCGCACCGCGCGCCCTCCGCCGGGCGCGTGCCGCCGCGCCGTCCGGCGACGGGATCGGGGAGGTGCCAGGCGCAGTCGGCGGCGCGGCAGGCGCACCACGCCTCGCCGCGCGGTCCGCCGTCCTCGCGGATGCGGGCCAGGTGCAGGTTGACGTGCTCGACCGCGGCCTTGCGTCCCGCGGAGGTGCTGGGAAAACGCTGATCGGCGCAGGCCGGGCGGGAGCAGGAGAGCCGGACGATGCCGGCGGAGGGGCGGCCGTCAGGGTCCAGGCGCACCGTCCATACCCGCCCCACGACGCGCTCTTCCTGGCGTGTGCCGGCTTCCACCGTCATATGCGCACCTCTCATGCTTTTTGATCTGTTGCCCCGGGTGCTCCCCATCATCGGGGATACCGCCTCTCGGTCCCCGGGGAACGGAACTTTCAGGCCGACGCGCCCTGTTGCTCACCCACCGGTCGGCATCGGCACGCGCTTCGGGCTCTCGGCCCACGCCGGTGCGTCGCCCGGGGAGTTCCGGCGCGGGGCCGGGATCAGGGCCGGCCGACCCGTACGGCTCTTTCCGGGGCTGTGGGCGGGAGCTTTTCCGTGCTGTCCGCGTGAACGGTGAAGCACTTGCCCGGGGACGGGGGCGGGGAGGGCGAAGCGGACGCCCCGGGACATGAGTGCTCTGCGCGCCCGGCCGGAGACGGAGCTGCTCCCGGTGTGGTGTCCTCGGCGCCGTGGATGGCCGGTCTCCGGAGCCACGAGCACGGCCGACTCGATTCCGGCCCCTGCACATCCATGGTCGGTCCCATGCCCGACAGTACGTGCGGACACCCCAGGAGGTTCCGCACTCGTCGGCAAATTCACCTGACCGAGTGACGAGTAGGCGTGCGCCCCCTTCTATGGTCACTTGATGGCCACTGACGGCCGAGGAGGACGCGGGTGGGGTGGACGTCCGGGCGCACGCCCGCTCCGTGATGCCGACGTGCGCATCGATGCGCCGCAGCGGAGGGCTCAGGAAGCCGGTGGTCCGGCGCCGACAGCGTGTCCGGTGGCTCGGCCGGGGGCGACGCGGCGGACCGCCAGTGCGTCCAAGCGACGCATCCTCGCGTCGGAGGGCGCGCACACCAGGTGTCCGACACTGGCCGGCGGTCCGAGGCCCGGGTGTCCGTCGCGCAGCGCGGCCTCGACGAAACCCCGCAGGCGTTCGCCGCACCGGCGGTAGAACCGCAACTGGGTGCGGCGGCCGAACAGCCGCCACCCGAGGGAAGTGATCCGGTCCAGCGTGGGGGCGCCCTGCGAGTAGCAGGAGACCACGAACTGCACCTGGCCCGTGTTCTGCCGTTTGACCACCTCGTAGGTGGCCTTGCCGCGCTCCAGGTGGCCCTCCAGGGTCTCGTAGGCCCAGCCCCAGGTGCGGTCCGTGGTGTCCCGGGTCTCGTCCACCACCTCGGTGACGCGCACACCGCAGTAGAAGTGCATGCCGTGGAAGCGGGCCTCGAGCAGCATGTCGCGGCCGAGCAGCGGTGTGGTCGGGTCGTACAGGGCCCGGACGATCTCCGGCGGGGAGAACTGGTAGTCGCGGACCAGCCGGCGGGCATGTTCCCAGGACCCTCCCGGCTCCGGAGGGCCCGGCCGCTCCGAGGGCAGCACGGTGCGGTAGGTGTCGATGTTCCAGGACGGTTGGCGGACCTCGTCGGCCGAGTAGTTGACGCGTGCGTCCGCGAGCTCTCTCCACGCCCGTACGACGTCGATCCGCCCGAACCTCCAGTCACCCACTCGGGTCACTCGGGTCACTCGGATTCCGGCAACGACTCGCCGATCAGCCACAGCGTCGGCGGCCACAGGCCCACGAAGAGTGCGCGGCGCTCGGCGTTTCCCCGTTGTTCCTGGTCGACGGTCTTCGCACGCACCCACAGCGTCACGCACAGAGCGACCGCGGCGAGTGAGGAGAGGTGCAGGTGGGTGCGGCGTACGCCCACCCGATGCAGGAGCCGAACCACCATGGGGGCCTCCGGATTCGTCCGCTTGCGACGTCGCCACTTTGTCCCCATCGCTATACCAGGGTATACACGTGTTTATACCTTTTTACGATGTTTCGCCGGTCTGAGGGGGCGCGGATGCCGGAACCCCGCTGTCCTCGCGTACTCGCCGTGCTGGGGCGGTGGCTCCTGGGCACGGTGCTGGTCACCTGGCGCTATCTCTGGGAGACCACTCCCCTCCATCGCGGCGGCGAGTGCCGGGGCGACGAGCGGGACCGCCCACCGCCCCTGTCCCCGGACGTGGTCGACGACCGGGTGCAGCAGCCCGAGGACGGCTGCGGCCCCTTGTACCACCGTCTCTTCCGGGTGAACATCGCCGCGGCCGGCCTCGAGGCGGACCAGCTCATCGCATGGGTCTGCCGGGACTTCAAGCACTTCGTCCCCACGGAAGTGGTCGACATCCACACGGGTGAGCTCCGTGGCCACGGCCTGGACGTCGGGGACGAGCTGCTGGTGGAGATGCCGGGGCCCTGGAACGGGCCCGTCAGGGTCGTGCACCGCGACGCGCATTCCCTGCGCCTGGCGACCCTGCGCGGTCACATGGAGGCCGGGCAGGTGCAGTTCCACGCGCGGCGGGACGGCGGCCTGCTGGTGTTCGAGATCGAGCTCTGGGCCTGCCCCGGCAGCCGCCTGGTGCACCTGCTGTATTCGCACCTGCGTCTGGCGAAGGAGATCCAGCTCAACATGTGGGTCCGCTTCTGCCTGTCCGCCGTCAAGGCCTCGGGCGGGCGCCTGGTCGACGGAGTGCACATCTCCACCCGCTGCCTCGACCCTCCGGGCAAGGCGCCAGCCCGCTCGATGCCGCGGACCGAACGGAGCGGGCAGCCCGAAGAAAAGTCTCCGGCGCGAAGCAACCCCAGGGCCCGCCATCTGGCGGGAATGGTCCGTGAGGCAGGCATGAGGCTGGACCGGCGGCGAAGGAACGGCCGGTGACGGACGGCAGCCCCCTCCGGGACCGGACCGTCGTGGTGACCGGAGCCGCCCGCGGGCTGGGCGCGGCGCTGGCGTGCGAACTCGCCCGGCGCGGAGCACGCCTGGCACTCCTCGGCCACGAGGGGCCCAGGCTGCGCACGCTGGCGGCCTCCCTGCCCACCGCGGCACTGGCGATCGAAGTCGACGTCACCGACAGCACCGCGCTGGACGATGCGGCAGGCGAGGTCCGCGGACGCCTCGGCCGGCCGTCGGTGGTCGTGGCGAACGCTGGCATCGCCGAAGGCGGCCCTTTCGCGACCTCGGATGCCGCGTCGTGGCGCCGGGTCATCGACGTGAACCTGACGGGCAGTGCCCATACGGCACGGGCCTTCCTGCCCGACCTGGTGGCGACGGCCGGCTATTTCCTGCAGATCGCTTCGCTGGCGTCGCTCGGCGCCACCCCGATGATGAGCGCCTACTGCGCCTCCAAGGCGGGCGTGGAGGCCTTCGCCCACGCGCTGCGGGCGGAAGTGGCACACCAAGGGGTCGCGGTGGGCATCGCCTATCCCGCGTGGGTGGACACCGACATGATCCGCGACGCCGAACGGTTCACCGCGATGCACGAGTTGCGCACCCACATGCCCCCGCTCGTCCGCACCGTCCACTCGGCCGACATGGCCGCCGCCCGCCTGGCACGCGCGGTGGAACGCCGCCGCAGCGCCGTCTACGTACCGTCGTGGCTGCGTGTGCTCCAGGTGGCGCGTGCGGCCCTGCCTCCCGTCGTCCTGCGGGTGTCCCGCCGCGAACTGCCCCGCCTGGACACCGGACGGCCCCTGCGCGCCACGGGCCACCTCGGCGCCGGCGGACGAGCCGACCGCGCCGCGACAGCACCGCACGACGACTGACCGGTGCTCATTCTCCTCGCGCCGGGCGCCGACGGGTGCCCTGGTCGTACGTGGTCCTGGTCGTACGTGGCCTGTACGACTGCTGTACGGGGCGTTCGCCGTGCCTTGTCCCGCGAGGCCGCGTTGGACATGTCCCGGTGGCGTACGGATGACGAGCGCGGCCGTGGGTGAATGCGGGCGGGGTTGCACCCCAGGGGACGAAAGGGCGTGGGAGCGTGAAGGCACGGGACACGCGGAACAGCCGGGCGGCGAGGAACGGGGACGAGAAGCCCGACCTGCCGGGCGTGTGGAGGGCGTACGGTGCGCTGCTCCAGTACCTGCGGAAGCGATCGGGGATGAACCAGCAGCAACTCGGCGACGCCATCGGCTACTCACTGCAGCAGGTTGCCTCGGTCGAGCAGGGGCGGCGGCCGGCCAAGGCGGCATTCACGGTGGCGGCGGATCGGGTGTTGAACGCGGACGGAGCCCTGGAAGCGCTTCAGGACGAGGTGGACCGGGCGAAGTTGCCCCGGTTCTTCCGCAACTTCGCCCTGTTCGAGGCAGAAGCGGTGAGTCGCTTCTCCTACGACCCGCTGCTGGTACCGGGGTTGTTGCAGACGGAGGCGTACGCACGGGCCTTGTTCGCCGGGCACTGCCCGCCCTTGAGCGAGGAGATCATCGACCAGCACACGGAGGCACGGCTGAGCCGACAGAAGCTCCTGTCGCGGATGCCGCTCGCCGAACTGTCGTTCATCATCGGCGAGGAAGCGCTGCGCAATCCGGTGGGTGACAGGGAACTCATGCGGGAGCAATGGCAACACCTGCTGGACGTGGGTGCGTTGCGCAACGTCGAGATCCAGGTCATGCCTGCCGCGTGCGGTTTCCACTCCGGCCTCAACGGGCCGTTCGTGGTGCTGGAAACCGGGGAACACCAGCACCTCGGGTACATCGAGTCGCAGGAAGTCGGATGCGTCGTCCACGATCCGGCAGAAGTCAGCGCCTTCGGGTTGCGGTATGGCAAGCTGCGATCGCAGGCTCTGAACAGCACCGAGTCCGCGCGGCTCATCGAACGGCTGGTTGGGGAGACATGAGCGTGAAGCAGGCATCCGAGCACGTCGACGAGCTGCGCTGGTTCAAGAGCAGCCACAGCGGATCGGGCGGCGGCGACTGCGTGGAAGTGGCCGTCGACTCACAGGCCGTGTACGTACGGGACTCGAAGGCCGCGGGCGGCGGGCCGGTGCTGCGGGTCGGCCGGGACGAGTGGGCGGCGTTCGTGGTACTCGCGGCGAAGTAGGGCCGGAGGCAGGAAAGTTCAGTGCCCTCGGGCACACGCAGGATGGATCATGGACTCCATGATCCATCCTTCTCGTCGCGGTCTGCTCGCCGCCTTCGCCGTCTCCGCCGCCTCCGTCCCGCTCGCCGGTCTGGCCGCGCCTTCGGCCCACGCCGACACCGCCCCCGCGTCGGTCGATCCCCTCCCGCCACCGGCCGGTCTGACCTCGGCCCGCTCCTCGGTGACTCTGGCTCCGCTGGATGCCTCGTACTTCACGCCGGTGACCCTGACCTCCCCGCTCACCACCACGGTGCTGCCGGGAACCCCGGCCCGCACGGAGGTCACCTCGAACGGCAGGCGCGTCGCGCTGCTGACCCACGGTGCCCGGACCGTCGTCCTGCCGGGTCCGCGCAGGACGTTCACCGAGAACAAGCGGCCCTTCGTGGACGACTTCCAGCGCACGCTGACGGGCTGGGGAAGCTCGCCCGGCGGCGGCAGCTGGAGCACGCTCCCCTCCAGCTCCGACAGTTACTCGGTCGTGCCGGGCACCGGCCTGGTCGCCCTCACCACCACGGGCGTCAGCCGGCACGCCAGCCTGCGGGACGACGAGATCACCGACGTCGACGTACGGTCCGTGGCCAGGTTCGACAAGGTGCCCACCGGTGACGCCTGTTCGTACGGGCTGACCTTCGGTTACCAGGACACCCACAACAACTACCGGGCCCGGCTGTCCTTCACGACCGGCGGAGCGGTCCAGTTCCGCATCGAGAAGGAGGTCGACGACACCGTCACCCAGCTGGCCTCGGCGCTCACACTGGCGACGAACAACCCCGCGAACACGGACTGGACGATCCGGGTGCGTCGCGAGGGCTCCCGGATCCGGGCCAAGGCATGGCGCTCCGACGCCGCCGAGCCGTCCGCGTGGAACTTCGACGTCGACGACGCGACGTTCGGCAAGGGCCGGGTGGGCCTGCGCGTCCTGGCCAACAGCGGCTGCGCCAACCTGCCGGTCACCCTGAAGGTGAGCCGCTTCGAGGTGAACGCCGCCACCTGGCACACCCCGCCGAGCGTCACCCATGACGACTGGGTGCGGGTGCTGCCGGAGCCCTTCGACGGCACCTGGACGCCCGAGCTGGAGCAGACGATCCGCGGCTGGGCCGGCTCCACCGCGCCGGATGTGCTCGCCTGTGCGGCGATGTTCCTCGCGGGCGCCCCCGCGGTCACCGCCGGGGACGGCCCGGCGCAGGGCAAACAGGTTCTGGGCGAGGCCGGTTACGGCTATCCGGACGCGCAGGGGTACCGCCTGGAGGGCGCCGACTTCCATGAGTACATGGGCATCGGCTGGACGTTCCCCGACGGCACCTACACCGGTCCGTCGAGCAAGCAGGTCGGGAATCTCGACTGCTCGGGCTACACGCGCATGATCTACGGCTACCACATGGGCGTGCCCATGGCCGCGAAGGCCGACACGTCGGGGAGCCGGATACCGCGGAAGTCCCGCGACATGGCCGACCACGCGCCCGGTGTGCTCATCGACCGGACCGACGGCACCCGTCCGCCGGCCGCCGACCTGCTCCAGCCCGGCGATCTCGTCCTGTTCAACGCCGACTCCGGGGACGACGAGGACCAGGTGTCCGTCACGGTCGACCACGTCGGGATCTACCTCGGGCGGGATGCGGCGGGCAAGCGCCGCTTCCTGTCCAGCCGCAAGACGGTCAACGGACCCACCATGTCCGACCTGGGCGGTCCCTCGCTGCTCGACGGCACGGGCCTCTACGCCAGGTCACTGCACACGGTGCGCCGTATCTGAGGCGGTGTTCGGGGGGCTGGGCCGGCGGCCGGCTGCGGCGCGGCATCCGCGCGAAGCCTGGCGTGACCGCAACCTGACGGACCCTCATGGATCGGCGGTGTCACGAGCCGTCGGCCGCCCGCGTCGGTGGAACTCGAAGCGGCCCTCCGGTCGCTGAGCGTGGGGGACCCCGCGCTACACGAGCGAGGGGACAATCACGCCTGGGTGGCGGACTGGAGCGGTGACATCCACGGTCACGACGTGTACGTCCTCGCCCTGGGTGCCCGCAATCACCCTGAGAGCATACGGCTCATGCTGGACGACTACGCGTTCGAGGACGTGCGCACGAAGCACGTGCGGAAGCTGGTGCGCATGGTGTTCACCGGCGACGCCAGGGTGACTCGGCGCCGCGCGCTGTCCTCCAAGCGCTTCGTCCTCGAAGTCCGGGCCGACTCGACGGAGTACTCGGCGAGCGTGAGCGGTGACTCCATGGACGGTCTGTCCACCTGAAAAAGGCCTCTGTTCATACCGTAGAAGGACAGTCGTAGAAGTCCTCGAGCCGGCCCGGCGTACCCGTGCCGACAAGCCGGTGACGACGTGGTGCTGTGGACCCGGGAGATCGAGGCGTTGCGGGAGCACTGCGCCGAACATTGAGCTGCCGAGCCGCTCGGCCTCGCGGATGGAAGACGACACCGCTCCTCTGCCCGGAACCTGACTCCCGCCGCTTCAATCTGCTCCGGGGCACCGGCACCAGGGCCCGGTCCGTCGCCCGACGCGCCCGCATTGTCCAGGAGCCCTCGGCAGCGGCTTGTCGGGGTGTACGAGGTTCCTGGCGAACGGCTCGCCGCCGTGTGTGTCCGCCAATTTACTCATGGGTCTCCGGCAAGGTGGGCGGACGGTGACCGGCCGCCGCGGCTGTTCCTGTGGCTGCGGACGCTCGCGCGGAGCAGGACGGACGGGGTATGCCAGGCCGGATCGTTCCGGCACCGTCGCCGCCGTCAGGTTCCGTCGGGCCGGTTGCGGAATGTATAGCTCCGGTGGGCGTACACGCGGTGGTCGTGCTCGAAGCCGGGACCGAGCGGGCCCACCCGTTCATAGGCCCAGTCGGTGCGCGGGTCGTCGCGGACGGCAAGGGCGTAGGCCGCCTCCAGTCGCAGGATCTGGTCCTCCTCGTCCAGCAGGGCGACGAGAGCCTCCATGACGGCGGTCGTCTGGTCGTGGGAGCCGGAGAGGGATGCGGCGGCATGACGCCGGACGCCGGGGTCCGGGTCCCGGAGCAGGGTCAGCAGGCCCTCCCGGACCGCCGGAGTCAGATCACTCGGGTGGGCGAGGGACTGGGCGGCGGCGCACCGGACCTCGGAATCGGGATCCTGCGCCAGGGTGAGCAGGGCGGCGGTGGCGGCATCGCTCCGTGGGGTCTGCATCAGGCAGTACGACACCTCGCGGCGCACGCGCGGGTCCGGGTGGTCGGCGTGGCGGAGGCCGATGGCCTCCTGGGCGGGGTGGTCGTGCTCCTTGTAGGCGTCCAGGACGTCGGCGAGCACCTCGCCGTCCGGCTCGTCGAGCGCCCACTGCGCCAGGAACTCGGCGTCCTGCGCGGTGTCCGGACGGTCGTCGAGGCTCCGGGACCACAGGACGTCGGCCAGCAGCCGGCGGTGGACAGGATCGGGGTGGTGACGCAAGGCCGCCAGGTCCGACCATGCCTGCGGACCCTTGCGGAAGGCGAGGGCGTAGCGGACGGCGGCCCAGTTGGCGTGCAGCTTGCTCCGACACGGGACGGCGCGCGCCACCAGCTCCGCCACCGGCGGCAGGATCCAGAACGCCCGCTCCAGCACGGTGAGAACACCGCTGTGGCCCGCCCGGACGGTGAGCCCGCCGAGGGAGACCTCCTCGATGTCCGTGAACTCGTCGTCCGTGACCAGTCTCCGGGTGGCCGGGCCCGAAGCCCCCGTACGGCGGCGCAGTTCCTCGTCCTCCCCCGTCTCGTACCAGTCCCGGGCGAGGCCGAGCAGCCGCTTCCGCTCGGCCTCGGGGATCCGCAGCCGCGGGTCCTTGCCGAGCGTGACCTCGACCATCACCGGGGAGCCGAGGTCGACGGCCCGCAGGAGCGGTGTCGTCCCGTCCGGCAGGACGACGTCCGGATCGGCGCCGCAGTCCACCAGGGCCTCGGTGCTCTTGTGGTCGAAGCCGTCCACGGCGGTGCAGAGCAACGGAAGGCCGTCGGGGCCCGAAGTGTTCGGATCAGCCTTCCCGAGACATTCCCATACCGCGTGGGAGTCCTTGGCCATCACGGCTGCCACGAGCCGGCCGTTCATCTTGCTCGCATCGTGCGGGTCGTGCTGCGGTGCGGCCATCTTCCCCCCGGTGACCCGTCTTCCCCCTGGTGATCCGTCGAACAACACGCTATCCGGCGCCGGGCCCGGCCCGAACCGATCATCCCGGCAGCGATCTCACAAAGGCCGACTTCGCCCCATGGGACGGAGGGCCCGAAGGCCGCCCAAGAAGCCGTTCTGCGGGCCGGCCCGCGGCCGGGATGTCAGGGATGGGACGTACGCTCCGCGCATGACCGAGCAGCAGATGTGGGCAGGGGTCCGTGAGCGTGTGGCGGCGGTCGGTGCGCATCCGCAGAGCGCTGAGGTGTTCGGCGCGCACGGACACGGCTTCCGTCTCGAGGAGCCGCTGACGGCGGCGGAGCCGGCCGATCTGGAGGCGAAGATCGGCATACGGCTGCCCGAGGACTACCGGCAGTTCCTCCTCACCGTGGGCGCGGGCGGTGCCGGTCCGGCCTACGGCGTCTTTCCTCTCCGCAGAACCGGCGCCGGCTGGCGGTGGGAGGGCGACGGGGCGGACCTCACGGACCTGTCACGGCTCGCCGAGCCGTTCCCCGTGCACGGGCCGGACGCGGCGGCGGTGCGGGCTCTGCTGGACGAGCGCCCGGAGGAAGAGGACTTCGACGGGCCCGACGGGCTCGAGGAGTTCGACGCGCGCATGGAGGCCTGGGACGAACGCTGGGCCGAGTTGATGTGGAACCCGGACCGGACCGTCGGCGCCGTCGTGATCTGCCACCGCGGCTGCGCCCTGCGCGAGTGGCTGGTCCTCAGCGGGCCCGAGCGCGGTCGCATATGGGCGGACCATCGGGTCGACGAGGACGGTACGGACCTGGTGCCCCGGCTCGACGCGTCGGGTGAGCCGCTGACGTTCGCCCGCTGGTACCTGGACTGGCTGGAGGCCGCCGAGCGTCTGGTCCTCGTGGGCGATGCCGGGGACTGAGGTTCCGTCTCCGGCGCGGTGCCGGACCCGGTCCGGCACCGCGCCGGGCGTCTGCGCTCTCTGGCTCCCTGCGCCATCAGCGCCGCGTGCGTCCAGCCGGGCTCGGCCGACCGGTCCTGCCGGGCCGCGCGGGCTGCGGAGGGCTTGCGGGCCTCGTGGGAGCGGTCATGGCACTCTCCGGGTCACGGACCGGGGGAACGAGGTGCGGGCCGGCCGGTGGCGTACGGCCCGCCGGTCCTGTTCTCCCCGGTCCGCCGACCGGAGCGCGACCGGCACAAAGAGGCCCGGTGTGAGGCTGTTGAACGGCGGGCGGGCCGGAGGGCCTCCCGCACGGTCAGCCGGGCTCACTGCCCCGACGTGCACAGAGCCGCCCACCGCTCGGTCTCCGCCGCGTCGAGGACGCGCTCCAGGACCAGGTCGCCCGTCATGCCGGGGAAGAACCGTCCCGCCGGCCAGCTCCGCTGGTACGGCGGCGGGTCGAGGACCAGCAGACGGACGCCGTCGACCACGGGGATGTCGCTGGGCGTGCCCTCGTTCCAGATCCACTCCCCGCTGGGGGCGACGAGGTTGAAGGAGCCGGTGGTGAGGACCTGGCCCGGTGCGTCACGGCACACGGCCGCCTCCTCGGCGGAGGGCGCCTGGCCGGGTATGTGCCCGCCGCCCACCAGAACGTCGGCGAGCAGCGTGTGCAGCTGGAAGTTGTCGCCGATGCCGTGCATCCGCATCGCGTAACCGGTGCCGCTGGGACGGTGGATGACGACCAGTGGTTCGTCGTCCAGCACCAGCAGGGCGTATGTCAGGCACTTGAAGACGTGCTCGGAGGCCTCCTCCACGGCGGACAGTGCGCGCAGCAGTTCCGTGCGCCGGGCGCTGTCGAGCCCGGTCCGCACCGCGGGGTGGTTCAGCATCGCCACGGACGCCATCTCCCACTGGGGCAGGCTCCACCAGCCCGTGGCGGCCTCCCAGCCGACCCGCTCCACGATCTCCGGTCCCGGGTCGCCCGCGTCCGGCTCGGGGAAGTCCCCTCCTCCGGTCTCCGCCCAGCGCTCGCAGAACGTCTCGGCGGCGGCGAGCGCGTCGGCGAGCCCGTCGAAGATGTGCGGTGCGCAGCGCGTGGCGTCCGCGCCGCGTTCGACGCAGGCGCCGACCATCACGGCCACCACGCCGCGCGGTCCGGGTGGCACCTCGGGCAGCAGTGCGGCGAGCCGGGGCCCGGCCTGCGCGATCTCGTGGTCCCCCGCCTGGCCGAAGTACGTGTGCAGCTCCTGGAACGCGTGCTGCGACCGGTCGGCGTCCTGTGCTCGTACAGCGGCCTCGAAACCGGTCACGGCGTCGAGGAACCGCTCCCTCCCCTGCTGTTCGATCATGCTCGCAGACTACAGAGGGGGTCTGACAACGGCCGTGTTTCCCGGGAGGCCTGCGTTCTCGGGAACCTGCGTCCTTGGGGGCCTGCGTCCTTGGGGACTTGTGTCCTCAGGGACCTGCGTTCCCGGGGAGATACGAGGCGGGGCCGGGATGAGCACCACTCCCGGCCCCGCCCGTCCGCCCCCTCGGCGAACGTTCCTCGAGGATCTGCGCGGTTACCGCTTGGCCGCCTTGCGGGTCGCGCGCAGCCACTCCTTGTTCATGTTGGTGATCGACGTCAGGGGGATGCCCTTCGGGCAGGCGGCGGCGCACTCCCCGGTCAGGGTGCAGCCGCCGAAGCCCTCCTCGTCCATCTGGGCCACCATGTTCAGAACGCGGCTCTCGCGCTCGGGGGCGCCCTGCGGCAGGACGTTGAGGTGGTTGATCTTGGCGGAGGTGAAGAGCATCGCCGCGCCGTTGGGGCAGGCCGCCACGCAGGCGCCGCAGCCGATGCACTCGGCGTGCTCGAAGGCGTAGTCGGCGTCCGCCTTCGGTACGGGCGTGGCGTGGGCCTCGGGCGCGGAGCCGGTGGGGGCGGTGATGTAGCCGCCGGCCTGGATGATGCGGTCGAAGGCCGACCGGTCGACCACCAGGTCCTTCACCACCGGGAAGGCCGCCGCCCGCCACGGCTCGATGTCGATCGTGTCGCCGTCCTTGAAGGACCGCATGTGCAGCTGGCAGGTGGTGGTGCGCTCGGGGCCGTGCGCCTCGCCGTTGATGACCAGGCTGCACGCGCCGCAGATGCCCTCGCGGCAGTCGTGGTCGAAGGCGACGGGGTCCTCACCGGAGAGGATGAGCTGTTCGTTGAGGACGTCCAGCATCTCCAGGAAGGACATGTCGGGCGAGATGCCATCCACCTCGTAGGTGGCCATGGCGCCTTCGGCGTCGGCGTTCTTCTGGCGCCAGACGCGCAGGGTGAGCTTCATGCGTAGCTCCGCTGAGTGGGGTGGACGTACTCGAAGACCAGGTCTTCCTTGTGCAGGACGGGGGCCTTGCCCGTTCCCGTGAACTCCCAGGCCGCGGCGTAGGAGAACTCGTCGTCCTTGCGGGCCGCCTCGCCGTCGGGGGTCTGGGACTCCTCGCGGAAGTGGCCGCCGCAGGACTCGGTGCGGTGCAGGGCGTCGAGGCACATGAGCTCGGCGAGCTCCAGGTAGTCGACGATGCGGTTGGCCTTCTCCAGGGACTGGTTCAGTTCCTCGCCGGTGCCGGGGACCTTGACGCGCTTCCAGAACTCCTCGCGGATCTCGGGGATGCGCTGCAGGGCCTTGCGCAGGCCGGCGTCGTTGCGGGCCATGCCGCAGTACTCCCACATCAGCTCGCCGATCTCGCGGTGGAAGGAGTCGGGAGTGCGGTCGCCGTCGACGGAGAGGAGCTTCTTGAGGCGGTCCTCGGTCTCCGCCACCACTTCCCGGACCACCGGGTGCTCGTCGGTCACCGGGTCCAGCTTCGGGTTGCGGGCCAGGTAGTCGTTGAGGGTGGGCGGGAGGACGAAGTAGCCGTCGGCCAGACCCTGCATCAGCGCGGAGGCGCCGAGGCGGTTGGCCCCGTGGTCGGAGAAGTTGGCCTCGCCGATCGCGAACAGGCCGGGGATCGTGGTCTGCAGGTCGTAGTCGACCCACAGGCCGCCCATCGTGTAGTGCACGGCGGGGTAGATCCGCATCGGCACCTCGTACGGATCCTCGTTGGTGATCCGCTGGTACATGTCGAAGAGGTTGCCGTACTTGGCCTCGACGGCCTTCCGGCCCATCCGCTTGATCGCGTCCGCGAAGTCCAGGTACACGCCCTGGCCGCCGGGGCCGACGCCGCGGCCCTCGTCGCAGACGTTCTTGGCGGCGCGGGAGGCGATGTCACGCGGGACGAGGTTGCCGAAGGACGGGTAGATGCGCTCCAGGTAGTAGTCGCGCTCGTCCTCGGGGATCTCGTTCGGCGGACGGTTGTCGCCCTTGGCCTTCGGCACCCAGATACGGCCGTCGTTGCGCAGCGACTCGCTCATCAGGGTGAGCTTGGACTGGTAGTCGCCGGTGCGCGGGATGCAGGTGGGGTGGATCTGGGTGAAGCAGGGGTTGGCGAAGTAGGCGCCGCGCCGGTGCGCCCGCCAGATGGCGGTCGCGTTGGAGTTCATGGCGTTGGTCGACAGGTAGAAGACGTTGCCGTAGCCGCCGGTGGCGAGGACGACGGCGTCGGCGAAGTACGTGTCGATCTTGCCGGTGACCAGGTCGCGCGCCACGATGCCCCGGGCCCGGCCGTCGATGACGATCAGGTCGAGCATCTCGGTGCGCGCGTGCATCTCGACGTTGCCGGCGGCGATCTGCCGGGACAGCGCCTGGTAGGCGCCGAGCAGAAGCTGCTGGCCTGTCTGGCCGCGGGCGTAGAAGGTGCGGGAGACCTGGACGCCGCCGAAGGAGCGGGTGTCGAGCAGGCCGCCGTACTCGCGGGCGAACGGCACGCCCTGCGCCACGCACTGGTCGATGATCTCCACCGAGATCTGCGCCAGGCGGTGCACATTGGACTCGCGGGCGCGGAAGTCGCCGCCCTTGACGGTGTCGTAGAACAGCCGCTGGATGGAGTCGCCGTCGTTGCGGTAGTTCTTCGCCGCGTTGATGCCGCCCTGCGCGGCGATGGAGTGGGCGCGCCGCGGGGAGTCCTGGTAGCAGAACTGGATGACGCGGTAGCCCTGTTCGGCCAGGGTGGCGCCCGCCGAACCGCCAGCGAGGCCGGTGCCGACCACGATCACCGTGCGCTTGCGCCGGTTGGCCGGGTTGACCAGCTTGGCCTCGAAGCGGCGCTTGTCCCAGCGTTCGTGGATCGGACCGGACGGGGCCTTGGTGTCGGCGATCGGGGCACCGACCGTGTAGTCGACGTAGGAGGTCATGTCAGCTCACCACTCCGGTCATGACGCCCACCGGGACGGCGATGAAGCCGGCCGTGAGCAGCAGTGCGAGGACGTTGGCGGCGGCCTTCAGGGCGCGGTCGCGGGCGCGGCTGCCGACGCCGAGGGTCTGGGCGGCGCTCCAGAAGCCGTGCCGGATGTGCAGGCCGAGCGCCAGCATGGCGACGATGTAGATCACGTTGCCGTACCAGGTGGAGAAGGTGGCCACGACGTTCTGGTACGGCCGGCCCGGCTGGAAGTCGGAGTGCACGGTGCCGGTGGTCAGGTCGAGGAGGTGCCAGAGGATGAACAGACCGAGGATGACCCCGCCCCAGCGCATGGTGCGGGTGGCATAGCTCGCCCGGGGCTTGGAGTGGACGTACTTCTGCGGCCGCGCCTTGATGTCACGGCGGCTGAGCTGGTACGCGGAGACGGCGTGGGCGACGACCGCGAGCACGAGGACGACCCGGACGAGCCAGAGCGTCCACTCGTAGTGCATGAACGGTTCGCCGATGGTCCGCAGCCAGTGGGCGTAGTGGTTGAACTCTCCGGCCCCGAAGAAGATCTTCAGGTTTCCGAGCATATGGACGACCAGGTACAGCAGCATGATCAAGCCGCTGACCGCCATCACGGTCTTCTTGCCGACGGTCGAGCCCCAGATGGTGCGAACCATGGACGGCCGTCGGTCCGTCCGCGTTGCCAATGCCATGTCCCATGAAGGTAGGGCCGAAAGGCCCTATCGGTCCAAGACATGGTGCAGCTTGTTTCGATAGGCAATCCCTATGAAGACGTATGCTGGCCGGGTGCAGTTCCAGCAGCTTCAGTACTTTGTAGCGGTTGCCGAGACCCGGCACTTCACCCGGGCCGCCGAGCGGGTCCATGTGGCACAGCCGTCGCTGTCGCAGCAGATCAAGGCGCTGGAGCGGGAGCTGGGCGCCGATCTGTTCCTGCGGGCGCGGGGCAACATCACGCTCACCGACGCCGGGGAGGCGTTGCTGCCGCTGGCGCGGCGGATCCTCGCGGACGCGGACACGGCGCGGCACGCGGTGCAGGAACTGGTGCAGCTGCGGCGGGGGCGGGTGCGGCTGGGGGCCACTCCCAGTCTGTGCACCGGCCTGCTGCCGGATGTCCTGCGGGCCTTCCACGACCGCTATCCCGGCATCCGGCTGCTGATCGAGGAGGGCGGCTCGCACGACTTGGTGCGGGAGCTGGCCCGCGGTGCCCTGGACCTGGCGCTGATCGTGCTTCCGCTGCCCTCCCCCTCCCCCGCCCTGACCACGGTGGAGCTGTTGCGCGAGGACCTGGTGGTGGTGTCCTCGCCGGAGGCGCCCCCGCCCGGCGGCCGGGGACGCCGGGCGGTCCGCATCGCGGACCTGGAGGGCGAGCGTCTGGTGATGTTCCGGCACGGGTACGACCTGCGGGAGCTGACGGTCGCCGCGTGCCGCGCCGAGGGCTTCGAGCCGGACTTCGCGGTCGAGGGCGGCGAGATGGACGCGGTGCTGGGGTTCGTGCGGGCGGGCCTGGGCGTCGCCGTCGTCCCGCGCATGGTGGCGACCCGCGCCGGCCTGGGCCTGCGGGTCACACCGCTGGCCCGGCCGGGGCTGCACCGTACGATCGCGCTGGCCCATCGCAGCGACGTGGATCCGCCCCGGGCGGCCCGGGAGCTGCAGCGGATGCTGCTGGAGCGGTGACCGGAGCACAAGGGGCGGGCCTTCCCCGGCCCCTTCCCCGGCCCCGGCCTCCCATCGGCCCCCTTCCGGCCTCCGGCTCCTCGGTCTTCAGCCCGTCGCGTCCGCCAGCGCCAGCTCGTGAAGGCGCTCCGGAGGACCCGGGCGGGCGTAGTACCAGCCCTGGGCCGTGTCGCAGCCGAGCAGACGGAGCTGTTCGGCCTGGGCGCCGGTCTCCACGCCCTCCACGGTGACCGCCAGGTCCAGGCTGTGGGCGAGGGACACGATCCCTTCGACGATCTTGAGATCGACGGGGTCGGCCGGGAACTGCTGCATGCTCTGGGTGAAGGAACGGTCCAGTTTCAGCACGCTCACCGGCAGCCGCCGCAGGTTGGCCAGGTTGGAGTAGCCGGTGCCGAAGTCGTCCAGCGCTATGTCGATGCCCATCTCGGCGAGCCGCCGCAGGGGCTTGAGCAGGTCGTCGTCCGCACCGATCAGCGCGGACTCGGTGAGCTCCAGGCAGAGGGCGTCCGGCTCCACGCCCGCGCGTTCCAGGATCTCGACGGTGTCCTGGACGAGACCGGGGTGACGGAGCTGGCAGGGCGAGAGGTTGACGTTGATGCGCAGGGGTCCCGCGGCTGCAGCGCCGTGCCGCTCCCGCCACTCGCGGGCCTGGCGCACCGACTGCTCCAGGACCCAGCGGCCCAGCGGGACGATCAGTCCGGTGTGCTCGGCGAGCGGGATGAACCGGTCGGGGCTGAGAACGCCGTACTGCGGGTGCAGCCAGCGCACCAGTGCCTCGGCGCCGCGCACACTGCCGTCGCCGAGGTGCACCAGCGGCTGGTACTCGATGAAGAACTCGCCCCGGTCCAGGGCCGTGGGCAGCGCCGTGGTCAGCCCGTGCCGGGTGATGGCGCGGGCGTCGGCCTCGGGGTCGGCGAGCTCGAAGCGGTTGCCGCCGGCCGACTTGGCCCGGTACATGGTGATGTCCGCGCTGCGCAGCACCTCCGCCGCGCTGCGCTCCCCCACCGGCCCCTCGACGACACCGATGCTGCCGCGCACGGTCAGCTCACGGCCGTCGATGCGGATGGGCGCCATCAGCGCGTTCATGATGCGGGCGGCAAGGGCGTCGGCCCTGTGCCGGGTGCCGGTCCCGGTGGTCAGTGCGACGAACTCGTCGCCGCCGAGCCGGGCGACCATCTCCCCGGGGCCGGTCACGCACGCCTGCAGCCGGTCGGCGACCTCGACGAGCAGCCGGTCGCCGGCCGCGTGTCCGAGGCTGTCGTTGATGGTCTTGAAGCCGTCCAGGTCGAGATAGCACAGGCCGAAGTGCCGGCCCTCGCCCGTGTTCAGCACCTTCTCCAGGCGCTCGAAGAACAGCGTGCGGTTGGGCAGGCCGGTCAGCGCGTCGTGCGTGGCCTCGTAGCGCAGCCGGAGGTTGAGCAGCCGCCGTTCGGTGGTGTCCTCCATCAGGGCGAGCTGGTACTGGGGGTTGCCGTCGGCGTCACGGAGCAGGGAGACGGTCAGATTGGTCCACAGAACCGTCCCGTCGGGCCGCTGGAAGGCCTTCTCCACGTGGTAGTGCTCGCGTTCGCCGCGCACCAGCTCCTCGTACAGCCGCCACACATGCGGCGCGTCCTCGGCGTGCGTCCAGTCCCGTACGTTGCGGCAGCGCAGGGTCTGCTCCGAGCCGCCGAACATGCGCAGCAGCGCGCCGTTGACCTGCAGGACGTTGCCCTCCAGGTCGGCGATGCCGATGCCTATCGCCGCGCCCTCGAACACCGCGCGGAAGCGCGCCTCGCTGGCGTGCAGCGCCTGCGCGACCACGCCCTGGGCGCGCAGTGCGGCCTGGGCGATCGCCTCCTGCTCGGTCAGCGTCCGCTCGCGCAGCGCCCGTGCGAAACCGGCCGCCATCGCGTGCTGCAGCCGGGCGCAGCGGGCCCGCAGGTCCTCCGGGTCGCCGCCCTCTCCGCAGTAGAGCACGAGGTAGGCGTCGAGGCAGTCCAGGGAGCGGCTGAGCGCCTCGGGCTCGGTGCAGTGCGCGTCGACCAGCGCGGCGCCGACCGCCTCGCCCTCCGCGGCGCTGAAGACCCTGGCCAGCAGTGCCCTGCTCAGACGGCGGGTGAGCGGCAGGAGCCGTTCCTCGAGCTCCGGGCGGGTCAGCGATGTGGAGGTCACCGGAAAGATCGCCCGGCTCCATATCGTCGTCAGCCGACGCAGTCTGTCCTCCGGCCCGTCCGGTTCCGCGATCACGCCGTACGCCCCACGCCGGCGAAACCGGAGAAGGCGTACGGGTCCTCGTCCTCCAACGACGTACGAGGCCGCCAGGACGCCAACGGCACCAGCCCGGGTTCCACCATCTCGTACCCCTCGAAGAACCGCGCTATCTGCTCGCGCGAGCGCATGATCAGCGGGTTGCGGATGTCCCTGTAGACGTCGACCGCGGCCCTGCTCCGCTCCTCCGGGAGCGGGATCCCCTCGTACGAGGCATGCGTGAGAATGAGCAGGCTGCCGGGCGCGAGCGCGTCGCGCAGCCGGGCCACCGCCTTGTAGGGTTCGTCCGCGTCTTCCACGAAGTGCAGTATGGCAACGAGAAGCAGCGCAACCGGCCGGTTCAGATCGAGCAGCCGTTGCACCGGGGGGCTCTCGAGGATTTCACGGGGCTCGCGCAGATCGGCCGCGACCACGTCCGCGTCCTCGTTGCCCTCGAGAACCGCCTGGCTGTGACAGACGGCCACCGGGTCGTGGTCGACGTACACCACGCGCGCGCCGGGGCGGACCGCCTGGGCGATCTCGTGCACATGGCCGGCGGTGGGGATGCCGGAGCCGATGTCCAGGAACTGCGTGATGCCCTCGTCCAGGGCGAACTCCACGGCGCGGCGCATGAAGGCCCGGTTCGCCTGCATGATCTTGGGCAGTCCCGGGATGAACTCCATGGCCCTGCGGGCGGCTTCCCGGTCCACCTCGAAGTTGTGCGAACCGCCCAGGTAGTAGTCGTAGATGCGCGCGACGCTCGGCACCGAGATGTCGATGCTCCGTGGGGCCCAGGCGGGGCGCTCCATGCTGTCTCTCCAAGGCGTAGAACGATCCGGTGTTCGAGCCGAAGGCTACTGATCGCCTGCCAACAGGGCGAGCAAAAACGGAAATTGACCATCCGTTCCTGGTCATCACCTGCGGTCGCGGCCCGCCCCGCGCGCCCGTGTCACGGCCGGGCGCCCCTTTTTTTTTTTCGCGCACACGACAGGCCGCCCCCTCGCTGCGGCGCGGAGGGGGCGGCCGGTCTGCCCTGACTCGATAAAGCTGTCCCTGCTGTCCCTGTTATTCCTGTGTACCCGTTATCCCTGTTGCTCCTGTTGCTCCTGCTGTTGCTCTTGTTCCTCCTGTTCCTTCCTACTGTCCCTGCTTCGACGCTTTGATCAGCTTGCCGTCGGGCGCGACGGCGAACCAGGTGCCGCCGACGCCATGACCGTTGACGTCCCCGGGCTTCTTGTCCCCGGAGAAGGTGTAGATGGGCCAGCAGTTGATGGTCATCTGCTTGACCCCGTCCGGCCGGGTGAAGGACATCAGGCCCTTCTTCGCGATGCCCTTGACGTCGTTCTCGTCGACGGGCGCCACGGCCGGCCACTTCTCCAGGCAGGAACCGGTGCAGGCGGAGACCGGCTTGGGCCATGCCTGGTCCTTGGAGAAGCGGTAGACCGTCATGCCGTTCCTGTCGACGACGACGTCACCCAGCTCGGTCCTCCTCACCGACAGACCCGGCAGGTTCGCCGGCGAGGCCTTCTTGCCCGTGGGCGCCAGGGCGAACCACTTGCCGTTCACTCCCTGGCCGTTGATCTCGCCGGCCTTGGTGTCCTTGGCGTAGCGGTACGCGGGCCAGCCGCCGATCGTCAGCTGCTTGGTGCCGTCGGAGCGGGTGACCTCCCCGAGCAGGGACTTGTCGATACCGGCGCCGGCGGTGGCGTCGTCGGCAGGAACGGGCGGCCAGGCCGCGGCGCAGTCGCCGTCGCAGTTGGACTTCGGAGGCTCGGCCGTGTCCATGTCGAAGCGGTACAGGGTCATCCCGGCGCTGTCCGTCACCACCTCGCCCAGTTCCGCGTTGGTGGAGACCTTGAGCTCTCCGGCGGGCTTCGACGCACCCGCGGCGCCCTGCTGGTTGCTGGCGCCGATCCCGGTGCCGGTGCCCGTTCCGGCGTTGCCGAGATCACCGACGCCGGCCGTCGCACCCACCTGGCTGCCCACCGAAGGAGTGGTTTCCTGACCGCACGCCGTCATCAGCGCCAGCACAGCCACGGCAGCCGCCGCGAGTGAGGCGCTCCGCCAGGAGGTGTTCATCGTCAACTCCACATGCTCCAAAGGGATGTCGCAGCGCCTTGCTGCGCCGTCGCACGACACTGGGTACGCACGGGGAAGCCGGTTGTGTTCAACGGCGGCGGAAATTTCTTTCCGGAACCTGTGACACGCTCCGGCCACCCGTACGCGCGTGCTCCTCCACGGCGGAGCGCCGATCGGCCGCTCAAACCTCTTGACCTGCTGTTTCCCTCCTTCGGGGGCAATCCACGGGCACCGCGGCGCGCCTCGGCCCGCCAGAGCTCATGATCTCGCTCGTGCATGGAGTGCAACGACCTGAACCGACCCGATTCGCCCCGATGCTGAGGGTGTTGACGCCGGCGGTCCTGGCCCTGGCATGCGTGGGCGGGCCGGCCGCCCCGGCCGCGGCCGACGCCTGCGCATACGCCTCCCTGGGCCCGGACGCGATGACGGCGGTGGCGGTGGCCGGCAGCGGTCCCTGGCCCTCGCTGCCGCCCCCCTGCCCTCAGCCGACGCCGTCGCCCTCCCCGAGTCCCCCACCGCCCCCTGCACCCGACCCGACGCCCACGCCGGATCCGACCCCGACGCCCACACCCACGCCGACACCCACGCCCGAGCCCTCTCCGCCCAAGCCCGCTCCCCGGCCGGCCCCGCCGAAGCCACGCCCCACCCTGGCCCCCACGCCTCCCCCTCCTCCGTCCCCGCGACCGGTTCTCGAGACCTCCCGGCCCCGGCCCGCACCTCCGCCTCCCCCGCCGTCGCCGCCCCCGGCCACGCGACCGGCTCCCCCACCCCCGCCCTCCATCGCGCCGGTGACCTACCCGCGTCACCGCTCCCAGCCGCCGCGGCCGGCGCCGCGGCGCAGTCCGTCGCCGCTCACCTACGTCCTGCTCATCGCGGTGCCCGCGCTGGTCGCCGTGGCCACGCTCCGCCCGCGCTGACTCCTGGAGGAACCCGTTGTCGGAATGGCTTGTTCTCACGCTGGCGATGCTGGCCGCCTGCACGGTGGTCATCGTCATCACCTTCGTACGGCACCGCAGGAAGGGCGAGGACGAGGATCCCAGCGAGACCCCGGACGTCATCGAGTACATGACGATGTGGATCGGCGTGGTGTACGCCATCGTCCTGGGCCTGGCCATCGCCGGCGTCTGGGAGGCACGCTCCGCCGCCCAGGACCATGTCCAGGCGGAGGCCCAGGCGCTGTACGAGGTCTCCGAGCGCGTCCGCGTCTACCCGTCCGACGTCCGCGACCGGATCCGCGCCGACGTCGACGCCTACGTCGGACATGTCGTCACCACCGAGTGGAAGAGCATGACCGACCACGGCCGGCTCACCGAGCGGGGCGACGAACTGCTCGCCCGCCTCCGCGCCGACGTCACCGACTACCAGCCGAAGTCGGACTTCGAGGCACAGGCCTACCAGCCGCTGGTGGACCAGGTGGCCGCCGCCGCCCAGGCCCGCACCGCACGCGCCGACGCCATCGGGCCGACGATGCCGGGCGTGGTGTGGTTCGGGCTGATCTCGGGAGCCGTCATCACCATCGGGATGGTGTTCGCACTGCAGATCCGGCGCACACCGCGCGAACTGGTCCTCGCAGGCCTGTTCTCCGCGCTGATCGCTTTTCTGCTCTTCCTGATCTGGGACTTCGACGCCCCCTACAGCCGCGGGATGTCGGCGACGACCGATCCCTTCCTGACCCTGTTCCCGCACCTTCCGGACTGACGGTCCGACAGCATGACGGGACATCAGTTCCGTTCCCTGCCCGCAGGAACGACGTCCCCTGCGCAGCCCACAGCATTGCCCCGTTCGCCCGGGTGCGATCGCGCCCCAGCGGACACCTTCCTAGCGTTTCGGTCATCGAGGTGCATGTCCACCACAGGCGGAAAGGGTCCGCAGCTGCTCCTCGGGGACCGGAGGATTCATCATGCGCGTAATACGCGTCATCTCGGCCGCGCTGCTGGGGCTCGGCGCCCTCACCTTCTCCGCACCGGCCGCCGTCGCCTACGGCGGTGACGACCACTCCTACGGAAGCGACAGCCGCTCCTACGGGGGCGACGGCCGCTACGGCGGGGGAGGATACGGCGGAGGCGGCGGCCCCGGCGGCGGAGGCGGTCACGGCCGCTACGGCGGAGAGGACGAGGACCGTTTCGGCGGTCACGGCGGTCACGGCGGACACCGGCCGGAGCACTTCCGCCATGGCATCCGGGCGGGCGAGGGCGGGTCCGGTTCCGGTGTCGACCTCAAGGCGATCGGAACGGGCACCGTGCTCGTCGCCGGCTCGGTCGGCGCGGCGTACTACCTCTCCCGCCGTCGCACCGACGAGGGAGGAAGCACCGCCTGACGGGCGTTCCCTTCCTCGGCACAGGTCTTCGCCCCGGACTCCCTCGGGTCCGGGGCGAAGACCTTGTTGTGCGGAAGGTGCGGAAGGTCATGCGGAAGACCTTGCCCTCAGGGGCTTGCCACACAGGAGCTCACAGCGCATGAAGAGGGCTCCGGCCTCCGCGCGGGCGGAGGCCGGAGCCCGGGGACCGCGGCGGACGGCGTCAGACGCGCCTGACGGCGCGCCGACGGCGCAGCCAGAACATGCCGCCGCCGATGGTGCCCGCGGCCAGCAGCCCGCCGCCGATGGCCATGTCGGCCGGGGTGGCACCGGTGACGGTGCCGCCGCCGATGCCGCCCCGGACTCCGCCGATGACGGTGAAGGCCTGCGGACGGATCAGCTTCTGGCCGTCGCACTCGGCCGTGATGTCGTACGTCCCGGGGTGGACGTCCTCGCGGATGGTCGCGATGGCCCTGGCCCTGTCCCCGAAGTCGCTGACCGGTCGCAGCGGTGTCCTCGCAAACGCGAGCGACTCCACGGCACCGCCGTTGCGGCAGCCCTCGACCGTGACCGCCAGCTGTCCGCCGCGGGCGATCACGCCAGGTGTGGCCACGATGTTGCGGATGCCGGCCGGGCCGTGGCCGCCCCCACCGCCCCAGCCACCCCCCGGACCATCACCCGGGCCGAAGTCCGGGTCGAAGCCCGGACCGTCGCCGAAGCCGTCGCCGCCCCGGCCATGGCCGAAACCGTCGAAGTCGCCGCCCGGCCCCCGCCCGTTGCCCCCGCCCCGGTTGTCGCCGAATCCGCCGCCCGGGCCACGCCCCCGGCCCTCGCCACCGAGCCCACCGTGGCCGGGACCGATGCCCGGCCCCACTCCGGGAACCCCGGGGCCGAATCCGGGGACCCCAGGACCGAACCCGGGAACACCAGGACCGAATCCGGGAACACCGGGAGCCACCCCCGGAACCCCACCGGGCCCGACCCCCGGAACACCACCAGGCCCTACTCCCGGAACACCCGGCACCGCTCCCGGAACCCCACCGGGCCCGACTCCCGGAACACCGGGCACCGCTCCCGGCACTCCAGGTCCTGGGGTGGGCCCCACTCCCACCCCGCCGTCCCTGATGACCCTCGGCAGAGCACCGCCCTGCGCCATGGCCTCCGGAGCGGCGAGTCCGGCGGTGGCGACCGCCGCGGCCAGTACCGCCAAAGGCGCCGACAGGGTACGAGCAGTACGCATGTGATCCTCCGCGGAAGGCGGCCCGGGGACTCGTACCCGGACGATCGGCGAGACAGCGCCTCCCGAACGCAACCCTCGGATGCCCTGTACGGGTGCGCATGTCGACGCTCGCCCGTCCTGGTGAGCGAACACCGCCGGGACATCACTCCGTTGAATGTCCCCGCAGGTCACGGACCGTCAGAAATGACCCGTGTGGCGCGACTCGGATGGCGCACGGAAAAAGCGCGGGGCACCCGTTCGCGTCCGTCCCGTCGCCGGTCGCGCGCGCCGGACATAGCGTTCATGTATGCGCGAATGACACGGCGACGGCCGCGTCGAAAGGGGATGGTGAATGTCTGTGAGCGAGCGGTTCCGGTTCGCCGAGGAGGAGCAGGAGACACGAAAGAAGCGTGCCCCATGGGGCGTGATAGCGCTCGTTCTGCTGACCGGACTCGCTCTCATCCGCAACGGCTCGGGGGAGTTCGACGTCGGCCCGCCCCAGCCCGCGACGGCGGCCGCACCCGATCCGAGCAGCACACCGAGCCCCTCGGCCGCGAGCACGGCCCCTCAGCTCGTCCTGCCCCGTTCGGTGCCCGACCGGATCAGAATCCCCGTGATCCAGGTCGACGCGCCCATCACACCGGTCGGGGTGGACAAGGACGGCTGGATCGCCGCGCCGCCGCCGGAGAACCCCAATCTGGCCGGCTGGTTCACCGGTGCGGTCACACCGGGGGAGAAAGGCACCGCCGTCATCGACGGCCATGTGGACAATTCGGCGGGACCCGCGGTGTTCTACGGGCTCGGCGCCGTGCAGAAGGGAAACCGCGTCGAAATTCACCGGCAGGACGGAAAGACGGCCGTATTCGAGGTGTACGGCGTCGAGGTGTTCAAGAAGGAGAACTTTCCCGGCGACCGCGTGTACGGCTCGAAGGGAACGCCGGAACTGCGGGTCATCACCTGCGGCGGCGGCTACAACGAGGCCACCGGGTATCAGGGAAACGTCGTCGTGTTCGCCCGCCTGGTCGGAGTCCGCTGAGGGGACCCCGGCCAGGCGGGCACCCGTCGGACGGACACCGGCCAGGCGGGCACCGGTCGACCGGGCACCGGTCGGCCAGGCACCGGTGGGGCGGACGCGTCAGGTCTGGGCCCGGTGCGGCACGGTGAACTGGTAGCCCTCGTCCAGCAGCCGCGGAAGGTAGGTGCGCAGCGCGCGGACGGTCTGCGTACGGTCGCCTCCGGCGTCGTGGGAGAGCACCACGACCCCGGACCCCGCCCCGCGCTCGATGCGCCGGACGATCGTGCTGGTGCCCGGGGTGGTCCAGTCGAGGCTGTCGACCGTCCAGGCCAGCGGTTCCATGCCCAGCTCGGCCTCCACCTGGAAGACCGTCCGGTTCCAGGCGCCGTAGGGGGCGCGGAACCACTGGGGCCGCTGCCCGTACGCCTTTTCGATGATGTCGCAGGTGCTCTCCAGCTCCACGCGGATCTGCCGCCGGGTGCGCCTGGTGAGCAGCGGGTGGGTCCAGGTGTGGTTGCCGACGGCGTGCCCCTCGTCGGCCATCCGGGCCAGCAGGTCCTTGTTCCAGTCGGCCATCTCGCCGCACACGAAGAAGGTCGCCCGGACGTTGTACTTCGCGAGGATGTCCAGGATGCGCGGGGTGTAGTCGGGGTTGGGGCCGTCGTCGAACGTCAGCAGCATGGTGCGGCCCCGGCCGGACATGCGCAGGATCGGTGCGCGCCGTACAGGAGGCCGTACAGGAGTGGTCAGGGGCTCGTGCGGCCGGCCGCCGCCGGCCATGGGCAGGAGGCGGTAGGCGGAGGGATTGAAGGAGCGGTGCGCCGGGGGACCCGCGGCAGGGGCGGGGGCGGGCCCGGAGGAACCGGAGAGCAGCAGACCGGCCGTGCCGGCCGCTCCCGCCGCCCCGAGAGCGGTGGCTCCGGCGAACAATGCCCGGCGCCGCGTGAGCAACTGATCCTTCTGCATGACTCATCAGTGACCGGCTCGCCACCGCTCCACGGGCACAACGGCACGAAAAACACCCGCCCGGCCCAGCGTCCCCCGGTCGGCACACCTCCTTGGAACCCCGGAACGCTACCGGACCCCGCGGTCCATGGCACGGTCCACACACCTCCCCTGGCCTCCCCGGCCTCGTAAGAGTGACGGAGCAGCACGGGCAGCCGGAGCGGGACGAGCCGCGGGCGCACCGGTTCGGGCGGGGAACGGACGGGCCGAAGGTCGTCCTCGTCGGTGCGGACGGCTCCGACTCCTCCCTGCGGGCCGCCGCCCCCTGCGGGCGGACGCGGTGGTGGACGCCTCCGAGCGGGCCGGCCACCGGATCGTCGGCCCGGTCGCGGTCCGCCTGGTCAAGGCGGGACGATGGCCGGTGACGGCGGTGCCGTAGCCGTGGGCCCGACCGGTTGTCGCCTCGCCCCGGTCCGGCCGTATGCGTGGCGATTCTCTCCTCCCCGGCGGTACCGGGCCGGTACGATCCGCCGTCAGCCGTTGCCGTATGCGAAGAGGTGAGGCACATGGCGGGACTCCGGGCGGGTGAGGGCATTTTCCGCCGCAAACCCATTGAACACATCGAGGAGACGGAAGCCGCCGAGGGCCCCCGGCTGGAGCGGACGCTCGGGCTGTGGCAGCTCACGGCGATCGGCGTGGGCGGCATCATCGGCGCGGGCATCTTCACCCTCGCCGGCACGGTGGCCAACGGCACGGCGGGCCCCGCGGTGCTGGTGTCCTTCCTCATCGCGGGCGTGGCCAGTGCGGCGGCCGCCCTGTCGTACGCCGAGTTCGCGGGACTGATCCCGAAGGCGGGCTCGGCCTACACCTACGGCTACGCGGTGCTCGGCGAGTTCGCCGGCTGGTTCATCGGCTGGGACCTGCTGCTGGAGTACACGGCGATCGTGGCCGTGGTCGCGATCGGCATCTCCGGCTACTTCGGCTTCCTGATCGAGAGCCTGGGCGCGGATCTGCCCGCCTGGATGCTGGGCGCGCCCGGCACCGGCGCCGGGCACAAGGTGGATCTGTTCGCGGCGCTCCTGTGCCTGCTCATCGCCTGGCTGCTGACCCTTGGCATCCGCAACGCGGCCCGCTTCGAGACGTTCGTCGTGGGGCTGAAGGTGCTGGTGGTGCTGGTGGTGGTTCTGGTCGGTGCCTTCCACATCACCACCGCCAACTACCACCCGTTCTTCCCCTACGGGATCGGCGGGGCGTTCACGGGTGCGGCGACCGTGTTCTTCGCGGTCTTCGGCTACGACGCGATGTCGACGGCGGCCGAGGAGTCCAAGGACGCGCAGCGGCACATGCCGAAGGCGATCATCTACTCGCTGGTGATCGCGATGGTCCTGTACGTGGCGGCCTGTCTGGTGCTGACCGGTATGCAGAACTACCGGTACATCGACAAGGAGAGCGGTTTCTCGACCGCGTTCCAGTCGGTGGGGCTGAACCGGCTGGCGGACCTGATCGCGGTGGGCGCGATCATCGGCATCCTCACGGTGATGTTCACGTTCATGCTGGGGGTGACCCGGGTGTGGTTCGCCATGTCCCGGGACGGGCTGCTGCCCAGGTGGTTCGCGAAGACGCACCCCACACGGCATGTGCCGACCCGTGTGACCTGGATCGTCGGGGTGGCGTCGGCCGCCATCGCAGGCTTCCTGCCGATCGCGGAGGCGGCCGAACTGACCAACATCGGCATCCTGCTGGCGTTCGTGGTGGTGTGCACGGCGGTGATCGTGCTGCGCTACCGGCAGCCGGACCTGCCGCGCGGCTTCCGCACCCCGTGGATGCCGTTCGTGCCGGGGCTGGGCGTGGTCTTCTCGATCTGGCTGATCACCTTCCTGCAGTGGCAGACCTGGGTGCGGTTCGCGGTGTGGTTCCTCGTGGGGTGCGTGTTCTATTTCGCGTACTCGTACCGGCACTCGGAACTGGCCAGGCGTTAGGGGGCGCCGTCAGCGGGCCGGAAGCGCGCGGAGGAAGTCCGCGACGATCCCGTTGAAGACCTCCGGCCGCTCCAGGTTCGGGTAGTGCGCGGTGCCCTCGATCGTCGTGGAGCGGCCGTCGGGGACGGTACGGGCGAGGCGCTCGGCCTCGGCGATCAGGTCGGGCGCGTCGAGGGCGCCGTTGACGGTGAGCACCGGGACGGCGATCTCCGGCACGCGTGCCCAGGTGTCCGTCAGGGGGACGTGCCAGTCCTTCTCGTCGGGGGTGTGCTTGGACAGGGTGTGCAGCGCCATCTCGCGCAGCCGGCGCGGAATGTCCGGGCCGAGGTCGCCGGGGGTGCGGCTCTGGCCGGCCGCGAAGCCCAGGAGCGCCGTGAGCCAGCGGTCGATGTCACCGGCGCCCAGGGCGCGGAGGCAGTCGGCCTGCATCCGCTGCGCCCAGGGGTCGGTGTACCGGAACTCGCTGGTCGCGGCGCCGCAGACGATCACCCCGCGGACCAGTTCCGGGTACTCGATCACGGTGTCGGTGGCGATGGCCCCGCCCATCGAGAGGCCGACGAGGGCCGCGGGGCCGGCGTCGAGGTGGCGCAGCAGTCCGGCGAGGTCGTCGGCCCACCGGAAGGGCCTGGTCGCGTTGGCGGAGAAGCCGTGGCCGCGTACGTCCGGGGCGACGACCCGGAACTCCGGGGCCAGCGCCGCGATCTGGGCGTCGAAGACCCGGTGGTCGACCCATCCGGAGTGCAGCAGGACGACCAGGTCCCCGCTGCCCTGGTCGAGGTAGGCGAGGTCGCCGTCCGAGGAGGGGAAGAAACGAAGATCCGCAACAGCACTCATGACAATCAAGGTGTCATCTTCTCGCCATTTTGACAACCAAGGTGTCATGATGGTCGGGTGAACGATCTCCATGCCCCTCTCCCCCCGGACGAACTCGGCCGTCGCCTCACCGAGGTGTTCGACCTGGTGGGCCCGCTCTACCGGCGTGTGCAGCGCAAGGTGGAGCAGGACCAGGCCGCGGCAGGACTGTCCGTCGGCATACGGGCCGTCCTCGACCTGCTGCACAAGCACGGGCCGATGACCGTCCCGCAGATGGGACGCGCGCAGGCGATCAGCCGGCAGTTCGTGCAGCGCATGGTGAACGACGCGGCGGCGCGCGGCCTGGTGGAGAGCGTGCCGAACCCGGCCCACCGGCGCTCGCCGCTGATCCGGCTCACGGACGCGGGCCGGGCCGCGATCACCGCGGTGCTCACCCGGGAGCACCTGCTGCTGCGTCAGGTCGGGGGCGATCTGACACAGGCCGATGTGGAGGCATGTCTGCGCGTCCTCCGCGAGATGCTCGCGCTCTTCGGCCACGTGGACGTCGACTGACCGCGTCACCGCCCCGTCGCCGGCCCGTCACCGCCCCATCATCAGCCCGTCCTTCGCCGCGCCCCGGCCGAGCACCACGGTCTGGAGCCGGTCCCGCACCCCCTGCAGGTCGGCGCCCCGGGCGATGGCCTCGCCCACGTTCACCACCCGGCCGGCGTCCGGGTCGAACATCTCGGGGAGGAACTCGGCACGGGCCACCTCCCAGCGCCCGCCCGGCCGGGCGGGCGGGGCGAAGGTGAAGCGGGCGAGGGTGCTCTGGCGGGAGCGCACATCCCGCGGGGTGCGTTCGCCGGCCGGCTGTCCGGCGATCTGGTCGCCGGTGCCGTAGACCACCCAGGTACCGTTGATCTTCTCGTACGGCTGCGGAACATGGGCGCGGGTCCCGAGGATCAGGTCGATGTCGGGGCGGCCGCCGGTCCGCGCCCCGGTGAGCCTGCGGGCCAGGTCGGTCTGCTGCTTGTCGGGCGCCTCCTGCCAGGCCGGGCCCCAGTGCAGGGACACGACCACGACGTCGGCGCCCGCCGCGCGGGCGGCTTTCGCGTCGGCGAGGATCTGGTCCTCGTCGATCAGGCGGACGGCCCACGGCTGCCCGGGCGGGGGCGGAACGTTCGAGTCGGCGGTGTAGGCCAGATGGGCGACCAGCGCACCGCCCGCCCGCAGGAGCGTGCCGCGTGCCTCGGCCTCGCCCCGGGCCGATCCGGCGTGCCGCACCCCCACCTGGTCGAGGACGTCCAGGGTGTACCGGACGCCCTCCATGCCGGCGTCGAGGGTGTGTTCGGAGGCGGTGGAGCAGCTGTCGTAGCCCGTCGCGGCGAGTGCCTGGGCCAGCTCGGGCGGGGACACGGGACGGGGTGCGGCGGGGTGGGGGACGTTCATGCCGAGCGGGACGCCGAGGTGACACAGCGCCAGGTCGGCCCGGGAGACGACGGACCGGACGTCCTCGAGCATCGGCCGGAAGTCGTGGCTCACGCCGCCCCCGTCGAAGCGGGCCCTGTCGACGACCGAGGGGTCCGGCAGGATGCTGCCGGAGGCGACGAGCGTGAACGCGGAGGGCGCCCCCGCGGAGGGCGCCGTCGCGGTGCGCGACGCCGACGGGGCCGGACGTCCGGACGAGGCGTGCTGCTGCTCCCTGTGATGGTTCTGGCAGGCGGCGGCCGCGGCGAGGAGGGCCGTCACGACCAGACCCACCTGCCGTCTGCGTGCGATCATCGGTTCACCCCACAGCGGTCGTATGGACAGACAAATGGGTACGAAGCTGACGGCTTCCGCAAACGGGATCAGTGCGTCGTTGGCCCGTCCGACGGACAGCGAGGGGCCGACAGGGGGCTGATGAACCGTTCGTCGAACCGTTCGGCGACACGATCGACCGTCCGTCGCACAGCGGTGCACGTTCCCTGTCCCCGTACGGCCCTCTGCGATGCCATACGGCCATGACGGCCGGAATCACTCTCTCGCACACCACGACGACCGCCGAGCACGAACTCGCCGCCCTGCAGCGCGAGCACGGGCGGCCGCTGTTCGCGCTGCTGCTGCGCCTGTGCGACGGCGACCGCCAGCGTGCCGAGGACCTGTTGCAGGAGACGCTCGTGCGGGCCTGGCAGCACCCCGAGGCGCTGCGCGCCGACGCCTTCGACTCCGTACGGCCCTGGCTGCTGACCGTCGCACGCCGGCTCGCCATCGACGCACGCCGGGCCCGGCAGGCGCGGCCGCCGGAGGTCGGGGACGCCGATCTGGAGAACGTGCGGGTCATCGCCGATCACGCCGAGCGGGCCGCCGCGATGCTGGACGTACGGGAGGCCGTGAAGACCCTCACCCCGGAACACCGTGAAGTCCTGATGCTGATGTACTTCCAGGGGGCCAGTGTGGCGGAGGCCGCCCGAACGCTGGGAATTCCGCCCGGTACCGTGAAGTCCCGTGCGTTCTACGCGCTGCGCGCCCTGCGCCGGATGCTCCCGGGATACGCGGCCGACCTGCGATGAAACCGACTTCAGGGTCAAGTCTTCGTAAAGCGCCTTGCTGCGGACCTTCGTCGGGTAATCGGCTGTCCTCAACCGTGTTCCGGACGAGTCCCCCATCCGGGGCCGGGCCGGGAACGCGCACAGGAGGAAGGCAGGAAGGAATGCAGCACAGAGGGCAAGAGAGCACGGACGGCCATGGCGGCGGTGAACTGACCGTCCCCATGGCGTGGTTGTACGCCGAGTACATCGCGGACGAACTGCTGCGGACCGGCGACCTGATGCCGCCGTCGTCCTTCGAGTTCCGCGCCGGGCGGGACGCGCTGGCGCTCACCGTCTTCCTCTCCGACCCCGGCGGCGAGCTCTCCGGCACCCGGGTGGTCTCACAGCTGGAGACCTGGCTGTCGCTGACCGCCTACGACCAGCCGTGGCAGGACTGGGTGTGCGAGCGGCTGGCCGACCTCGCGGCCGACGCGCACGCCCGCGGGACGCACTCCCCCGACCTGGCGCTGGCCGAGGCGGCCTGGCGGTGGCTGCGGGAGACCGAGCTGCTCGCGCCCGACCTGGACGCGGTGCCGGGCGGCATCGCCGGGGCGGTCGGAGAGGACGAGGGACCCAAGGTGTGGACGCCCGCCTGGCAGCTCGGACTGCCCCTCGGACATCTCGCCATCCATCTTTTTTAGATTCCGGCCAATCCGCGGGCCCGGCCGCTCCGAACCTCTTTGATTACGATTCGGTGCCTGCCTGAGTGATTCAGCCGTCCGCTGCGTACGGGTGGGAGCAAGCAGTCACCCCACCCCCACCCGAAGGCACGAGGATTCGGCATGAGGTCCCTGGAAAGACATGGCGACGTCGGCGCGTACGCGCTCGGCGTGCTGGACGAGGCGGAAGCCTTCCGCTTCGAGGACCACCTCATGGAGTGCCCTCGCTGCGCGGCGCACGTCGCCGAGTTCGGACCGACGACACGGCAGCTGATGCTGTACCGCAGGGCCACGCCGCGCTTCGTGCACCCCATGACCCAGCCCGGCCCCGGGCTGCTGGACCGGCTGGTCGGCGAAGTGGCGCGCAGACGCCGGGCCGGACGGCGGCGGCTGCTGTATGCCCTGGCCGCCTCGGTGGTGCTCGCCGTGAGCGGCTCGGCGGTGGTGCTCGCCGCGGGACAGGACGACAGGCCCGTCCAGGTGGCGGCCACCGACGCGAGCACCGGGGTGTGGGCCGAGGTCAAGGCCGCGGACCGGGACTGGGGCAGCGCCATCGAGGTGCGGGTCAAGGACGGGGCCGGTCCCCGCTCCTGCCGGCTGGTCGTGGTCGGCCGCGACAGCTCGGAGCAGACCGTGGCCGGCTGGAAGGTGCCCACGCGCGACGGCCGGGCCCACACGATGTCCGCCGGTACGACGATGCACCCGGACGAGATCGACCACTTCGAGGTGCGCACGGACCGGGGGCAGCGCCTGGTGACCCTGGACGTCCACTGAACCCCGGCCTCTTCCGTCCCTCTCCCCCACCCCCTGTTCCTGCCACCCCCACCCTCACCCCCCACACCTCCTCACACCCCTCCCCCGCCGGCCGGTGCCCGTCGAGGACCCTGCCGGTGCATCGCTCACCCGTGCGCTGATGCGCACCAGAGCACAGGTGAGTGATGCACCGGTCACGGATCCGGTCCCGTGCGCGTGCTCGCGCAGGCCCTGCGAGCGCACCGCGGCGCGGACTGTGCGCCGGGCCCGGTTCAGGGCCTGGAGGGTGCCGGGCCCTGTGCCGCCGGATCCGGTCGACGGGCCACCGCCTCGCCGGGCCCACGGCGACGCAGCACCAGCAGGGCCACGTCGTCGTCACTGCCGCGCTCCTCGGCCAGGTCGATGAGCCGGTCGGCGAGCTGCTCCGCGTCCTCGGGTCCCTCGACGACGGACTCGATGAGGGTGCGCATGCCGTCGTCGAGGTCGGTGCCGGGCCACTCGATCAGACCGTCGGTGCACAGCACCAGGGACTGTCCGGGGCCGAGCTCCATGGTGCCGACCGGGTACTCCAGGCTGTCGAACTCGGCGGACAGGCCGAGCGGCAGACCGCCCTCGACGACGACCCGGTGGCAGCCGTCGTCCTTTCGCACCAGCGGGTCGATGTGCCCGGCGCGGACCAGCTGGACGGCGCCGGTGGACAGGTCCGCCTCCGCGTACAGGCAGGTGGCGAAGCGGTCGGTGTCGAGTTCGTGCAGGAAGACGGAGGAGCGGGCCATCACGGTGGCCGGCGCGTGGCCCTCGGCGGCGTAGGCGCGCAGCACGATGCGCAGCTGGCCCATGATGGCGGCGGCGTGCGTGTCGTGGCCCTGCACATCGCCGATGACGGCGCCGACCCGGTCGCCGGGCAGCGGGATGAGGTCGTACCAGTCGCCGCCGATGTCGCGGCCGAGGGAGCCGTACGCGTAACCGGAGCGGTAGCGGACGGCGACGTCGGCGCCGGGCACGCTGGGGATGGTGCGCGGCAGCATGGCCTGCTGCAGGCCCTGGGCGAGATCCTTCTCCCGCTCGTAGAGCATGGCCCGCTGCAGGCTCTGGGCGATGCTGCTGCCGAGGCTGATGAGAAGGTCGCGCTCCTCCGGCGAGAAGCCGCGCCGGTCGCTGTAGAGCAGGCCCATGCCGCCGATCGGGCGGGCGTGGGCGATCAGCGGCAGATAGGCGGCGGAGGTGATGCCCAGGCCGGTGAGGTGCGGCCACAGGACGGGGTAGCGCTCGGCGAAGTCCTCCGGGGACTCGATGAAACGGGGGGCGAGGGTGCGTACGGCCTCGCTCATCGGGTAGGGCTCGTCGACCCGGGTGACGCGGGTGCCGGGCACCGAGGCGCCCTCGGGTCCCTCCGCGACCAGCCGGATGCGGTCGCCCTCCACCAGGCCGAGGACCAGGCTCCTGGCCCCGAGGAGGGCCAGGCCATGGGTGTCCTTGACGACGTCGATGACGTCCTGGACGGTGTGCGCGCGGGCGAGGGCGGTGGTGGCGGCCTCCACGACGTTGGTCCACTCGCGCCGGGCGGTGTCCCGGGCGGCCCTCTCACGGCGGGCGACGCTCTCGTCGAGTTCCTCGGTGGCGTCCCGGATGATCCCGATGATCCTGCGCGGGCGGCCCGTGTCGTCACGGCGGATGTAGCCCTGGACATAGGTCCAGCGGAAGGTGCCGCTGCGGCGGCGCACCCGGACATAGCCCCCGTAGTTCTCGCGGCCGTCCTTCATCGTCCGGGCCACCAGCGAGTCCAAGCGCTCGCGGTCGGACCGCAGCAGCCGGTCGCCCAGGAGATCCGGGCGGCCGTCGTACTCCTCGGGGGTGACGTCGAAAATCCGGTGCGCCTGGGCGTCCATGTGCACCAGACCGGCGTCCAGGTCCCAGTCGAAGCTGCCCATGCGGTTGAGCGCCAGGATGGGGTCCGGGTGGGCCGGCCAGTCCTCCGAGAGGGACAGGGAGGACGCTCCCTGTTCGGCCATGGGCGACACCTTGCCAGGTTCTGTCGGATTTTTCGAGCCGGGGACGGGGTAGCCGGGGTCCGTCACCATTATGTGCCGCACCTGTTTCCCCCTCGCTCGCCGAGAGCATCCGGACGGGCGAGGCGGACCCGGACCGTGGCCGGAGTCCGGTGTCCCGCGCCGGGGCACGCCGGGCCGCAGGCCAAGAAAGCCGAGAAAGCCGAGAAAGCCGAGAAAGCCGAGAAAGCGGAGCGCACGGCCGTGGAATGGTTCACCGCACCCGAGTACTGGCTGAGCCGGCTGGTCTTCCAGCGGGCACTGGCCGCGGTGTATCTGGTCGCGTTCCTGACGGCGGCCCTGCAGTTCCGGGCGCTGCTCGGTGAGCGCGGCATGCTGCCGATCCCCCGTTTCGTCGAGCAGGTCCCGTTCGGCCGGGCGCCGAGCCTGTTCCATCTGCACTACTCCGACCGATTCTGCGCGGCGGTCGCGTGGACCGGGTGCGCGGTGTCGGCGGCGCTGCTCGCGGGGCTGGACTCCTGGCTGCCGCTGTGGGGCGGGATGCTGCTGTGGCTGGTGCCCTGGGCGCTGTATCTGTCGATCGTCAACGTCGGGCAGACCTGGTACGCCTTCGGCTGGGAGTCGCTGCTGCTGGAGACCGGGTTCCTGGCGGTCTTCCTCGGCAACGACGAGGTGGCCCCGCCCGTGGTGGTGCTGTTCCTGCTGCGCTGGCTCCTCTTCCGCGTCGAGTTCGGCGCCGGGCTGATCAAGATGCGCGGCGACGCGTGCTGGCGGAAGCTGACCTGTCTGCACCATCACCACGAGACACAGCCGATGCCGGGGCCGCTGAGCTGGTTCTTCCACCATCTGCCCGGGCCCCTGCACAAAGCCGAGGTGGCCGCCAACCACGTCACGCAGCTGGTGGTGCCGTTTCTGCTGTTCGCCCCGCAGCCGATCGCCACGGTCGCGGCCGCACTGATGATCGTCACCCAGCTGTGGCTGGTGCTGTCCGGGAACTTCTCCTGGCTGAACTGGCTCACGATCGCGCTGGCGCTGTCGGCCGTCCGGTTCCCGGGGAGCCCGCCGTCCCTGCCGGCGGCACCCCTGTGGTACGAGATCGTGGTGCTCGCCGTCGCCGCGCTAGTGGTGTTCCTCAGCTACCGCCCCGTGGTGAACATGGTCTCCCGCCGTCAGGTCATGAACCGCTCCTTCGACCCGCTGCACCTGGTCAACACCTACGGCGCGTTCGGCAGCGTCAGCCGTGTCCGCTACGAGGTGGTGATCGAGGGCACGCCGGACGACACACCGGGCGAGGACGCGGACTGGCGGGAGTACGAGTTCCGGGGCAAGCCCGGTGACCCCCGGCGCTGGCCCCGCCAGTTCGCGCCCTACCATCTGCGGCTGGACTGGCTGATGTGGTTCGCGGCGCTGTCCCCGGCGTACGCCGGCGTCTGGTTCGGTGCGCTGGTGGAACGGCTCCTGAAGAACGACCGCGACACCCTGAAGCTGCTGCGCCGTTCCCCCTTCCCGCCCGACAGTCCACCGCGCTACGTCCGCGCCCGTCTGTTCCGCTACCGCTACACCAGCCGGCGGGAGCTGCGCGCGACGGGCGCCTGCTGGGACCGCACCTATGTGCGGGAGTACCTGCCGCCGACCCGGCTGCCCGAAACCGCGCTGCGCTCGTGACCGGCCGGCCCGCGATGGCCGTGCCGTCCGGCGCGCCGCCCTCCGGCGCCCTCTGCGCCGTACGGCCGGTGGGCCGTCCGGGCTCGGAGGCGGATCCGCCGGCCCTGGCGGAGCGGCTCGGGGCCCTGCGCCCGTGGCGGCGGACGGCCGGTCTGTGAGCCCTTGAAGCGTGTCCTCGGACCTGGGACATCCCCAGGAGCGCCGGCACCCGGCTGCCGCCGGCACGAACGGACCAGGGGAATTGCCCCCGTTCCAGTGGACACGGACGGGTTTGCGCCGCATCAGGGAGCTCGCGGCAGGGGCTCGTGATCGGGTTGGCTCCGGCCCGCCATGTCAACAGCCCGCGAGGGACGGCCGCCCGGACGCTGGTCGAAGCACGCCCGAAGGGGCGCCTTCCGGTGCGGGAGAGCCTTCCGGTGCGGGAAAGAGAGGAACTCCTTGATGTCGTGGCAGAACTTCCGAGCGCATGGTCGTCTCCTCGGCGGCCGGCGCTTGCGTCCCACCCGGCTCCTGGCCGCCGCCGGCCTGACGGCCCTGGCCGGAGGCACCCTTCCAGGACCGGTCGCCCACGCGGCCACCATCTCCGTGCCGTGCTCGGTCCCGGCCCTCGTCAATGCGATCAATGCGGCCAACAGCTCACCGGGCCCCGACACCCTCAATCTGGACCCCAAGTGCACCTACAAGCTGACGGCCCCTGATGCCGCCAACCCCGCCAACGGCCTGCCGACCATCACCAGCGACATCACCATCAACGGCGGCAGCAGCCACAAAGCCGGCGGCAGCGGCCACGGCGCGACGATCACGCGCGCCAAGTCCGCCCCCGCCTTCCGCATCCTTCTCGTGGCCACCACGGGAAGCCTGACGCTCAACAAGGTCACCATCAGCGGCGGCAAGGCGACGGACTGCCCCAACTTCCCGGGAGGGGCTTGTGGGGGCGGCATTTCCAGCCTCGGCCCGCTGACAGTGAACCACAGCCGGGTGATCGACAACACCGCCGAGTCCGACGCCTTCGCCGAGGGCGGCGGCATCGAGACCGGTACCGGCGCGGGCACCGGCACGGCGACCTTGAACGACACCGAGGTCAGCGGAAACACCGCCGTCTACAACGGCACGGCCCAGAGCAGCGCCGCGGGCGGCGGGCTCTCCAGCAATGGGCCGCTGCTGGTGAAGGGCAGCCGCTTCACCCACAACGTCGTCCGCGTCACCCAGAACACCCAGAGCTTCGCGTTCGGCGCCGGCCTCGTCACCTTCGCCCGGGCGACGATCGAGAAGACCACCATCGCCCACAACCAGGCCAGCGCCCCGGGCGGCTTCGCGCGTGCCGCTCTGGCCAACGGCGCCATCCCACCGGACACGATGACCGTGACCGGCAGCGTCATCCGCAACAACACCGCCAGCGCCCCGGGCGGCTTCGCTCAGGGCGGTGGAGTCGCGAACAACGCCCTTCTGACCGTGACCGACACCCGCGTCACCGACAACATCGCCACCGCCCCGAACGGCGGCACCGCGGTGGGGGGCGGAATCCAGGTCGCCTCCGACGGCAACTTCACCCTGCGCAACAGCACGGTGCGCGGCAACATCGCCGAGGCGTCCGGCGGCGGCAGTGCCCAGGGCGGCGGCATCAACAACGGGACCGGCGGCACCGCGCTGATCGAAGGGACCAAGATCAGCGAGAACACCGTCCGTGTCTCCAACGGCGGCACCGCCCGCGGCGGAGGCCTCTTCAACGCCGTCGGCTCCACGACGCTCAACAACAGCACCGTCACACGCAACAAGGCCGGTGACGGGGGCGGCATCTTCGAAGCGTCCGGAACCGTCACACTGAACGGCACCACAGTCACTCTCAACAAGCCCAACAACTGCGCCCCGCCAGGAGCCGTCCCCGGCTGCACCGGCTGAGCGACAGCACCGCACAACTCACCGTGGTCCGGCAGCCTTCGAGGCTGCCGGACCACGTGTTCGAGCGCCGGGCCATCGGGGGACGAGCGACCGGGTCGGATGAGCTCTGCCGGGCTCGCCGGAGCCTCCGTCACCGCCGTGACCCGCACCAACCGGAGCAGAACAGTGCTTCCGCCGCCATCGTCGACGGAAGCGGACCACCCCCCTCCCGGCAGTGCCGTCGGCCCACCCGCCAGACGCCGCACCCCGGATCATCCAGGCGGACAGACCGCACGGCCGGAGCCGGAAAACACCCCCCTCAGAGCGCCTTGTACATGATGTGCAGCCCGACCAGGCCGTGCCGGGGGTGCTCGAACGCCTCCGGCACCGTTCCGATGATCCGGAAGCCGAGGGAGCTCCACAGCTTGACGGCCGGGTTGGTCTCCACGACGGCGTTGAAGACCATGCCCCGGTAGCCGGCGGCCTTGGCGGCCGCGAGGACGTGCTCGGCGAGGGCCCGGCCGATGCCCTGGCCGGACCGGTCGGGGTCGACCATGAAGCCCGCGTTGGCGATACGGGCGGCGGGGCCGCCGTAGTTGGGCGTGAGATAGGCGGAGCCGACGACCGCCCCGGTGTCGTCCTCGGCGACGTACACCCGTTTGGCCGGATTCATCCACAGCTCCCGGGCCTCCTCCTCCGAGGTGTCCGGGTCCCAGCTGTAGGTCTCGGCGGCGGCGACGATCCGATGCCAGAAGGGCCAGATGTGCGGCCAGTCGTCGGCTGTGGCTTCCCTGATCAGCATGGGTGCGAGTTTCGCACACCATGTGATCGGTGAACACGGTGATGCCCGCCGGGTCAGTCCACGCTGCGCAGGATGTGCGGCTCGGCGAGGTCGTCCTCGTAACCCGCCAGGCGGATCGGAGCGGACCGGGCCCACACGTCGAGGCTGCCGAGGTCCCCGGGCTTCCGGCTGGTGCGCTCCGTGTGTTCCGTGGGCTGCTCGTCGGGATTCGTCTTCTCCGGTGTCACCGCGCACTCCTTATGTGTCGGTCACCCTCGGGGCATCCGGCCGTTCGCGCGGCGGCACCTGACGCCCGTTCGGGTCTTGCTTCATCGGCATCTCGGACGCGGTGGCGCCGGCAACTGAGGTCCGGGCAGGCCGTTGTGCACCTGCTCGCCCCGGGACGGACCATGGGTGTGGATGGACCCCTTTGGTGCTGCCCGTCCCTTCCAGATTAACCAAATGAGCGGCCCCCCGCTCGATAGGGCTGTAAAGAGCGGGTAACCATCCGAAGTCACGCGTGTTGGTTCGACCGTTTACAAGCCGGTTTGTCACATGATGGACGTCACGGGATTCATACCTGCGGGTTACGCGGGCAACAGCTACGGGACAGCACGGCCCGTCGACCGGGCCGCGGACCCGCCCCGCCCCACCGACCCACCACGACGGCCGTCTCGCGGAGGACCGACGTATGGAGCTGCGCAGCGTCGAGGCGCTGATGAACCTGCTGTACGCCTGCCGGGGCACTGTCACCGCACCGGACGGTCACGGCGGCGGTGTCGACGCGCACGAGCACGCGCTGCGCACCGCCGCCCTGTTGCGCCGGCGCCACCCGGCCGACAAGGAGCTCCAGGTGGCGGGCCTGGTCCAGGGCATCGGCCCCATGCTGGGGACGGGCACCCGGAGGGACGCGAAGGAGTCGGCGGCCCTCGCCGCCGAAGCGGTCCGCGGTCTGCTCGGCGAGCGCGTCTCCCGCCTCGTACGGCAGCACACGGCGGCCCCCGGTCATCTGCTCGACGAGGACGCCCTGTCCCTGCGCCAGGCGGCCGAGGAGGCCCGCACCCACGCCCTCTGCGCCGGCGGCGTCGGCGTCCTGGAGGACTGGCGCACGGTCCTGGAGCTGGTCGCGGCGCGCAACTCCCGGCCGGCCGAGTCGGGTTGGCGCGACGTCAGGGACGTCTGGTACGAGCGGTGCCGGCTGCGGCCCGACCGGCGTGCGCATCCCGCGCAGACCGTGCACCGGTGACCGTCGCCCCGCGGGGCGGGGCCGCGAAGCGGGAGCGCCGCCGGGGCTCCCCGCTCACCACTTGGCAGGGGCGTAGTCCTTGAGGAAGACGCCGTACAGGTCCTCGCCCGCCTCGCCGCGCACGATCGGGTCGTAGACACGGGCGGCGCCGTCGACCAGGTCGAGCGGGGCGTGGAAACCGGCCTTGGCCAGGCGGACCTTGTCGGGGTGCGGACGCTCGTCGGTGATCCAGCCGGTGTCGACGGCCGTCATCAGGATGCGGTCCTTCTCGAACATCTCCTGGGCGCTGGTGCGCGTGAGCATGTTCAGGGCGGCCTTGGCCATGTTGGTGTGCGGGTGGCCGGCGCCCTTGTAGCCGCGGCTGAAGACGCCCTCCATGGCGGAGACGTTCACGACGTAGGTACGGCGGGCCGGCGAGGCCGCCAGTGCCGAGCGCAGCCGGCTGATCAGGATGAAGGGCGCCGTCGAGTTGCACAGCTGGACCTCCAGCAGCTCGATCGGGCTGACCTCCTCCACGGTCTGGACCCAGCTGTTGGTGTCGTGCAGGTCGGGCACCAGGCCGCCCGCGTCGATGGCCGTGCCGGCCTCGATCCGCTCCAGGGACGCCGAGCCGGAGACCAGGGCCAGGTCGGTGACCTCCTGGGCGCTCAGCGCGCCGGCGCCCGCCACCGGCAGCGCGGCGACCGCGCCGGAGCCGAAGGTGCCGATCACCTCGGACGCGGGCAGCTCACCGGCCGGCAGCGGGGCCGACTCGGCGGCGATCAGCTCGCGGTAGGCCTGCGGGGAGCGCCGTACGGTCTGAGCGGCGTTGTTGATCAGGATGTCCAGCGGGCCCTCGGCCGCGACCGAGTCGGCGAGGGCGACCACCTGGGCCGGATCGCGCAGGTCGATGCCGACGATCTTCAGCCGGTGGATCCACTCGTCACTGTCGGGCTGGGCCTTGAAACGGCGGATGGCGTCCTTCGGGAAACGGGTGGTGATCGTGGTGTGCGCCCCGTCGCGCAGCAGCTTGAGCGCGATGTACATGCCGATCTTGGCACGGCCGCCGGTGAGCAGGGCGCGCCGTCCGGTCAGGTCGGTGCGGGCGTCCCTGCGGGCGCGGTTCTCGGCGGCGCACGGCGGGCAGAGCTGGTGGTAGAAGTAGTCGACCTCGACGTAGCGGGTCTTGCAGATGTAGCAGGAGCGCGGGCGCTGCAGGATGCCCGCGATCCTTCCCGGCTCGACCTTGGACGAGGGCAGGATGCCCGCGGTCTCGTCGTCGATCCGCTGGGCCGAGCCGGTGGCCGTGGCTTCCGTGATCGCCCTGTCGTGCGCGGTCTTGGCGGCCCGGCGCTCCTGGCGGCGGCGCCGCTTGACCATGCGGTAGATGTGCGAGGTGGCCCGGCGCACCCGGACCGCGTCCGGGTGGTCGACCTCGAGCCGGTCGAGCTCCTCGAGCACGCTCAGGCACACGGCGAGACGCTCGGGGTCGATGCCGGGTCCGTACGCCGCCTCGTCCGTGGTCGCCGAGCCGTCGTCTGTCACCGTCATCGTGCTGCCGTTCCCTGATCACCCGTGCGGCGCTCCGCGTCGCGCCCGCTTTCGAACGGGGGATTTTACGGCAGCGCCGGGCACCGGGGGAAAACGGTGGCGATCAGGGTCCGCAGACCGTGATCAGGGTCTCCACCTCCTCGGGCACGGCGCGGGCCAGCAGGCCGAGGTCCGGGACGGCCTTGGCGTCGGCGACGAAGCCGTAGTGGACCTGGCCGCGGTAGGTCGAGATCGCGATCGCCAGGGACTGGCCGCGGGCCAGCGGGGCGAAGGGGTAGACCGCGGTGAGCGGGTGGCCGCCGAGCTTCAGGCCGACCCCGGGCAGCGGCACGCTGGTGACCAGGATGTCGAACCAGAGCCGGGCCGCCTGGCCGACCAGCGGTCCGCCGAGCCGGTGGCCGAGGGCCGGTACATGGTCGGCGAGCAGCGCGACGGCGCCCGCGCCCCGGTCGGGGCCGGCGTCCTTGTTGCGGTCCATGGCGCTGCGGACGGCGCCGAGGCGGCCCAGCGGGTCCGGGACGTCGACGGGCAGTTCCATCAGATAGCCGGAGAGCCGGTTGCCCTGCGGGTAGGCGGTGCGCGGCCGGCGCCGGGAGACCGGGATCAGGGCGCGGGGCGCGACGCCCTTGCTGGAGTCGCCGCGCTCCTCGAGCCAGCGCCGCAGGGCACCGGCGACGACCGCGATCAGCACGTCGTTGACGGTGCCGCCGACGGCCTTGCGCACCAGGTGCACGTCGTCGATGTCGACGACCGCCCCGGCGGTGCGGCGGGTTCCGGTGGGCTCGGCGACAAGGGCCGGTGTGGAGCGGGTGGTGAGGGACGAGCGGGCGACGGAGGCGCCGATGTCCAGGGCCCGGCCCAGGTCGGACAGGGCGTTGCGCAGCGCACCGGGCAGTTTGCGCACATCGGGCAGCAGTCCCCGCTTCGGCTCGGGCGGCCGGGGCCGCGGGGTGGGCAGGTCCATCGGGTCGAGCACGGCCGCGGCGAGGGTCAGGGCGCGCAGTCCGTCGGCGAGGGCGTGGTGGAACTTGAACAGCACGGCGAAGGAGACGCCGTCCTCGCCCGGCAGCACATGGGCCTCCCACGGCGGACGGTCGCGCTGCAGCGGGCGCTGCATGAGCCGGCCGGCCATGGCGTGGAAGCCGGCGACCGGGGCGTGCAGCCGGACGTGGTTGAGCGGGTCGAAGTCGGGGTCGGGCTCGCGGGCGGCGCCGCCGAAGAAGTTGAACGGCTGGCGCAGGCCGTGGGCGAGGGGTCTGCGCAGGTCGAGCGGCCGCCACACGTCCCGGATGCGCATGCGCAGGCCGGGCACGCCGGCCGCGCGGGCGGCCAGCAGGTCGGCCGCGTGCGCTCCGGCGGTGGGCGAGTGGGCCGAGAAGATCCCGAGTGCGCCGAGGTGCATCGGGTGGTCGGCGGACTCGATGTTCCAGAACGCCAGGTCGAGGGGAGCGAGCAGGTCGGGGGTCAATGGCTTGCCTCGCGTCGACGGTGGATGAGTCTGCGGTCAACCGCCCTTGACTGATGACGGTCAAGTACGATCAAGATACGCACAGTTAACATCAGGTTAAGTCCCGTTCCCGGAGAAAGCAGCGGGACGCAGGGGTCTTCGGTGCGTGTCGCCGTCATCGCAGCGCGGGCGGCGCGGCCTGCCGCGACGTCCCCCACGCCGATGGACGCGGGCCCACGGTGCAGCGCAGGGTGCCGAGACGGCGCAGTGCGCCGGTGGTCAGATACGTCCGGTCGTACGTCACTCCGTCGGCAGTGACCGTCTGGATGTAGCGGTTCGTCCGCGAGGTGCCCGGCGCCGTGATGGTGAGGCCGCCGCGCGGATGGTGGCGCCGGTCCAGCCGGAGGTCGACGCGTTCGAAGACCGGTGTGGACAGCCCCCAGGTGGGGTGGCCGGGCTGGACGGGGAACAGGCCGATGGAGGACAGCACGTACCAGGCGGACATGGTGCCGAGGTCGTCGTTCCCGGTCAGTCCGTCGGGCTCGTCGGTGTACAGGGTCAGCGCGGCGTGCACCACGTCGGCCGTCTTCCACGGCTGTCCCGTGGACAGATAGGTGTACGGCGCGGCGAGGTCCGGCTCGTTGAGCGGGTTGTAGGTGGCGGCGCCGTAGAAGGCGTACGGCTTGTTCACCCACACCTCGCGGGCGGTCCGCTCCGGGTCCCGCAGAAGCCGGTCGTAGGCGAAGAACGCGTCGAGACGGTCGTTGGCGGCCCGTCTGCCGCCGATGAGCTCGATCAGGCCGGGCAGGTCCTGCGGCACGAGCCACTGGTACTGCCAGGCCGTTCCCTCGTGGAAGCCCACGCTCCGCGCCGGGTCCGCCGGCCCGGTGAAGGCACCGGAGGTGCCGCGGGCGCGGAAGAAGCCGGTCGACGGGTCGAACAGACGGCGATAGGCGCGGGAGCGGGCGGCGTACCGTGCGGCGTCCTCGTGGTGGCCGAGGGCGCGGGCCATCTGGGCGAGCATCGCGTCCGACAGGGCGTACTCCAGGGTCGCCGAGGCCCCGAAGGCGTGGTCGGAGTGGCCGGGCTTCGGCAGCCGGTGCCCCTTGATGTACGGGACGAAGCCGCGGGTCAGGTAGTCCGGGTTGGCGTTGCGGCCCAGGGCCGGGGAGCCGGCGGGCGGCACCCCGTCGGCGTTGCGTCTCAGGACGCGGTACGCCCGCTCCTCGTAGCCCTCGAGCAGGCCCTGGTGGAAGGCGGTGGTCAGATAGGGGGTGACGGGATCGCCCGTCATGACGTTCGTCTCGACGGTGGCGTAGCCCCACTTGGGCGGCCAGCCGCTCTCCTCCGCGACCCTGATCACGGAGATCGCCATGTCCCGTGCCTCGTCCGGCGCCAGCAGGGCGAGGAGCTGGGCCTGGGTGCGGTAGGTGTCCCACAGCGACCAGTTCTGGTAGTAGGTGAAGCCCTCGGCCCGGTGGACGCGCCGGTCCCAGCCGGTGTAGCGGCCGTCGGCGTCGCTGCCGGTGTTGGGTGCGAGGAAGGAGCGGTACAGCGCCGAGTAGAAGGTGCGGCGCAGCGCGGTGCTCCCGCCGTGCACCCGCACGGTCTCCAGCCGGTCCTCCCAGGCACGCCGGGCGGCGGCGCGTACGGCGTCGAAGGAACGGCCGCCCTCGGCACGCAGGTTGCCCGCCGCACCGGCCGCGTCCACGTAGGACAGCGCGGTCGTCGCCTCGACGGTGCGGTCACGGGTGGTGTCGAAGCGGAGGTACGCTCCCCCGCGTCCCGTTCTCGCCCCCTCGGTGACGGTGCTGCCGTCCCAGGTGCCGTAGGCGGTGAAGGGCCGGTCGAAACGGGTGATCGTGTGGACCGTGTACGGTTCGGTGTCCTCGCAGAAGCCGCGGCCGGTGATCGTGGTCCGTACGGTGCGGTCGTCCAGGATCTCCACCTCGGAGGAGACCGTCCGGTGCAGCGCCTGCCCGGCGTTGAGCAGGACGTTGGCCCGGTCGGTGGCGGGGAAGGTGTACCGCTGCACACCGGTGCGGGTGGTCGCCGTCAGCTCGGCCCGGACGCCGTTGCCGAGGACGACCCGGTAGTAGCCGGGGCTCGCCTGTTCGTCCTCGTGCCGGAAGGGGACCGCGTACTGCGCGTAGTCCGTCCGTGTGACGTCCCCGAGGGTCGGCAGCACCGGCAGGTCGCCGCCGATACGACAGCCGGCGCCGGAGAGATGGACCAGGGAGAAGCCGCGGATGCGGCGGTGGGCGTAGGCGTAGCCGGTGAAGTGACCGGTGTCCGGCGAGAGTTGCACCATGCCGAAGGGCACGGCCGCACCGGGGAAGGTGTTGCCCTCGTTCGCGGTGCCGATGAACGGATTGACCAGGTCGACCGGACCGGCCGGTTCGGTGAGCCGGGCGTCGTGTGCCTCGGCGGCTCGTACGGGGGCGGGGGCGGTGGTCAGCACGGACGCCGCCACCGCCCCCGCCACGCACAGGCGCAGGATCCTTCTCATGCGGGGAGACCTCCCGGAAAGACGTCGCTCCCCGCATGATCGGGTCTGCGGGTCAGCCGGCCGGGCACCCCGCGGGTGTCGCGCGCGACGCGTCGCGGATCAGCGCCTCCTGAGCGGCTTTCACCCGCGCCACGTCCGGCTTGAGCACCTTGCGGTCGTAGGTCAGCAGACCGTTGAGCTCGCCCTCGACATCGCTGATCTGGGTGTAGACCGCGCCGTTGCTGCCGCGGCAGACGAGCGCGCGCACCTCGTTCAGCTTGGTGAGGTAGTCGTCGGTGTACGTCTCCGGGTTCACGTCGATGTAGCTCTGCTGCACCGACCAGGCGTGCCCCGGCACGGCGAGGCCGAGTCCGCCGTACTCACCGCTGACCAGGGCCCGCTTGCCGTCCGGGCGGGGCGGCAGCGCGGGGCTCGGGTACCCGTGCTCGTCCAGGATGTCGCCGGCGCCGCCGTCGACGCCCAGGTTGATCCCGGACATGCCGTTGACCAGCCGGGTCGGGTCCCACTGCTTGGCCTGCTCGGCGATGCGGGCCTCGTCGTACTGGCCCCAGCCCTCGTTGAAGGTGACCCACATGACGATCGACGGGTGGCTGACGTGCTCGTCGATCATCTCCTTCATCTCGCGTTCGAACTGCGCCCGGGAGGCGGCGGACGGACGCACACCGGGGGTCATGGAGGGCATGTCCTGCCACACCATCAGGCCCAGCCGGTCGGCCCAGTAGAACCAGCGGTCGGGCTCGACCTTGATGTGCTTGCGGACGGAGTTGAAGCCGAGCTGCTTGTGCACCTTCAGGTCGTGTGCCAGGGCCGCGTCGGTGGGCGCGGTGTGCAGGCCGTCGGGCCAGAAGCCCTGGTCGAGGGTGGCCATCAGGAAGACGGGCTTGCCGTTGAGGAGCGTGCGGGGGACGCCGTTCACCTTCTCGACGGCGACCGAGCGCATCCCGAAGTAGCTGCCGACGTGGTCGGCGCCCACGGTCACCTTCAGGCCGTACAGGAACGGGTCGTCGGGCGTCCACAGGCGCGGGTTGCGCAGGGTGAGGGTGAGCGGGCTGCCGGTGCGTCCGTACGCGACGGCCACCGGGCGCTTGCCGTCGTAGGCCGTCGCCGTGATCGGCAGGCCGGCGCGGACGCCCCTGGCCTCCACGGTGAGACGGCCCTTCTCGACGTCGGGGGTGAGCTTGAGGGAGTCGACGTGGTCGCGGGCGACCGGCTCCATCCAGACGGTCTGCCAGATGCCCGAGCTGGGGGTGTACCAGATGCCGCTCGGGTTCAGGCTCTGCTTGCCCAGCGGCGGGTTCTCGCCGTTGCGCGCGTCGGTCGGGTCGTACACGCCGACGATCAGTTCCTGGGTGCGGCCCGGCTTGAGGGCGTCGGTGATGTCGGCGCTGAACTTGTCGTAGCCGCCCCGGTGTTCGGCGACCTTGACGCCGTTGACGTAGACGACGGCCTCCCAGTCGACGGCGCCGAAGTTGAGCCGCAGCCGCTGGCCGTGTCCGATGCGCCAGTCGGCCGGGACGGTGAAGGTGCGGCGGTACCACATGCGGTCCTCGTGCCGTTGAAGGCCGGAGAGCTGGGACTCCACGGGGTAGGGGACGAGGATCCGCTCGGGCAGGTTCCTGCCCACGGGCGGCTGCTCACCGGCCCGTGCCGGGGCGAACTGCCAGCGGCCGTTGAGGTTCTTCCACTGAGTGCGGGTCAGCTGCGGGCGCGGATACTCGGGCAGGACGTTGTCCGGGTCCACCTGGTCGGCCCACGGGGTGCGCAGCTCGTGGGTGGAGCGGTTCGGGCCGCTGCTCCAGAAGGCGCCGACCGGGGTGCCGTCGGCCCGGGCGAGGCCGCCCTTGCCGTCGTAGCGGATGTCGGCGGTGCCGCGGGCGGTGCCGGTCTTGTTGCCGACGACCGGTTCCTTCAGGGTCACCAGCAGGGCGCGCGGGTCGGCCGGGTCCTGCCGGACGTCGCCCAGCGGCCAGGCGGCGCCGCCGATCACGGCCCGGAAGTGGTCGCCGAGACCCGCGGGCGGGGCGGCGAGCCTCTGGGCGAAGTCGAGTTTCAGGGTGCGGCCGTCGCCGAGGACGGTGGCCGCGGTGGCGCCGTCGTAGGTGGAGCCCTCGGGCAGGCGGAAGGCGGACTGAGGGACGGGCTTCTTGGTGCCGCCGGGCTCGGTCCAGCGGACGTGCAGGTTGGAACCGCCGTAGTGCTCGAAGTACTCGAGCTTGAAGTCGTGGGCCCGGCCGGCGGTCAGCTCCACGGGGGCGGAGGTCTGTTCGCGGTCCCACTCGTCGACCCAGTAGTCGATGACGAGCCGCCCGTCGATCCAGAGGCGGAAGCCGTTGTCACCGATGATCGAGAAGGTGTGGGGGCCGGTCTTCTCCGGGACGATCCGGCCGGTCCAGCGGACGCTGACGTGGTCCGACTGTCCGGTGGCGAACGCCAGGCGGGGTTCGAGGTTGTCGAAGTCCAGGTTCGGGTCGAACCCGGTGGCCTTGAGCTCGTGGAAGTCGAAGGTGCCGGGGGCGGAGTGGGTGTAGTACTCGCCCTTCAGGCCGTGGATCTCCACCGGGTCGTCGTCGGGTGCCGCGGCCGCGGCGGGCGCCGCGGTGAGCGCGGCGAAGCCGAGCACCGCGGCGAGCAGCAACGCGAGTCGGTCTCTGAGGCGGGTGCGCACGATCCTCCTCGGGGGGGGGGGGGGGGGGGGAAGGGGACTGGCGGCTCTTGTTGGGTAAGGGAGTTTGATCATGTTTGTTTCAGTGCGGAAATAACGTTGTCACGATCGGCAGCCGGCAGGACAGCACGAATTCCGCCATCCCTCCAAGGACTTGGCGAAAAAGGACGCATAGCGAGAGGACGCATGGCGAGGCGGCCGGCGGCCGGTGTCCCACCACGGTCACGCCCACAGGGGCGGACCGCTCCCGTGCCGCCCCGAGCGCGACCGGACGCACCGGGCCGGGGAGGCGGTGTGCGCCCTACCCGGCCGCCGCTCCCCCGTTGCCTTCTTGGGCCGCTCCCCCGCCGTCCTTCGTCCGGGCCTCCGGCCGTCTCCCCGGCCGTCCGGACGCGGCTTTCGGGGAGGAACCCGGTGGCCGTGTGAAGCAGCAGTCGCCACAGAGTCCCCCGCCGGGAACCCGGTAGTAGAGGCAGCAGCTGCGCCGCCGGAAGGCGGTTCCGGTCAGGGTGCCGGCACGGCCGAGGAGGGGGTGCGTCAGGAGACACGTGGTCAGTTCGCGGGCCCGGTCGGCGGCTTCGGCGCGGCCGTGGTCGCGCGCCCATGCCGCGAGCAGACGTCCGGTGCTCGCCAGCGCGGAGGCCGCGTTGCCCCGCAGCAGGCCCGGTGCGAGGCGATGGCGGGCGCGCAGGGCCGCCGCCAGGGGTTCGAGGTGGCCGTGCAGGACGACGGCCGCAATCGTGGACGCGTCCGCCGGGCGGGCACGCACCTCGGTGAGCCACAGGTCGTCGGGGGCCTGGGCGGCCGGGTCCCAGTGGAGAAGGTGCGGGTCCAGGTCGGGGACCCCGCCGTACAGCGCGGCGCAGCCGAGCGCGGCCGACCAGAGCCGGGCGGCGAGCGCCTGATGGGCGATCGAGGCGGCGACCCGGGGCTCGGGGGCACGGATGCCGTGGGCGACCGTGCGGACCCGTACGTCCAGAGGATGGGTGTCGTGCGGGCCGGCGGCGGGCTGCGCGTACACCTGGGCGAGGGTGGGCAGGCGGCCGTGGGGCGGGGTGCCCGTGCGCAGGACGAAGAAGCCCCCGAGGGGGCGCAGGGCGGCGAGGTCGGGGGCGAGGTCCACACGAGCAGTAGTACCAAGGCCCTTGAGGGAGTACCCCGGCGGGTTCCCGGGAGCCTGGCGGGAGATCCGTCTTGTGCCGCCCGTCCGGAGAAGGACCGCGGGCCGTGGCGTACTCCGCCAGGAGTATGGCCACATGACTGCTCAAGGACGACGACGGCAGGCGTCCGGCGCGGCAGGGTGTCGGAGCATGGAGGCCGATCGTTCGTCACGCCGGGTCCACCGCTTCCACCGCTCCCGCCTCGCGCGGAGGAGCACGCGCGGGAGCGGCTCATGAGCGCTCTCGTGCTGTCCGTGCTGCTGTCGCTCGTGTCCGCCGTCGCCTATGCCGGCGGCGCGATCGTGCAGGAGCGGGTCGCGGTGTCCTGCCCCGGCGAGCGGTGTGCGCCGCTGCGCCGGCCGCTGTGGTGGGCGGCGGTGGCGCTGAACGGCCTCGGTGGGCTGCTGCATGTGATGGCCCTGGCGTACGGCCCGCTCAGTCTGGTCCAGCCGCTGGGCGCCCTGACGATCGTGTTCACGCTGCCCATGGCCGCGTTGTTCACCGGCCGCCGGGCGGGGTCCGCCGCCTGGCGGGGCACGCTCATGGCGACGACGGGGCTGGCGGGTCTGCTGACCCTGGTGGGCGCCCCCGACGCGCGGTCGCTGAGCGCCGCGCAGCGCGGGCTGCTGGCCCTGGTGACCGGTGGTGTGCTCGTGGCGCTGACGGTCGCGGGCCGGGCGACGCACCGGCACCCGGTGGTGCGCAGCGTGCTGCTCGCCACCGGTTCCGGCACGGCCTTCGGGATCTCCTCGGTGTTCACCAAGACGGTCACGGCCGGCTGGAGGGGCGGCATCCTGGCGGCGGAGCTGTCGTCCCTGGCCGCGATCGGGGTCCTGGCCACGGCCGGGATGCTGCTGTCGCAGGCGTCGTACCGGGGCGGTGGTCTGGCGGCGCCGCTGGCCACGCTGACGGTGGTGAACCCGGTGGTGGCGGCCGCGGTCGGTCTCACGCTGTTCGGCGAGACCTTCCGCCACGGCACCCTGGGCACCGTGCTCGCGCTCGGCTGCGGCGTGGTGGCGGCGGGCGGGCTGATCCTGCTGACGACCGAGCGGATCGGGTCCACGGCGCCGGCGCCCGTGGAGGAACCGCCGCCGGCCGGGGCGGCCGGGCGACCCGGCGCGGTGCCGCCGGAGCGGGAGCAGGCCGCCGCGCGGGACGAACCGCCGCTCGTCGCCGGCCGGTCGTACGGCGGCCCGTGACTGCGCGCCCCCTGCGTCCCGGCGCCCGCCCGGGCCGGTGCCGCTTCCGCGTCAGAGCGAGACGCCCCCGGCCCGGAGGTAGGCGACCGGGTCGATGTCCGAGCCGAAGCCGGGGCCCGTCCGCACCTCGAAGTGCAGATGGGGACCGGTGACATTGCCCGTGGCGCCCGAGCGGCCGATACGGCTTCCGGCGGCGACGGTCTGTCCGGGCCGCACGGAGATCGCCGACAGATGCCCGTACTGGGAGTAGCGGCCGTCGTGGTGCCGGATCACCACCTGGTAGCCGTAGGAGCCGCCCCAGCCGGCGCTGACGACCCGCCCGGCGGCGACCGCCTTCACGGAGGTGCCGGTGGGAACCGCGAAGTCGACGCCGGTGTGGTAGCCCTTCGACCAGTGGGGGCCGGTGGCGCGGTAGGCCGTGCCGACGGGGGCGCTGACGGGAGCGACGAGGGCCCGTGAGGCCGAGCGCTGCCGGGTGGCCCTCGTACCGGTGGTGGACCCGGCCTTCTTGGCGGGGCGGGCCGTGGTCCCCTGCCGCGGCTTCTGCTGCTCCTTGGGCCGCGCCTTCTGTTCCGGCTGCGACGCGGAGGCCGCGCGCAGCGAGAGCCGCTGGCCCGGCAGGATGAGGTCCGGGTCGTCGCCGATGGTCGTGCGGTTGGCGGCGTACAACTGCTGCCAGCCGCCGGGGACATGACGTTTCTCGGCGATGCCGGAGAGAGTGTCGCCGGGGACATGACGTTTCTCGGCGATGCCGGAGAGAGTGTCGCCGGGGACCACCGTGTACATCCTGGCGGTACCGGCGCGCGCCTGGGGCGCGGTCTGCGGCCGTACGTCGACGGGGCGGGCGCCGGAGCGAGCGGCACGGCTGTCGGAACGGGCGTCGGGACGGATGTCGGGGGTGCCGCCGTCACGGGTCAGCCCGGCTCGTACCGAGCACACCGGCCAGGCTCCGGGTCCCTGCCCCTCGAGGACCTTCTCCGCGACGGCGATCTGCTGGTCGCGGGTGGCCAGGTCCGCGCGGGGCGCGTACCGCGTTCCGCCGTACTCCTCCCAGGTGGACTGGGTGAACTGTAATCCGCCGTAGTAACCGTTGCCGGTGTTGATGTTCCAGTTGCCGCTGGACTCACAGGCGGCGACCCGGTTCCAGGTGGAGACGTCGGCGGCCTCGGCGGCCGAGGCGCCGATGAGCGGAAGAGCCATTCCGGCGCTGCCCGCCGTGACGGTGAGCGAGGCGCGATTGATCCTGTTCGGCTGGTACCGGCGGTGCCGGCCGCGTGCGGCCATGTCTGATGCCCTCTCGCCAAGCGTCAGGAGCGGCGAAGGTAACCGCTGCGAACAAGCCGCCACAAGACGGCCTTCGGTCGCTTTGCCCTCCCAAGTGACCGATAACCGCCCCCGGTTGGCCGGATCGGTCGCGGACACGCCGGGCCGCGGACTTCCGTCGTACGGAATGAGCCGGAGGAGATCCGCATGCGTAATGAAGCGTGCCGGGTCCGGATGTGCGGGTGCCGTACCGGCACGTCAGGATGGCTGTGTGGACACAAACGGTGATACTGGCGGGCATGGACGGCGGCGCGATCGGCATCGCCGGCAGCGGGACACCGGCGTTCCACCTGATGATTCACCTGATTTCCAAGGAGCAGGCGGTATGAGCACTACAGCCCAGATCGGCGTCACCGGACTCGCGGTCATGGGCCGCAACCTCGCCCGCAACTTCGCACGCAACGGCTACACGGTCGCGCTGCACAACCGGACGCCGTCCCGGACGCACGCCCTGGTCGAGGAGTTCGGACACGAGGGCGACTTCATCGCGACCGAGACCGCCAAGGAGTTCGTGGCGGCGCTGGAACGGCCGCGCCGCCTGGTCATCATGGTGAAGGCCGGCGAGCCGACCGATGCGGTGATCCAGGAGTTCGCGCCGCTGCTGGAGCCCGGCGACATGATCATCGACGGCGGCAACGCGCACTTCGCGGACACCCGGCGCCGGGAGCGGGAGCTGCGCGAGCAGGGCATTCACTTCGTGGGCACGGGCATCTCCGGCGGCGAGGAGGGCGCGCTGCACGGGCCGAGCATCATGCCGGGCGGCTCGAAGGAGTCCTACGAGTCCCTCGGCCCGATGCTGGAGAAGATCTCCGCGAAGGCGGCGGACGGCACGCCGTGCGTCACGCACGTGGGCCCGGACGGCGCGGGTCACTTCGTGAAGATGGTGCACAACGGCATCGAGTACGCCGACATGCAGCTGATCGGTGAGGCGTACCAGCTGCTGCGCGACGTCGCCGGTTACTCCCCGGCGCAGATCGCGGAGATCTTCCGCACCTGGAACAGGGGCCGTCTGGACTCGTACCTGATCGAGATCACGGCGGAGGTCCTGTCCCACGTGGACGCGGCGACCGGCAAGCCGTTCGTGGACGTGGTGGTGGACCAGGCCGAGCAGAAGGGCACGGGCCGCTGGACGGTGCAGATCGCCCTCGACCTGGGCGTGCCGGTGTCGGGCATCGCGGAGGCGGTCTTCGCCCGCTCCCTGTCCGGGCACACGGCCCTGCGGGAGGCCTCGCGGGGACTTGCGGGCCCGAAGGCGTCGCCGCTGCCGGAGTCCGAGGCGGGGGCCTTCGCGGACCGGGTGGAGCAGGCTCTGTACGCCTCGAAGATCGTGTCGTACACGCAGGGCTTCCACGAGATCGCCGCCGGCAGCGCGGAGTACGGCTGGGACATCGACCTCGGCGCGGTCTCCGCCATCTGGCGCGGCGGCTGCATCATCCGCGCGGCCTTCCTGGACCGGATCCGCGCCGCGTACGACGCCCGTCCGGACCTGCCGAGCCTGCTGTCCGACGAGACCTTCGCCCAGGAGATCGCGGCGGCCCAGGACGACTGGCGCGAGGTGCTGGTCGCGGCGACGCGGCAGGGGGTGCCCACCCCCGGCTTCGCGGCCGCGCTGGCCTACTACGACGCCCTGCGCGCCGAGCGCCTTCCGGCCGCGCTGACGCAGGGGCAGCGCGACTTCTTCGGGGCGCACACCTACCGGCGGGTGGACCGGGAGGGCTCCTTCCACACGCTGTGGGGCGGTGACCGCTCCGAGGTCACGGCGTAGGTCCGCGCCGGCCGACGGTCGACGGTCAGCGGCCGGCCGGCTCGTACGGCCGGTTCGCACAAGAAGTTCGCACAAGAAGACGGTGGGCGGCTCGGTGCCGCCCACCGTCGGCGTGTGCGGGGCGGGATGCGTACGCCCTCGCGGGTCGAGGTCGGGGTCAGGTGAGGGGCGGCCCCGGCTCGGGATTCGGGACCGGCTCCGGGCCCGGGGGGATCGGGGACGGGGAGGGTTCCGGGGGCGGAGGGCCGGGAGGCGGCGGACCCGGGGGCGGACCTGGTGGGGGTTCCGGACGCGGGCCCGGCGCCGGAGGGGGCGGCGGGGCCGGGGGCGGCTCCGGTTCGGGGACGGGGGTCGGCTGTGGCGGTGGGTGCTGCGGGTCCGGCCCCGGGGTGGGCCCCGGCCCGGGGTCCGGCGGGGTGGGACGGGGGTTCGGGTTCGTCATGGCGTCCTCCGGCCGGTCGGTCGACGCGGACTCTGGACTGCTCCCCCCTTGTACTCCCCGCCTACCCGGCCCCCGTGCCGCCAGTCACCCGACGGCGGCAGGACGAACACGCCACGAGCACCGCCTCCTCAGAACCGCCCGGGATGCGCGGCGAGCCACTCCCGCGCGGCCTCCAGCAGTCCGGGACCGGCCGCGGAGGCCTCGTCGCGGTGGCGTTCGGCCCACCTGACGACGTACGGGCACAGCGGGGCCACGGCGACGCCCTCCCGGCGCGCGGTGGCGTACAGCTCGCGCACCAGCGAGCCCGCGATGCCCTGCCCCTCGTGCCCGGGCTCCACGGCCGTGTGCACGGGAACCAGCGCGGGCCGGGGACGGTCGAGGACGAAGTACTCGACGCGTCCCACCACTTCACCGTCACCGACCGCCTCGAGACGGCCCGCCGCCCGGTCGTCGCGGATCTCGATGTCGCTCATCGGCACGCTCCTGGTCGGTCGGACCGGCCGGACCGCTCAGGCCGGCACGGCCTGCGGGCTCCGCTCCTGGCCGGACCCCGGCACCGGCGCGGAGGGGTCGGCATCGAGGGCCACGATACGGTTGTCGGCGTCCACGTGCACGACACGCGGCCGGAACGCCCGCGCCTCGGCGTCGGTCATCTGGGCGTAGCTGATGATGATCACCAGGTCTCCGGGGTGGACCAGGTGGGCGGCGGCCCCGTTGATACCGATCACCCCGGACCCGCGCTCACCCTCGATGACATACGTCTCCAGCCGCGCCCCGTTGGTGATGTCGACGATGTGGACGAGTTCACCGGGCAGCAGATCGGCCGCGTCGAGCAGATCCGCGTCGATGGTCACCGATCCCACGTAGTGCAGGTCGGCCTGGGTGACGGTGGCGCGGTGGATCTTGGACTTGAACATGGTACGAAGCACGGAGAAACTCCTGATCGTGTCTGCTCCCTGCCTGCTTTCCAGGTCAAGGGCGGTTCTCGAAGAGTACAGCGACTCGTGTGTCCGGCCGACTGCTTCCGGGTGTTCCGGAACTCACACCGAGTGCGACCGGGAGCTCCTGTCGCTCCCCTGCGGTACGGGCTCGGCGGCCGGACGCGAGAGAGCCTCCGCCCCCGAACGGCGGGACCGGTGCCCTTCCTCCGCTCTTCCCCTTGCGCACCGGAGCGACAACAGCGTCAACGCCCCTCGGCCGTCGCCTTTTGGTGCCTTTTTGAAGCCTCGTTCCCGACTGGTGCGGCGCCGCGGGCCGGAGAGCACACAGCAGCGGCACCGACCCGGGCATCGAGACGGCTCAGGCGCGTCGGCGGGCTGACGGATCTCGCGAAGTGCCGGGGCAGAGGGGTGTCGGCCGCTAAGTTCGCGTCCGTGGACGAGAAGGAACCGAGGGAACTGGACGAGAAGGAACTGATCGAGCGCGCCGGCGGCCCTGTCACCCGCGGCCGTCTCGTGCGCGACCTGAGGGAACTGGGCGTCGGTCCCGGCGACACCGTCATGGTGCACACCCGCATGTCCGCCGTCGGATACGTCGTCGGCGGCACCCGGACACTGATCGGGGCGCTCCTCGACACCGTCGGCGACACCGGCACGCTCATGGCGTCCTGCGGCTGGAACGACGCCCCGCCCTACGACCTCGCCGACTGGCCACCGCAGTGGCGGGAGGCGGCACGGGCCGAGTGGCCCGCGTACGACCCGCGGCTCAGCGAGGCCGACCACAGCGTCGGCCGGGTCCCCGAGGCACTGCGCCACTGGCCGGGAGCGGTGCGCAGTCGCCACCCCGACGCAAGCTTCGTCGCCGTCGGACCCGCCGCCCACCGGCTGATGGACGACCACCCCTGGGACGACCCGCACGGCCCGGACAGTCCGCTCGGCCGGCTCGTGCGCGACGGCGGCCGGGTGCTGCTTCTCGGCGCGCCGCTGGACACGCTGACACTGCTGCACCACGCGGAGGCGCTGGCCGAGGCGCCCGGCAAGCGGTATGTGGAGTACGAGCAGCCGATCATGGTCGACGGGCGCCGTGTGTGGCGGCGCTTCCGGGACGTCGACACGGAGACGGAGGCGTTCCCGTACGGGAAGGTGGTGCCCGAGGGCACATGGCCGTTCACGGTCATCGCCGAGGAGATGCTGGCCGCCGGGATCGGACGCACCGGGCGCGTGGGCGCCGCCGTGAGCCACCTCTTCGAAGCCCCCGACGTGGTCCGCTTCGGCGTCGAGTGGATCGAGAGCAGACTCGGTGGGGCGGCCGACGGCTCGTGACACCGCCGGCCGCCCCACCCCTTGCCCGCCCGGCCGAAGGGCGTCCGGTGTGCCGGTCCGCTCGGACCCGCGGTGGGACTGCCCCCTCGCTGGGCTGAGGAGTGCCACGCGGCCGTTCGGACGGTGTGATCAGTGGTGGCCGCGGCCGCTGGTGATCTCCTTGTACTCCTCGACGGTCGGCTTCGGGATCTGGCTGCCCTCGCCGTAGTACGCGTTGCTGAGCTTGACGCGCAGTTTCTCCATGAAGCCCACCTTGCGCTCGACGCCGTTCTCGTCGACCGCCGGGCCGAGTTCGGCCGGCTCGTACTGGTGGTGCGCCGTGAGGGTGTAGAGCTGCTCCTGGCTGAGCGGCTCGTGGACCTCGATGAACTCACCGTGCGGCAGGCGCTTGATGATGCCGGTCTCACGGCCGTGCAGCACCTTCTCCCGGTCGCGGCGCTGCAGACCGAGGCACATCCGTTTGGTGACGATGAACGCGACGACCGGTCCGACGAAGAAGGCGATCCGGACGAACCAGGTGACCCCGTTGATCGACAGGTGGAAGTGCGTGGCGATGATGTCGTTGCCCCCACCGATCAGCATGATCATGTAGGCGGTGACCCAGGCGACGCCGAAGGCCGTGCGGGTCGGGGCGTTGCGCGACCGGTCCAGGATGTGGTGCTCGCGCTTGTCGCCGGTGATCCAGGCCTCGATGAACGGGTAGAGCGCCAGCACGGCGAGCATGACGCCGAAGAGGACCAGCGGGACGAACACGCCCAGGGCGAGCGTGTGTCCCAGGAAGTTGATCTCCCAGCCGGGCATGGCCCGGACCAGGCCTTCGGCGAAGCCCATGTACCAGTCCGGCTGGGCGCCGGTGGACACCATGTCCGGGCGGTACGGGCCGATCGACCAGACGGGGTTGATCTGCACCAGGCCGGCGATCAGGGCGAGGAAGCCGAAGACCAGGAAGAAGAAGCCTCCGGCCTTGCCCATGTACACCGGCAGCAGCGGCATGCCGACGACGTTGCCGTTGTTCTTCCCGGGGCCCGCGAACTGCGTGTGCTTGTGGTAGACGACCAGGATCAGATGGGCGACCACGAGACCGAGCATGATGCCCGGCAGCAGCAGGATGTGGATCGCGTAGAACCGCGGCACGAAGTCGTGGCCGGGGAACTCGCCGCCGAAGAAGAAGAACGACAGGTACGTGCCGACGACCGGCACCGACAGGATCGCGCCCTCGGTGAAGCGGACACCGGTGCCGGAGAGCAGGTCGTCCGGGAGCGAGTAGCCGGTGAAACCGGTGAACATGCCCAGGACGAACAGCAGGAACCCGAACAGCCAGTTGATCTCACGCGGCTTGCGGAACGCGCCGGTGAAGAACACGCGCATCATGTGCACGAACATGCCGGCGAGAAAGACGATGGCGGCCCAGTGGTGGATCTGCCGGATGAGCAGACCGCCGCGCACGTCGAAGGAGATGTTCATGGCCGAGTCGAAGGCCCGGCTGACGAGTTGTCCCTGCAACGGGACATAGGACCCCCGGTAGACCACCTCGCTCATCGAGGGGTCGAAGAACATGGTCAGGTACACACCCGTGAGGATGATGATGAGGAAGCTGTACAGGCAGACCTCTCCCAGCATGAACGACCAGTGGTCGGGAAAGATCTTGCGCATATTGGCCTTCGCCAGGGAATAGATCCCCAGCCGG